>DASXBE010000165.1:0-18678 GCA_036491815.1 Candidatus Dormiibacterota bacterium | reverse complement strand
TGCGAGTTGTTGAGGTTGGTCGAGCCGCCCGCGGTCGAGCTGTTGCTGGCCACGTTGCTGCCCTGCGAGTTGTTGAGGTTGGTCGAGCCACCCGCGGTCGAGCTGTTGCTCGCTGTGGTGCTGCCCTGCGAGTTGTTCAGGTTGGTCGAGCCGCCCGCGGTCGAGCTGTTGCTGGCCACGTTGCTGCCCTGCGAGTTGTTCAGGTTGGTCGAGCCACCCGCGGTCGAGCTGTTGCTGGCCACGTTGCTGCCCTGCGAGTTGTTGAGGTTGGTCGAGCCGCCCGCGGTCGAGCTGTTGCTCGCTGTGGTGCTGCCCTGCGAGTTGTTGAGGTTGGTCGAGCCGCCCGCGGTGCTGCCGGTGCTGAACGCGGTGCTACCGGTGCTGTTGCTCTGCTCCTCGGGTCCTTTGGTCTTGGGCTTTGTCTTGTCGTCGCCGTTCCCGGTCTTGCCGCCGGCGGTGTCGCCCCGGACGTCCGAGTTGTTCTCGCCGGTTTCCTTGTGGTTGGTCGCCGCGACGGTCATGACCGTGGCGTTGCCCTTGGCGGTGCCGTTGCCCTTGGCGCTGTCGGAGCCGTTGGACTTGGCCGAGGCGTTGCTCTTGGCGCTGTCCGAACCGTTCGACTTCGCGGAGACATTGGTCTTGCCGCTGTCGGAGCCGCTTGACTTGGCCGAGCCGTTGCTCGTGCTGACGCTCGCATTGCCTGTGGCGTGGCCGTTGCCGCTCGCCGAGGCCTGTGATTCGCCCGCCGACTTGTCTTTGGCGGGGGCAGTGGTCGTCCCACTGTTCGTAGTGCTGCCGCTGCTCTTGGTGCTGCTGCCGCCGCCTGACTTGCCCTTGCCATTGCCCTTTCCATCGCCGCCGCCGCCGCCGATCTCGTGGTTGTTCTGCGCCGACGGACTGTCGTGACGCTGGACTACCGCGGAAGCACTCGTGTTGTCGTGTGCTTTACCCTGGCCGTGACCGTTGTCCGCGGCGAGGGCCGGCGACGTACGGGCGAGCATGAGGAGAAGACCTGCCATGAGGACGAAGGCGTTGGCGAGCAGGCGCCGCACCAGCGTAGGCCGACTCGCTAAATATTCGCCGAACGCTTCCAAATGCCCACCTCCATGTGGATGACAGCGATTGCCTTCGCCGTCATCCTGGACATGGGCCCCGAAATTTTCGGGGATATGTCGCAGAATGCCCCGCTCAGCGTTCCCTAGTTGGGCAATCGACTTGCAATGACAACGCAAACACCAACTCTTGTAACCATGGACGAGGCGACGAGCAAGGAATCGGTCGCCGCCTACGTCGAGGATTTGCTGGCCGGGACGGGCTGGCAGATCGACAGGGTGCGCCGCAGCCTGAACCGCCTCGAGCCGCCGGATTGGTACTGGTCGATGTTCTCCATCGACATCAACAGAGAGGACGAGGAACGCAATCTGCGGCTGGTGGCAAAGGGCGCCCTGACGCCAGACGCCTGGACCCGGCTCAGCGAGCGCCTGATGATGCATGGCGGCGGAAGGCCCAGCGATCCGGTGAATGGCGTCGGATATCCAACGCTCTTTCCGGAGACTCAACACGCCTACTGGTTCTATCCGTTCGACCCGGCCATGCCGAGCCTTCCGATGGCGACGGACCCCATTCGAATGGCCAGTGTCCTGATGGGAATGGAGGAACGCCCCGCGTCGGAGATCCTTGCCATTTCCCGAAAGATCGGCATCGAGCGGGTGCGCTACGTGCCCGAGGTCGGAGCGATTCTCCGCTATACCGTGGACCACCCCGGCTTTCCGACCAGGATCTTCGGCAAGGCGCAGCCGGGAAACCGCGGACTCCGCACACTTCGAATCGTCCAGGGTTTATGGGAAGCCGCGGCTCGCTATCCAGGCTATCTCAACCTGCCGCGTCCCCTAGCGTTCATCGAGGACCTGGGCCTCCTGCTGGAGGAGGGCGTGCGTGGGCGGCCGGTCAGCGGCAACCGGACCAGCGCTGAATTCATGGGCGCCGCGAATGCGGCCGCCGAGGGGCTCGCCGTGATCCACGAGGCGGCGGTGCCGAGCGACCAGCTGATCAAGATCGAGCTGGAGATCGCGCGCCTCGAGCGCGTGTCCGAGCAGTTCAAGTATGTCCTGCCGAGCGGCCACTTCCTCCTGACCGACCTCATCCACCACCTGCGGGAGCACGTCCGCAAGACCGAGGAGGAGGACGTGATCGCCACTCATGGCGACATGAAGTACGACCAGTTCCTGTTCCACAACGACCAGTTCACCCTGCTCGACTTCGACTATTACGCAATGGCCGAAAACAGCTACGACCTCGGCAAGTACTGCGCCTATACAGTCCCCTCGAGCCCCAAGACCTGGGAGCACTCAGTCGCCGCGGAGGAGGCGCGCAGGCTGTTCATCCGCCGGTATCTCGAGCTGAGGCCCCACGCGACAGTGCAGAGGTTCGGAGTGTACGAGGCATCCCAGCTCGCGTTCCGGGCCATGGCGTTCATGTGGTCGCAAGCGCCAGGCTGGGAGCGGATGGCCGAGACCTTTCTAGTCCTGGCGTTCGAGCGCTTGAAGAGCCGCCTTCCCGAGTAGTCGCCGCGAAAATGGCGGCTGGGGACCTACGTCGCGCCCCAACGCTGAATCCATTTACAACGCTTTACCCAATCTGATGTGGACCCTCGGCCGGTCTAGGGCACGCTCGTACCCATGCGCCTTTTCGCGAGCGTTGGGACACTGCTCCTCGTTTTCGCCATGGGAGTGAGCGCGACCATCGCGCACCTTCAGTCGAGCTCCTCTCAGTCGCCCACGTCGACGAGCAATCTCCTGGTCGCAAGCGAGCCCCTCGGCGGAGTTCCCTATCCGCCGTACCGGATCCCGCGACCGGTTGCCTCACCGACTCCGATCCCGGCGTCGCCCGTCCCGGCTCCGGCCGCCGCGCCGGCGCCCGCCGCGCATGCGCCCGCAGCGCCCGCCCCGAGCGCGCCTCGCAGGTCCGCCCCGCCGGCGCGGATCGTCATCGGATCGACCCAGCAGGTGCTGATCAACCAGGACCGGGCCCGCTATGGGCTCGCGCCGTTGACGTGGAACTCCTGCCTCGCGTCGGTCGCCGCCAGCAACGCGGCTCGCATGGCCGCCGCCGAGGTGATGTCCCACGCCAATGGCGTGTACCAGGACCTCGCCTGCGGCATCGGGCACCAGTCAGGGGAGAACATCGGGTGGTACTCGGCAGGCGTCAACGACTCGGTGCTGAACACGGACTTCATGAACAGCCCGGAGCACAAAGCGAACATTCTCGGTCCCTTCCACTACGTGGCGACCGCGTGGCGGGTCGCCGCGAACGGCGTGGCATACATCGCCGTGGAGTTCGACTGACCCGAATCCGGCCTCCCTGGAACGCCCGAGTACCGTGATCAGACCGAGCGTTGTCCTGACGTAGCGCCCCGGCGTGGCACTCAGCCACGCCTTAGCCGGGTGCTCGGAGGAGGAGCCCGAAGGGTGGTTACGGCACCGGCTGTCCGTCGCGGCCAACGTTCGCTCTGGCTCCGGCCCTTCGCATGGTTGTGGGCCAAGAAGGCCTGGATCGCGGCGTTCGTGGGCCTCGCGCTCGTCGCCTCGACGCTCTACGTGCTCTGGGCGATCAAGGACCTGCCCAACCCCACGCAGGACGTCCTCGCGGCGGGCGACGTCGTGGTCCTCGACCGCAACGGAAAGCTGATCGAGGACTGGAATCCCGCCGGGCACTATCACATCGATCTGACGCTGGACCAGATGGGTAAGTACGCGCCGAAGGCCGTACTCGCCGCCGAGGACCGAAGTTTCTACAGCCACGGGGCCGTGGACCCGGCCTCTTTGGCCCGCGCCCTGTATGTCGACGCGACGTCCGGCGGCCTCAACGAAGGTGGCAGCACCATCACCCAGCAGCTGGTCAAGATCCAGCTGCTCACACCTCAGAAGTCGCTCACGCGAAAGGTGCAGGAGCTGGTCCTTGCCGTCACGCTGGAGCAGCGTTACTCGAAAGACCAGATCCTTTCCATGTATCTGAACCGTGTTTACTTCGGCCACGGCGCCTACGGAATGGGGGCGGCCGCGCGCACCTTCTTCAGCAAGGATGCCAAGGACCTCACGCCCGCACAAGCGGCCCTTCTCGCCGGTCTGATCCAGGCCCCCACGGCGTATGACCCTGTTGCCCATTACGACCTCGCGCACGAACGAGCGCTGTATGTGCTCAAGGGCATGGTGGCCACGAACACGCTGAGCCAGGCCGAGGCCGACAAAGCGGCGCAGGAGGACGTGAAGTCAGAGCTGAGGATCCAGCCGAGCGCCCGCCAGAGCAAGGCGCCGCACTTCGTCGACCAGGTTCTCGTCGACCTCGAGAAGATGTTCGGCTCGGCTGCTATCCAGCAGGGCGGCATCGTCGTCCACACCACGCTCGACTTGAACATTCAGTCCCTCGCGCAGTCCGCCGTGGCCAACGGAGTCCAGGACCTGGCCTGGACCCACGTCAACAACTCCGCGTTGCTCGCCGCCGACCCGCGGACCGGCGAGGTGCTGGCCTGGGTCGGCTCCGCCGACTACGGCAACGACTCGATCGCCGGCCAGTACGACGCCGTGCTCGCGGAGCGCCAACCGGGGTCGTCGTTCAAGCCCTACGTCTACGAAGCTGCGCTGCGCGACCACAAGATCACGTGGGCCACGATCCTTCACGACGAGCTCACCAACTTCAACGGCTATGTGCCTCGCGACTTCGACAACGGCGGCATGGGCAACATCACGGCGCGGACCGCAATCCTTCACTCGCGCAACATTCCCGCAGTCGAGGTCGGCCAGATGGAAGGCATGCAGAACGTGATCGCGCTCGCGCACGCGATGGGCATCCAGAGCAAGCTCGACCCAGGTCTCTCGACCGCGATCGGGGGCAGCGACGTGACGCTTTTCGAGCACGTCCAGGGATATCAGACCTTCGCCGACCAGGGCCAGCGGGTGGGCCTGAGCCTGATCAGGGAAGTGGACGACTCGAGCGGCCAGTCCATCTACAAGCACGACACGGCCAGCGGCACGACGGTGCTCACTCCGGCTGAGGCATTCCTGATGACCGACGTGCTGAAGAACTACCAGAACCAGTGGAACTTCGGATGGAACCGCCAGATGGCCAGCAAGACCGGGACGAGCGACAACGGCCAGGGCGGCATCCCCGACTCCTGGTTGATGGCGTACAACCCGGACATCGTGATCGGGACGTGGGTCGGCAACACCGCCCCGAACGGTGGCGGAGGCCTGATCACGGCCTACGGCGAGCTGGTCGGCACGAGCGTGATGAAGCGCTTCGTGAACGCACTTCCGTCGAGCATGCGCGACTGGTATTCGATGCCTTCCGGTGTCGTGCGGGGCTGCGGCGGCGATAGCCAGGACCCCTTCCTGCAGGGCGTGTGCACGGCATCGCCCAAGCCTTCGACCACGCCTGGCACGCCCTCGCCTTCCGCCTCCTCGAGCCCGTCGGCTACACCGTCGCAGTCGCCCAGCCCTTCCTCGGCGCCGTCGCCGGTGCCCTCGCCGGTCCCTTCGCCGGTCCCCTCCCCGACGCCACCGCCGGCCTCGCCGACACCGCCGGCCGGCGGGGGCGGCGGACCGTCGCCGAGCCCGACGCCGACCTGATGGTCGACGTGACCACGGATACGCCTTTCATCGACAGCGTCGAGCGGCGGCGCCCTGGGACCTCGCTCCGGACGTACGTGACGCGCACGCTTCCACACAGCTCGGCGATCGTCGTCGCCAACCGGGCGCCGCACGAGCCGCGGCCCGAAGGCGGCTTCACTCGCGGGGCCGGAGGGGTCATCACAGCCCTCCTGACGATGGCCGAGGTCACCGCGGCGGACTGGGTCGCGTGCGCGCGCACGGACCTCGAGCGAACGCTCGTCGCGGAGCAGGGCGCGTCGTCGACGGTGCCCCTGATCCGCGGGGAGACGCAGCTGCACTATGTCACGCCCACCGCTGAGCAGTACGAGCAGTACTACTCGGTGATCTCGAACCCGGTGCTGTGGTTCATCCAGCACTATCTGTGGGACCTGGCGCAGCAGCCGATCATCAACGGGCGGATCCACCGGGCCTGGACCAATGGCTATGTCGAGGTCAACAAGCAGGTGGCGCGCAAAGTCGTCGAGATCGGCCGGCGCAAGGCCGAGCAGCCTCTCGTCCTGGTCCACGACTACCAGCTGTACCTGGTTCCGAAGCTCGTTCGCGAACAGCTGCCGGGCGCGATGATCCAGCATTTCATCCACATCCCGTGGCCGACACCGCAGTACTGGAAAGTGCTGCCGCGAGAGATGCGCGACGCGATCATGCACGGGCTTCTCGGCTGCGACATCGTCGGATTTCAGTCGAGCCTCGACGTGCGCAACTTCCTGATGACCTGCGAGGAGAACGGCGGGCTGGCGGTGGACGACCGCGAGCGCGCGGTGGTGGTCGACGGTCGCGTGGTGTACGCGCGCCACTACCCGATCTCGGTCGACGTCGCGTCGACGACCCGCCTGGGCTTCTCGCACGGCGTCATGGTCGAGGAGCGGAAGCTGCGTGATTGGCGGCCGAAGCACCTGATCGTGCGCATCGACCGGACCGACCCGTCCAAGAACATAGTGCGTGGCTTCCTCGCCTATGAGAAGCTGCTGGCCCATCACCCAGAGCTCAAGGGCAAGGTCCAGTTCTGGGCCTTCCTTCAGCCGTCGCGGCAGGACGTAGCCGCGTACCGCAACTACGTCAGGCGCGTCAGGCAGGTCGTGCAGCGGATCAACACTCAGTACGGCGGGCAGGGCTGGCAGCCGGTGAGGCTGGAGTTCGGTGAGAACGTGCGCAAAGCGATGGCCGCGCTGCGAAACTTCGACGTCCTGCTCGTCAACCCCGTGTACGACGGCCTCAACCTCGTCGTCAAGGAGGGCGCGCTGATCAACCGCGCGGACGGTGTGATCGTGCTCTCAGAGAATGCGGGCGCGCACGAGGAGCTTCACCAGCACGTGCTCTCGATCAATCCCTTCGACATCGAGGCGACGGCCAACGCGATGCACCAGGGAATCGTGATGAGCGTCGAGGAAAAGCGCCGCCGCAACGAGGGTGCCCGTCAGGTGGTGCGGACCAATGACATCGCGCGGTGGATCACGAGACAGGTCCAGGACATCCGCGACCTGGCGGCAAGGCCCGGCCTGCGCCACACCGGCTAGCAGGCTTGGGGGAGGAGTATCTCTCCTCCCCCGCGGTCCGCGATCTCTAGAAGGTGCGGCGCCTCGAGCCGGTGCTCTCGCTCCGCGATACGGAGACGTTGCGGCTAAACGCGATCATGATCACGCGCGCCAGGACCCAGGCGATGAGCAGGTAGACGAGGATGGCGATCACGACCGACATCTCGAGCTGAGCCTGACTGTTGCCCACTGTCGGCAGCAGGTTGCGGAACGGCGCCAGAAAGAAATCCGTCACGCCGTAAATGAAGTTCGCGAAGCCGGCGGCGGCGTTCGCGCCCAACAGCTTCAAGACCATCCGGATCACGAGCAGCCCGACGATGATGCCGAATACGAGGTAGATTGCCTCGACTGCGCGCCGAGCGGGGTTCAGGCTGCTCACGACCTCCGAGCTCGCCACGGTGGGCGGGCCAACCGGCGCCACGGGATCCACCGCCGGACCGGTGGCGACGTGGTGTTCCTCGCGCACCGTCCCGGTCACGGGATCCTCAACGATCTCGTCCCTACGTTCCATGGGTCAAACCCTCCATTGGCCCGAGATGGTGTCCCGGGCTCTGGAGAGGGAACGTGGAGCACCCGGCCGGCACCCAGGACCGAGGGGCGCCCTGGGGGGCCTACCCGGAGATCAGGGGTACCAGAGGGGAAGCGCCGACAGGGCAAGGTCCGTGTCGACGTCGGGGTCTGAGCCGGCGCTGAGCTGGTACTGCCAGGCCGCCGAAACCCCCGCGCACCCGGTGTTGTAGGGCAAGTACTCGGGCGCGGCCGCCTTGACGTAGCTGCCCTGAAGCGACGGCTCGAACGACCACAGATAGGAGTCGCGCGCGATGTTGGGCAGCGCCGTCACGGCCGTGCACCATGCCGTGCCGAACTCGCTGCCGTTGGTTCCGTTGCCGTAGAAGGCCGGGGCGTAGCCGGCGGCGAAGATGCCGTCGTACCAGCCCTCGATGAACCCGGAGTCGACGCCGGCCGCGCCCGGACACGCGGCGCCGGGCGGCTCGATGTCCACCGCGATGACCCGGCCCTTCGGAATGCCCAGGCTTGCGGCGGCGGCCGACGCTGAGGCGGCGTAGCCGCGCCCGGTGGCGTAGGACGAGACTGCCGAGCAGTCGTAGTCGTTGTAGATCGGAAGGATGCCCATGTGGTCCCGGGCCGCGGCGGCGATCTCGGCCGCGCTGATGCCAGGGCAAACCGTGTCGGTGAGGTAGCGGCCCCAGAAGTCGGGCCCGCCGTAAGCGGCGGTCACCTGTGGCAGCAGCCCAGTGGCTCCGGCCGAGTCTTGGGTGAACGCCTTGCAGGAGTCCACGCCCCACAGCAGGCGCGTCGGCTGCACCGACGATGAGTGCGCCTGCACGTCGGCGAGGCCGCCGGGCGCGAGGTTGGACAGCAGTTTGGTTAGGGGTGTGCGCTGCGCCGGGGCGGGAAGAGCGCCGACCTCGGCTGAGTACCACGGCGCGGCCCCGGTGACCCAGGTCTGGACGCTGCAGCTGCGGCCGGTCTTGCACGCGTGGTCGACCAGGCGGCCGCGGTCGTCGTAGATTCCGACCACCCACGGGGTCGTGGTGATGTCGGCGTTGGTGGTGGCGCGCAGGTAGACCAGGCCGCCGGTGTTCGAGGTCGTGGTGCTCGCCGAAAGCGCGATGGTCAACCACGTGACGCGAACTGCGGTGGACACCGCTTCAGGCCGGCCGGTGACGTAGCCGACGATGTCGTGTGCGCCACCGGTCGCCTGCGTGACCGAGGTCGTGCACGAGGTGCCCCGGCTGCAGTAGGTGAGCATGGTCTTGGCGGTCAGGTCATAGATCTCGAGCCGCCGGCCCGTCCTGGCCACGTCCACAGTAGAGGTGGCGGTGATCGTGACGGGGTGGCCGGGTCCGACCACGGTGCTGTCCGCGGCGATCGTGCTGTCGAGCCAGCCGACCGACACACGGTTCGACGAGACCATTCCGAGGCTCGCAGGCTGCTGGGTGGTCGGCGCCGTGATGTAGGCGGCGAAGGTGTGGACGCCGCCCCGCGCCGCGTACCCGACGAGGCACTGGCTGACCTGCGTACAGGCTCCGGCGAGCGTGCCGGAGGTCTGGTCGAAGATCTCGATCGCAGAGTTCCCGGAGACGGCCTCGCTCGCGGTCGCCGTGAGCACCGCCTGGTGGCCGGCGCCCACTGTTGTGGTGTCAGCGTCGAGGGCGAGCCGCTGGACCGGCAGCGCCGGTTGGAGCGAGGCCGCCGGCACGCTGGGCAGGACCACCCCGGAGGAGCCCGCCGAGCTGCCGCGTCCTCCCGCTTGGCCAATCGGATCGGGCGTCAGCACCACATTCGAGCAGGCGGCCGGGGTGCTGGGCAGCCCGGCGGTCGATTGACTGGCGCAAGCCGACTGGCCCGACGGGACCGACGACACGCCGGGGGCGGTGCCGATGGCGCGGTCGTTGCCGGTGCAGGCGGCGGCTGGACCGGACGCTGGGCAGAGGCCGGATCCGGAGGGCAACTTCAGCTGCGGGCCGCTCGCGACGGGGTTGGCTTCGCATGGAGCCGCGATGATCGATGTGATCGAGCAGGCGATCGACGAGTGCGAAAGGGCGACCGAGGCGCTGCCTGCATCGGGTGCGGCAGCATATGCGACGAACGTCAGCTGGCAGGCGACTACGGCGACGGCCGCGGCAAGATGCATCTTCCGGCTGGCCAGGAAATCCAGGACGAATCGGCGTGGTGAGCTCAAAAGATCCCCCTCGTGGACGCGCACCCGGTTCGGGTGGCGAAGTGTCGAGAGGGACGCTAACCACGCCCTACCGGTGTGGCAGCGGCACCGAGGTTAATTAGCTTCAACTGTTGTGAATTGGGTGAATTAGGCCGTTTGGGTGGCCATCTGAGGGCTTTTCCCTCTGCGGGCGTGCGAGCCAAGGGGTGAAAAGAACGAAGCAGCCCGGGGCAGGGGGCTGCTTCTGCTTAGGAAAACGCTCCTCGAGGGACGGCTACCGTCGGTTGCGGTCGGAGCCGGGCTTCAGGGGCTGGCGTGCACACCCAAGACGTTGCCGTACATCACGCCCAGCGCGAACAACCCCGCGAGGCACACCAGAACGAGCACGAACGTGCGGGCGCAGGTGTCGAGGAAACCGCAGTCCGACTCCTGCTCGCCATCTGAGTCGGCAATCACGTAGTGACTTCGATGGAGGCCGGCCCTCCACGCGAGCCCGATCGTGATCAGCAGGACGATCATCAGGACAGCCACATTCAACCCCCGAGGCAATCACGGGCCGGGGGCTGAGCGGGTCAGCCACCGGCCCAACCAGACAACGCACCAGGGACCGAAAGTGCCTTTACAAGTCTTTGAGCGTTTCCGGTGACCGCTCCAATACTCGGCGCTGGGGGCGCGTTCTCTTCGCGTGGAAGTCCCTCTGCTGCTGCAATTCTTGATCGCGCTGTTCGTCGGTATGGTCGCGTCGACATTCGTTCCGCCGGTGCGCCGCGCCATCCCGCGGCCGGTCGAGGTCATGATGTGGATCGGCCTCATCACCGTGTGCGTGATCGGCATGGTCAGCATCACAGACAAGAGCGCGCGCGAGCTGACCGCCTCCGCCGCCTGGGGCATCGAGCAGGTCATCAACACGATGGTCGGCATGCTCGGGGCGGGGGTCATGGCGTGGCTCGGGGACCACCGCTTCATGATCGCCACGGGCGTCCTGGTGCTGGCGGGCGCCTGCCTGATCGCCCTCGCCGCGATTCGCTCCGCCCGCAGCGCTCAGCGCCGCCGGCCGCGCGTGCGGCTGCGTGAATGGATGGAAGTTCCGCTCCCGATGGCGCCCAGGCCGGCTCGCGCCGGCGTGGCGGGCGCACTCGGCCGGGTCAACCGGCGCGTAGCCGCGGCCGCCGCGGTCGGTGGCGCCTCACTGCTCACCGCCGGGCTGAACTTCGCCATCTGGGGACGCAACGTCCTCGTGCCGACCGGAGCCCGGCGCCTGGCCCACGCGGCGGCGATCGGGCGCGTCGAGTCGAAGGCGCGTCTCGAGGCGCTCCGCGACTCCGCGGCCCACGTGCAGTTCGCGGCGCGCGCCTGGTACACGGCCGCGGGCGCCCCGGCTGTCAGCGGACTCGCCACTCGCACCGCGGACGCGCTCCGCACCGCCGGCGAGCTCCAGCGCGGCGTCGAACCGCCCGAGGTCGCGGGTGGACACGTGCTCAACGTTCAGGCGTTTCTCAGCGGCCAGTCGCTCGGCTGGTACGGCCCTCTGCGCCCCGCTTTGCACATTCCAGGAGAGGATGAGGAAGAAAATGGCTCTGAGTCACAACCAGACAGCCTGGCCTCGTAGGCCCAACGGCATGAGGCGGCGCGCCAGCGCCGCGCAGGTGCTGAACCAGCGTCGATCGGCTGTGATCACGCGGCCCGCCGGGTGGATGGTGAGGCTTCTCATCCTCCTGGTCATCGCCGTGCCGGCGTTGATCATCACATCGCCCGGATATGTGGCGTTCGCCGACAAGCTGCCCGACGCCTCTGGGGTCACTGCCTCCGTGCCGTCCGACACGCTGATCTACGCGAACGACGGCAAGACCCTGCTGGCGGATCTGCATCCCCCTGGTTACGAGCACTACACAGAGGCGCTGCCGGACATGGGAACGCTGCTGCCGGAAGCGGTCATCTCGATCGAGGATCGCAACTTTTACTCGGAGCCGGGCGTCGACCCACAGGGGGTCGTGCGCGCATCCGTGATTGACTGGAGCGCCCACGCGTCGGTGGAGGGTGCTTCGACAATCACACAGCAGCTCGTCAAGCTGCGTCTGGTCGGCAACGAGACGACGCTCGATCGCAAGGTTCGCGAGGCACTGCTCGCGTTCGAGCTCGAGCGCAAATACACGAAGTCCCAGATCCTCGAGTGGTACCTGAACAGCGTGTTCTTTGGCAACACCGCATGGGGCACGAAGGCTGCCGCGCAGATGTACTTCCACAAGGCGACGAAGGACCTCGACCTGGCCCAGGCGTCCATGCTCGCCGGCATCATCCGCGGGCCGACACTGTACAACCCGCTCATCAATTGGACGTCGGCCAAGAACCGGCAGAAGACCGTCCTCGACGCCATGATCCGGGACGGAAAGATCACCGCCGCGGATGCCGCCAAGGCGTTCGCCGAGGACATCTCGCCGCCGACGCACATGTTCACGCCCACCAACACGGTCGTGGCTGCCGGTTTTGTGAGCTATGTCACCGACCAGCTGCTGAACCAGTTCGGCCCCGAGATGACGTACGGGGGCGGCCTGATCGTGACCACAACCCTCAACGACACGCTGCAGAACCTGGCGCAGAGCGCCGTGACGAACAACATCAAGCAGCTTGCGTGGAGGCGCGTGACGCAGGGCGCGCTCGTCGCCCTCGATCCCACCACGGGCGCCATCGTCTCGATGGTCGGCTCGGCCAACCCAAACGCCAACGGGGGCCAGTACAACCTCGCCGTCTGGCCGCCTCGCAACCCGGGTTCTTCGATGAAGATCTTCACCTACACGGAAGCCATCGCCTCCGGCAAATACACGATGACGACCAGGATCACCGACTCCCCATTCGTTTGGCGCAGCGGCACCGAAGTGTGGAAGCCGCAGAACTATGACGGCAGGTATCACGGCGTGTGCCAGCTCCAGGTGTGCATGGGCAACTCGCTCAACATCCCGGCGGTGAAGGTCGAGCTGGGCGTCAGCGTTCCGTTCGTGGTCGACATGGCGCGCACGATGGGCGCGCCTCCCTACCAGCAGCACTTTGACGCGTCGGGAAACCCGTACTTCACGACCAACGACGCCCTCGACACATACGGCCCTTCCCTGACGCTTGGCGGTTACGGTGAGACACCCCTCCAGATGGCCACCGGCGCCGAGGTGTTGGCGACTCAGGGCATCCTGCGGCCGCCCTTCGCGATCAGCCAGGTGAACCAGAATGGCAAGGTCGTCTGGCAGCACCAGGCAGGCGCGGGTGAGAAGCGGGTTCTCGATCCGCGGGTCGCTTTCATCATGGAAGCCATCATGTCGAACGACAACAACCGCGCCATGATCTTCGGCCGCAACTCCCTTCTGACCCTGCCCGGCCGCAGGGTCGGCGTCAAGACCGGGACCTCCGACTCCTTCGCCGACGCCTGGACCGTCGGCTACACGCCGAACCTCGTGACGGCGGTCTGGGGCGGCAACGCCAACTGGAACATGAAGATGACGGGCGGCTCTGACAGCTATTTCATCGCCGCACCGATGTGGCACACCTTCATGAACAACGCGCTCGATGCACTGCACATCGGCAATGTCTGGTACAGCGAGCCCGCGGGGCTGATCAACTCGGGCGGCAACTACTACCTGCCCGGGACCGTCGGACACTAGGGCGAGACGGACGCAATCGGGGAGCACGTGCGAGCCAGGTTCGACAAGGGCGGCAGGCGCCTCCCCGACACGGGACGGGGGTGCGGCTGCCGCCTCTGCGCCGACTCGAACGCGCCGCGCTACGAACGCCGCCTGCTGGCGCGCGTGGACGGCGTCTGGAGCCCGGTCCGGCGGAGCCTCTCCAGGTTTGTCAGAACGCTGAGGTCACCCAAGCCCACCCAGGCCGCCTGATGCCCCGGCGCCCCCTGCTGGCGGCGATCGCCTTCGCCGGCCTGGTGGTGGGAGTCCTGGTGGCCTCGGTGATAGGCTCGGCGCCCGGAGGCCACCGGCCTGGCGCGCTCGAGTGGGTGATCCAGGTGGCCATCATCCTGGCCGCCATCGTCCTGGTCGCGGGACGGGTTCGCGGCAAGGGCTGATCCAACACGTCGGGTCCCGGGGGCGCATAAGAGGCGCCGGCGCGGCTGAAAGCGCCTAAGGTGCTGCAATGGCGGCGATCGTCGAGGTCGAAGGGCTCTCCAAGAGGTTCGGTCGCCTCCGCGCCCTGAACCAGGTTTCGCTCAGCGTCGCGCCGGGTGAGATCTTCGGCTTCCTCGGACCAAACGGCGCAGGCAAGACCACCACCATTCGCATCCTGCTTGGCCTTCAGCGCGCCGACGAGGGCAGCGCGCGGATCGGCGGGCACGATTGCTGGACGGATCACTCGGGCGCGGCGCGGCTGTTTGGCGCCACGCTGGAGCAACCGGCGCTATATGGGTTCCTCTCCGGGCGCGACAACCTTCGCCTGTTTGCCCGCACCCTGGGTGCCGTCGACGATGGTCAGATCACCAAGCTGCTGAAGACGGTGGGGATGAGCGAGCGGGCCGACGACAAGGTGAAGCGCTACTCGATGGGCATGCGGCAGCGCCTGGCGTTGGCCCAGGCGTTGCTCGGAAGGCCTCGTCTCCTGATCCTCGACGAGCCGACGAACGGCCTGGACCCGAACGGCATTCACGGCCTTCGCATCCTCCTGCGGGACCTCGCCACCGAAGATGGCCTGACGATCTTTTTCTCGAGCCATCTACTTTCCGAGGTCGAAGAGCTGTGCGACCGGGTGGTGGTGCTGCATCGCGGCGAGGTCAAGGCGGCGGGTCCCCTCAGCGAGCTGATGAGCGCGCAGGGCCACCGGTATCGCATCGACGTGTCGGACGTGGACGGGGCCCTGGCGGTCGTGCGCGCGCTCCCCGGCGCAACCGCTGAGCGCGGCACCATCAAGGACTCGATCACCGTCACCTCGGAAGGTGACATGGCGCGGTTCGTCAACCACGCGCTTGTCGCAGCCGGGATCGGCGTCGACCAGCTGGTGCACCTGCAGCGGGGCCTCGAGGAGGTCTACATCGAGCTGACGGGTGTGACCGCCGCCAGCCCGCTCAGCGCTCCACCCCCGCCCGTGGCAGCGTCCACATGACGCTCTTGGTCGCTCTCGTCCGGAACGAGCTCATCAAAACCTGGCGCAGCCGCTGGATCGTCTTCGCCGTGATCGCGGGCATCTTCCTTTTGATCTCAGGAGGCCTCTACATCTATTACGTCGCCAGCAAAGGACGCTGGAGCCCGCCGCCGCCAGTCGCATGGCAGACCACCGTGCGCGATGACCTCACCGGCAACCAGCAAGAGCTCGACGCGATGCAGCAGGCCCAGCAGCAGGGGAGTGGTCCAAAGGGCCCTGTGGACTCCGCCGGATTGGCGAGCGCGATGGCGTTCGTCCGCCAGCAGATCAGCGACGACCAGTACCTTTTGGATCACAACATCGCGCCCGTGCAGTCGTTCTCGATCACCCTGGCCGCGCTTTTCGGCTTAGGAGGGATCGTCATGTTCCTTTTCTTGCGCATCTTCGGGTGGCTCGCGGCGGAGCAGATCGCCGGTGAGCGCTCGGACCGCACGATCGCCATCTTGCTTTCGCGCCCGATGAGCAGGGACCAGCTGCTCCTGGCGAAGACGATCGCGTCGTTTCTGATCAGCCTGTTCGTCGTCGTCGTCGCATTCCTGGTCGTCTACGCGATCTGGGCTTTCGTCCAGGGGTCGGTGGGACCGGTCGACGGCCAGGTTGGAATCCCAGTTGACGGCACCAAGCCGCTTGGCGGGAGCAACCTGGTCGTGATGCCGATTCCGCTCTTCGTTCTCATGTGCCTCGGCGCCGCGATGCTTGGCGTGCTCTGCGTCCAGGGCATGAGCCTGCTGGTCTCTGCGGTTTTCGGCAGATGGGCGGCCATCGGCATCACGCTGGCGGTGCTGTTTGGGGCTCCCCTCGTCAGCACGGTGGTGGCCGGCATTCTTTACGCGATCAGCCAGGACCCGAACAAGGGGCATTTCCTCAACTACATCTTCGTCAACGTCCTGGCCCCGGTTTCCGCGCTCACGCCTGTGTTTGGAAACGGACCCTCGGGTCCTTCGGCCACCGGAATGGGCGAGTTTGGCTTTCAGGTGGCCGTCCTGGCCGTCTGGACCGCCGCGTTCTTCGCCGCCGCCTGGCTCTTGTTCCGGCGCAAGCAAGAGGCCGGCTGAGCAGGTCCGCGTCGCGGATCCAGGACCAAAAACAAAAGAGCGCCCCCGCGGCGCTCTCTTGTCCACTGGCCCGCGGCGGCGGGCTGAGAATCGGCTCTCGGCTATTCGGTGGCGGCGACCAGGCCGCCCTGGGGCGCCGGCTCCATCACGCCCCGCCCGTCGTCGGCGTCCGGGCCGTACGAGTGCTTGAGCATCACCCGCAAGCGTTCCTTCGCCACCGCCAGGCGAGACGCCACGGTCCGCTCGGGGATGCCCAGCGCCTGCGCTATGGCGCGGTTGGTGTAGCCGTGGTAGTGGCGGAGGACGATGGCCGCCGCCTGCTTCGGCGGCAGCTTCGCGAGCGCGGCGGCGAGGTCGCGGTTCTCGACCATCTCCTGAGGGTCGGGCGCGAGGCCGGGCCGCCCGATCCGGCGGATGACCTCTCCCACCTCCCGCAACCGCATCTTGCGCTGGTACGACACAGCTGCGTTGATCGCGATCCGGTGCACCCACGCCTCGGCGGGAGCAATCGGCTGCCAGGTGGCCCACTTCTTGTACGCGCGCTCGAAGGCATCCTGCGCGCAGTCTTCTGCCGCGGCCCTGTCCCCGAGCATCGCGGTCAGGGTGCCGAGGATCTTGCCGTAAGAGGTCTGGTAGAGACGCTCGAAGTCGGCTTCGTTGCCGGCGCGGTAAGCGGTGGTCGCATCGGCGGAGACGGCGCCGGCGGAATCTGAGATCGGCTCTGCTGACATTGTTTCGGTTATTCCCCCCGCTTGATTTGGTGGACGGCTGTACCGTTCGCCTGCACCTACTCTCGCCCAGAAGGGGGCACCCGGTCGCCGTACGGTTGCGCGGATTTTGCCTAACTCAGTTGCAGTAGACGCAACTGAACAAGTGAGACTCGGACCCGCGACGTTCTCCAATCAGGATGAATCTCGGCACAGGTTCGGGCGGGTATACGGACGACGTCCTCGGCGCGATCGCCAGCGGCCTCGCCACCGACACTAGAGACACTGGCAAAAAGGCCCTGGAGGTGGTTCGCTCGCGTGCCCCTGAACTGGTCAGCCTGAGCGAAAAGACGGGTGAGGACCTCATCGCGACCTCGGCCGGTTTCATCGACATCCTGCTCGCCTCGCTGCGTGTCGACGTGGACCTGCCGTGGGCGCAATATGAGCAACGCTCGCGCGACTTTGGCAGGCTGCGCTCGGCGCAGGGCGTGCCGCTCGAGTCGCTGATCGACGTCCTCGCCGTTTACAGGCGCGTGACCATCGAGCTTGTCTCGCTCCCGCTGCAGGGAAGTCCGCGACACGATGAGCTTTTCGCCCTGGCGCAGCGGAGACTCGAGGACGTCAGCGAGCGTCTGACGATGTTGATCGCCCGCGGATACCTCGAACACGTGGATGAGGAGCATCGGGCGAGGGAGAGCGAGATGTATGGCCTGGCGGCGATCGTCACCGCGATGGGACGTTCGCTCGACGTGGCTGAGACAGCCGAGGTGGCGCTCGTCGAGTCGCTGGCCGCCCTGCGGCTCAGCACGGGTGCGCTGTGGCTCCGCGAGCGCTCCACCTACAGGCTGATGCACACCGTCGGCCTCGACGAGGATCAGGTCGGCGAGTTCGGACGCCAGGTCGGCCCTCATGCGCAGGCCGCGGCGTCGGCGTCGTCGGGACGGACGGAATCGGACGTCGACCGGATCTCCAGCGCGGAGTGGAACGCGCTCCGGGTGCAGCTCAAGGTCCGCGGTCGCGTAGTCGGCACCATGAGCCTGGGCACGATTGGCGATCGGGTCTTCGACGCGGGCGACATGCTGTTCGTCGCCGCCGTGGGCGACCAGGTCGCGGTCGCGCTCGACCGGGCCCGCCAGTTTGCGAGCGAGGCGCGCACGGATCACCTGACGGGGCTTGCCAACCGTCGCGAGTTCGAACGCGTGATGGAGCGGGAGGTCGCGCTTGCGGAGCGGCACAGCCGGCGCCTCTCGCTGATGATGATCGACCTCGACAACCTCAAGCGCATCAACGACCGCCAGGGACATCGGGCTGGAGACGGCGCGCTGCGCGTGGTGGCGCAGCAGCTGCAGAGAGTCGTCCGCGCCTCCGACGTCTGCGCGCGAGTGGGCGGCGACGAGTTCGCGGTTGCGATGCCGGAGACCGACGTCGATCGGGCACGCGAGGTGGCGACCCGGTTGCGGCGCTCGGTCCAGCAGGCCGGCCTCAGCGCAAAGTCGACCGAGGCGGTCGAGGTTAGCATCGGCATCGCGGCCTGGCGTCGTGGCCAGGATTGGCAGGCCGTGTACCAGGCGGCCGACCTCGACCTCTACGAGGACAAGCGGCGGCGCAAGACCGTGCGGCGCTGGAAGGACGAGGAGCGTCCGGCAACCATCCGCCTCCTGGGCCGAACGGGCAACCGGAGAAAAATCTCAGGAGCCTAAACGTATGAGAGGGAACCCCAGCCTGGGGTTTCCTCTCATCCTCTATTCGATGAGGGCGAGTTCGCGGGCTTTGACGATCGCCTCGAGCTTGGAGTGGACTCCCATCTTGCTGCCGAGGCTCCGGATGTGGGTGCGCACCGTCGTGTAGCTGATTCCGAGCTTGTCGGCGATGTCGCGGCTCGCCATCCCCTCGGCCATGAGG
>DASXBE010000164.1:0-3503 GCA_036491815.1 Candidatus Dormiibacterota bacterium | reverse complement strand
GCCGCGGCGCAATGGGGTCAGGCCTCACCTCAGCGTGACCACCACCCTGGAGGGCTTGCAGAACCAGCTTGGGGCGGCGGCGGCCGACCTCGAGCACGCGCTGCCGATCTCGACTCGCTCGGTGGAGCGCATCGCCTGTGATTGCACGATCTCTCGGGTCCTGCTCGCCGACTCGGTGGTGATCGATGTCGGGCGGGCGACGCGGGTGGTCTCGGCGCCGGCGCGGCGGGCGCTGCGGGTCAGAGACCAGGGTTGCCGCTGGCCGGGCTGCTCGCGCCCGGTCAACTGGTCGAGTCCGCATCACATCGTGGCCTGGTCGAGGGGCGGGGATACCAACCTGTCCAACCTGGTCCTGCTCTGTTACCACCATCACCGGCAGGTGCATGAGGGTGGCTGGCAGGTGGTCAGGGCTGGGCGGGAGTTTCGCTTCTTGCCACCTGAGCGGGTGGCGATGCGGCGGGTGAGACTGCCGCGTGGACCGGGGCTTAGATGGGCGGCGTGATCACTTGTATGTCTTCTCGCCGGCACGGACCGGGATCGCGAGGCGGTTTTCGGGGGGCGCCAGCGGGCATGCCCAGCGCGGGCTGTATGCGCAGGAGGCGTTGTACGCGTAATTGAAGTCGATGATCAGCTCGGGCGAGCCCGGTTTGACATCGAGCACGAGGCCATCGGTGTCTTTCGCGGTGTCGAAGAGATAGCGCCCGCCGCCGTAGGTTTCGCGGCCGGCGGTGCTGTCGCGAAAGGGGACGAACAGGCCGCCTGCGTACTGGATGAGGCTCAGCACCGTCAGCCGGCAGGGCTCTCCCGCCAGCTGGAAGCGAAGCAGGCCGGCGCGCCGGTAGCGGACCGCGCCATCCTCGCCGCCGGTGTCGATGGCGATCTCCGAGCCGTCTCCGGGTTCGAAGAGCGCGGGGACGCGGTATGCGGGGTCGGCCGGGAAGTACTTGAGGCCGGCAAACGAGGCGCGCTCCTCAGGCTCGATGGGGGACTGGCTGTGGGTGCGGAACAGCTCATCGCGCGAACTGCGGAAGCGCTGGAGTGTGTCGGGGCCGGATAGCCGATACAGGTCGCCGACCCGGCGGCGCCAGTCGACGAGGTCGAGGAGTGCCTGGGACTCGGCCGGGTTCAACGCGCCGGTTCGGCCGGTGTGAGCTTGTAGCCCGCCTGCGGGGGAAGGCCGGCCAGCGCCTGGTGCACGTCGTCGTCGGTGGCCTCGGTGACGACAAGCGTGTAGCGGCGCGAATGCTCGTCCGTCGCCGCGGCGATGGGCGTCGGGGCGGCTTCCGCAGGCGCGACGGCTTCGGCCGTTGCGGGGACCACGATCGCGGCGGGCTTGGGCGGGCGCGCGGCGGCGTCGGCCCGCAATACGCGCCAGTGATAGATCGCCACGCCCGCCGCGACCAGGATCACGGCGAGGTAGTGGCCGAAGCCCAGGTTGCCGGTGTCCTGCAAAGTCGGATGGGTGCTGAAGAGCTGCTGCAGCAGCGCGTTGATCATTCCGACCCCTCCTCCGAGCACCGCCAGGACGCTAGCCAGCAGGGCGGCCCAGACGTAGAGTCGGCGGCTGAGCGACTGGCGGTCTGCGGCCCACGGAGCGTCGCGCCAGTGGGCGAGCCACACCGCGGCGCCGACGACCAGCAGGGTGACCGAAAAGCTCATCGGGTCCCGCCAGTCGGACGCGTTGACGCCGATGATCGGCGCCTCCACCTGCTCCGCCAGCGTCCAGAGCAGGCCGGCTGCTCCGACTGACATGGCCGCAAGAGAAACGAGGGCGGCCAGATTCGTATAGAGGCGGCGGATCCCCGCCTGCCGGTCCGCCTCTTGCGTGCCCGCATCACGCGCGAGCCTCCGGCGCACCAGCACCCATGCGATTCCGTACACGAGCAGCGCTGACGCCGGGGCTGCCATCGCGCCCAGGATGTCGTTGTTGTTGACGTTGCCCGGATTGTTGACACCGAGCGCGCGGGCGAGGGCGTAGTACAGGATCTCGCTCGCGCCGTAAAGGGCGGCGGCGATGGAGACGGCGACAGCGACGAATCCCCCCAGGGCTCGAAGGGTGGAGTGGCGGTCGTCGGCCGCATGGTCGCGGGCGATGGCGCGTGCATGGAAGCCCCAGAGGAGGAACCCGCCGATCGCGAGGCCGGCGGCGTCGCCGACGTAACGGTAGTCGCCGAGCGAGCTCTGCACGATCTTCAGCCAGCCCACCTCGAGCGTCATCGCGACGCCGACCAGCATCATCAGCAGGCCGGTGAGGAGCGCCGGGTACATGTACCAGCGGCGCAGGGTCGCCGACGTGCCGGTCTCGCCCACAGCAGCTCGATCCTGGGCCGACGTCCAGTAATGGAATGCCCACACGGCGACGAACACGAGCGCGACCCAGGCGCCATCGCAGGTGGCGAGCCAGTTGCTGGCGATGCCGCAGTCGCCGTTGACTCTGTTTTTGGCCAGCGCGGGGAAGGACCCATACAGCGTGCAGGTGTCGATGAGCGGCTTGAGCAGGGTGGCCGCCGTCACGGCGATGGCGATTGCGGCGCCGATCGCGCCGCCGAGGCTTGCCCAGTAGAGGTAGAGGCGGCGGAGGGCGGAGGCCCGGTCGTATGGATCGCGCATCGCGAAGCGGCGCGCGAACCAGAAGTGGATTCCCCACACGGGGCCGGCCACGAGGATCATGGCGCTGAACCCGGCCAGCGCGCCGCGGCTGTACTGGGCCTGGGGATCGTTGAAAACGAAGAGCAGAACCGTGTTTCCGAGGAGGGCCAGCCCAAGCGTCAAAAGGGCCAGCGCCGCGGCGCTCACCAGGTACAGGTATAGGCGCCGGAGGATCACTGGCGAAACCGTACTACCATGCGCGGGTGATCTCTCATGAACTGCTCGAAATCCTGGCGTGCCCGAAGTGCCATACCAAGGTGGAGCTCAAGGAGCCTGACCAGCTGCGCTGTCCGCTCTGCAAGGTGCTTTATCCGATCGTGGATGGGATACCCGTGATGCTCATCGAGGAGGCGAAACCAGAAGAGGTTTAGGCGTCTTTCAGCCTGACCCCGGGCACGTGCGGGGAGTTGGCACTTGTGCGCGCGAGCCACAGTGTCCAGGAGGCCAGGAGGATGAACATCGCGGCTGATTCCAGCGTGACAATTCGGGCCGGCTCGTCCCTGGTGGCGCCGACCTCGGCCAGCAGGCCCAGCGCGCAGATGAACGCCGGCGGGAGCCATACCTCGACGAGGCGCATCGGCTCCCTCCAGCGACCGACCGCCCACACGACGGCGAAGACGTACGCCTCCATGAAGTAGTAGGGCCACACGGCCTTCGCGAAAAGGATGAAGGCGGCCGAGGTGAGGGCGAGCCCCGCGACCTGTCGCTCCTCATTGAACCCTCCGCTGCGCGTCGCGAGCCATATGTTCGCGGCCAGCGCGGCGACCGCCACGAATGCGACGTCCCAGCGCTGTCCGACGGCTCCCAAATTCGTGTCGCGAAAAAGGTTCCAGATCGAGCCGGCGCCGACCGGG
>DASXBE010000163.1:0-3949 GCA_036491815.1 Candidatus Dormiibacterota bacterium | reverse complement strand
GGCGAGGTCGGCGAGCTCGTGATCCGCAACCCCTGGCCCGGCATGACGCGCGGCTTCTGGGGCGACCGCGAACGGTACCTCGAGACGTACTGGAGCCGTTTCGACGGCGTCTGGGTGCACGGCGACTGGGCGTACGCGGATCCAGCCGACGACCTGTGGTACGTGCTCGGCCGCTCCGACGACACGATCAAGGTCGCCGGGAAGCGCCTGGGCCCGGCCGAGGTGGAGTCGATCTTGGTTGGCCACGCGGCCGTGGCCGAGGCCGCCGCGATCGGGGTTCCGGACGAGCTGAAGGGCGAGGCCCTGGTCTGCTTCGTGATCCTGCGCCCGAACCGCCCCGGCTCTCACGACCTTGAGGTGGAGCTGCAGGACCTGGTGGCCACCGCGCTGGGCAAGCCTTTGCGGCCGAAGGCGGTCCACTTCGTCGCCGACCTGCCGCGGACGCGCAATGCGAAGATCCTGCGGCGGGTGGTGCGCTCGGTGTACACAGGCAAGGATCCCGGGGACCTTTCGTCGCTGGAGAATCCGAGCGCGCTCGCCGCGATCGGCGCCACCCGCGACTAGCCCGACTAGAAGCTCAGGACGCGGTCGGCCTCCATCGTCAGCCGGGCGAGGTCCGGCGGCGTGATGAATATTGAGTTTGGTGTCAGCATCGCCGGCAAGACCCCACGGGCCTCAGCGCAGCCTTTTCAAACGTGGATGCGAAGGTTCTGTTCGATGGCCTTGTCGATGAGATCGCGCAGCGGCGGGATGCCCACGCCGAGCACGTTGGCGATCACGTCCGGCTTCAGCAGCTCGGCCGCGTCTCCGGCCAGAGCGACCGCCACCTCGATCCCCGCGGGCCTGGCCCCGTTCACGGCGATGTGGAAGGGGATGCTCGCGCGGGTGGGTTGGTCCGGCCCGGCGGCTGTGACGATCAGGAGGCCCGGCATCCACACAAGTATGGGCAACGGATGAGGGGCTGCACCGGGTGAGGCTGACCCGCGGCGACGGGGGACGGCTCCTCCTCCTGTGGCTGGGCGGCATCAACCTCCGCCTGACCCTGCTCGCGGTGCCCCCGCTGGTGCCGCTTATACATCACCAGCTGAACCTGGACGAGAAGGCGGTCGGCGCCCTCGTCTCGCTGCCGGTGCTGCTCCTCGCCGCGGCCGCGGTGCCTGGCTCCCTCCTGATCGCGAAGCTCGGCGTCCGGGCGGCGCTGATCACAGGTCTCAGCCTGGTCGCCGTGTTCGGCGCCCTGCGAGGACTCGGGCCGAGCACCGCTGTCCTGTTCAGCTGCACCTTCCTCATGGGCATCGGTATTGCGGTGAGCCAGCCCGCATTTCCGTCCCTGGTCCGCGATTGGTTCCCCGGCAGGATCGCGATCGCCACCGCCGTTTACAGCAACGGGATCTTGATCGGCGAGACCCTCCCGCCCTCGCTGACGACGCCCTTCGGTGTCCTTCCGCTCGCGCACGGCGACTGGCGCTGGGCGCTGGCGGTCTGGTCGATTTTCGTGTTGATCAGCGGCCTGGCGATCGGCGTGGCGGCCCCCAAGCGCGTGGCGCCCCGGGGCGGGCGCCCCGCGCGATGGTGGCCCAACTGGAGGCACGGCCAGGTCATCCGCCTGGGCATCGTGATGGGCATGGCGTCTGCCGTCTACTTTGGGGCGAACGCCTACATCCCCGACTTTCTCGATCAGACAGGGCGGCACAACCTGATCACTCCGGCATTGACGCTGCTGAACGCGGCGCAGCTGCTGACCGCGCCCGCGGTGGCCCTCTTTCCCCGCCTGCTGACGGGCCGTGCCGGCTTCATCGGATCGGCGGGCCTGATGGCTGGAGCGCAGATCGGCATCCTGGCCACACCGGGGGGCGGCGTGCTCGTCTGGGCGTTCATCCTCGGGTTCTCCACCGCCCTCGCGTTCATCGTGACCCTGACCCTCCCGCCCCGGCTCGCGCCCCCTGGCGACGTGGCGCGCATGAGCGCCGGGATCTTCACCTTCCAGTACGCGGCCGCGTTCGTGCTGCCCCTGATCGCCGGCGCCCTGTGGGACGCGACAGGGCACGCCGTGCTCGCGTTCGTCCCCGGGATCATCGCGGCGGCGACCATGGCCTGGCTCGCGCTGCCTCTGCGCATCCCCGGCCAGGTCAGCGCGGCGCCACAGGATCCTTAGCGGTCGCTACGAGGGGCGGGGCCTAGGGCAGAATGCCCGCCTTGTAGTCGCTCAGGATCTCGCCCGCGGCCCGAGCGCCCTCCTCGGCCCCGCCCTCCATGTAGCCCTGGAAGTTGGTCGAGCAGTGCTCGCCGGCAAAGTGGCACTTGCCGGTCGCGGGGTCGGGCTGCCGCGCGCCCTCATAGCCGCTGAAGCTCGTGTACTGGCCCACCTTCCAGTAGGAGTAGGAGCCGAGCAGGAACGGGTTGGCGAGGGGCACGTCGAGCGTCGCTCGGCCGTTCCACTGTGTGGTGATGCCAGGAAAAACGGGCTCGAGCTGTTTCAGGAACGTCTTGGCAAACTGATTCACGAGCGCCTGGTTGGTCGGGTCGCCGGTGAACGACGCCAGCGGCACCCCACCTCCGGTGTAGTCGACGAGGATGCCCGTCGATCCGTCCTGGGCGCGCGTGACGTCCCACGTGTTCTGGTAGCCGGTGTCCGAGTATGTGGTGCCGTTGCTGATTCCCCAGGGACCAGACCCGTTCCAGAGGCGGGAGTTGAACTGCAGCTGCAGCTTGGCGTTCTTGCCATAGCCGAGCTGGGTGATGGCGGTCTCCTTGAGGCTGTCGAACCCTGCCGCGCGGTACGCGGCGTCGGAGGTGAGAATCGCCCGCAGGACCGAGAACGGTATGGCCATGATCACCCGGTCGAACACCTTCTGCGTCGTGACGCCGCCGCTCTTGAGGCTGAGCGTGTACGTGTTGTCGGAGTTGTGCACGATCGCGGTCAGTGCGGTGTTCAGCTGCACGGTCCCGGGCACCAGGGCGCTCGCGATGGCGCGGGGCAGCTGCTCGTTGCCGCCCGCCATGTGGTACCGCTCATCGGACGCACCAAAGATCCGGAAATCGCCCGGCACCGGCTGGAAGCCCAGGAGGTAGACGAGGTTGAGCGAGCTCTGCTGCGTGGTGACGTTGCCGTACTCGATGTTGTATGCGACGTCCAGGAGCTGACCCATGGGCGAAGCGTGCCCACCCGGCACGCGCGACTCGATCCACTGGTACAGGCTCATGTTGTCCAGCGCCTGGCCCGCGGGCGTGAAGCTGTTGTACAGGGTCGGAAACGGGGCTGAGGTCAGATCGCCCTTGACCGCGTTCCATACAGGCTTGAAGTCGCTGTTGGCCTGCGCGCTCGTGTAGTACTGGCCGAAGAAGTAGTCGGTCTCGGTTGAATGCATCGGCTCTGCGGCGGTCAGGTCGACGGTCGGGATCTTGAACCGCGTGGTCAGGCCCAGGATCGTCTTGTGCTTGCTGTCGATGAGCTCGCCGCAGTGCTCGCTCGTCTGGCCGTTGAGCCAGGACGTGGTGTCCGAGTGCATGCGCCCGCCCACCCGGCTTGACGCCTCGTACACGGTGGAGGAGACACCGGCGTCCTGCAGCGTGAGGGCCGCGTTGAGGCCCGCGATGCCGCCGCCGATGATCGCGATCCTGCCCTGCTGCCCGCTCGGCTTGGTCGTGGCGGCGAACACGGCCATCGGCCCGCTGATCGCGGCCGCCCCTACGGTCGCGCCCGAGGCTTTGAGGAAGTCGCGGCGGCTGAGGCGCCTCTGCTGCCTCTCCTCCTGCACCGCCTCCACGGTCCGGCCCGAGCGTTCAGCCTCGTCGAAGTCGGCGAACAGGGACTGGAAGCGTCTCAGCAGAGGGGTGCGGGGCATGGGCAGGTCTCCTTGAATGGGCTAGCGGTCGGCCCATGTTAAGCCACACGTGATGTGGCGCCGCATGGTCCGAGAAATCCCCCGCCCTCGTCCAGCTCGTGACA
>DASXBE010000162.1:0-6519 GCA_036491815.1 Candidatus Dormiibacterota bacterium | reverse complement strand
GACCGCGTTGCCCGGCGAGGTGACCGCGAAGACCGGGGCCGGCCCGTGCGAGGCCAGCACAACGAGCGGCACACCAGCGCCGTCGAAGCCGATCAGCTCCATCGAGTCGGAAAAATCCTTGGTGAGCCAGGTGGCCATCGTTCCGTCCCGGAGCCCGACCCGGAGCAGCCGCGCGTAGTCGGTCGTCACCAGCCACATGTCCGAACCGTGGAGATGCCATTGCTGGCCGGTCTGGCCCGACACCAGGCTCGTGGTGCCAGTCGCGACATCCAGGCGTGACAAACGGTCGCAGCCCGGCTCCGCGCTGCCGTTGCACACTCCGCCCAGGTAGATCGCGCCCGGCACCAAGGCGACGACGTTGTACGCCGGCCAGCCGGCGTACTTGTAGACGACGGTGTCCTGGCCCGAGCGTGGGTCGGCGACATGTATGCGTCCGCCTGTCGGCTCCGGCAGGCAACCATGCAGGCACTGGCTTGGGTCCGGCGGAGGGGGGTACAGCCATTCGGCGTAGGCGTAGCTCAACCCGTCCGGCGCGATCTGCGCCCTCGAGACCGGCACCCACCGGTGAGCGGCGGGGTCGTAAGTGACCTGGTCGAAGCCGGAGCTTGCGCTCCCAAAAAGGACCGGCTGGATGACGGTTTTCTGCAACACGCCGGCCTGCGCCAGGGCCGCGTTCGGGTCGCTCGCATACCCTCCGCCGGCCAGGTCAAGAAAGCCCGCCCCCTGGAAGCCGGCTGACGACCAGCGATCGACGGCCATCGTGCCTTTGAGCTGGATCCCCACATAGCTCCCGGTGGAAGAGTTGGGCCCTCCCGGAGTCGGGGAGCTGCATGCGGTCAGGAGCACCGCCGCCAGGACCATGGCTCTGTTCACGCCCGTAAAACATGCGCGCCAGCGGACAGGTTACGCTCGGGCGTCATACCCCCTAGGGGTATAATGCCCAGATGAGCGGGTACGCGAAGGACAGGCGGCGCGTGCAGGCCCGGCTCCAGCGGATTGAGGGCCAGGTCCGGGGCATTCGGAAGATGGTCGAAGAGGACCGGTACTGCATCGACGTGCTGACACAGGTCGGGGCCGCCAGGGCCGCGCTCGAAAGCGTGGCCCTGCTGCTGCTCGCCGATCACACGGAGCACTGCGTGGCGGAGGCGATCCGCGCGGGCGACGGCGCGGCGAAGGTGACGGAGCTCACCGGGGCGGTCGAGCGCCTGGTCAGGGGCTAGCTTGGCGGTCATTCAATCCGTCGGGCAGGCGCTGCAGATGGCCTTCTTCATGTTCTGGGAGGTCCTGTGGCCGCTGACGCTCGGCTTTCTCATCTCGGCGGGCGTGCAGTCGCTGGTCTCGAGGCGGGCGGTGGTCAGAGTCCTCGGCACCGACGACCTCCGCGGAGTCGCCTTCGCCACCCTCCTCGGCGCCGCCAGCTCCAGCTGCTCCTACGCCGCCACCGCGGTGGCGCGCGGCCTGTTTCGCAAGGGCGCGACACTGGCCAACGCAATCCTTTTCGAGTTCGCCAGCACGAACCTCGTCTTCGAGCTGGGCCTGGTGCTCGTGGTCCTGCTCGGCTGGCAATTTTTCGGCGCCGAGCTCGCCGGCGGCCTCCTGATGATCGGGATCCTCGCCGTCATCTTCAAGTACACGCTCCGCCCCTCCATGGTCGAGGCCGCGCGTGTCCAGGCCGAGCGCGGGCTCAAGGGCAGGATGGAGGGCCACGGTGCGCACGACTCGGCGATCACCGACGGACCGTTCCTGAAGCGGGTGTTCTCGGCGCGGGCCCTGACGCTGGTCAGCCACTACTTCTATATGGACGTGACGAGCCTTTACCAGGACCTGCTCCTCGGGTTCGTGATCGCTGGTGCGCTGGCCGCCTGGGTGCCGAACACCTTCTGGCAGGCTCTGTTCCTGACGGGCCATCCCTCTGTGGCGGGGGTGTGGGGACCAGTGATCGGCCCGGTCATCTCCATGCTCAGCTTTGTGTGCTCGGTGGGAAACGTGCCGCTTGCTGTCGTGCTGTGGAACGGCGGCATCAGCTTCGGCGGCGTGATCAGCTTCATCTTCGCCGACCTGCTCATCCTGCCAATCCTCAACATCTACCGCAAGTACTACGGCCTTCGGACGAGCGTCTACCTGCTGGTGGTGTCGTACTTGGCCATGGTGCTCGCCGGGTGGATCATCGGCGGCCTGTTCCAGCTGCTCGGCCTCACCCCCGCCCATCACCTAATCACGGCCTTTCAGACCCGTCCGAGCTGGGACTACACGACAGTTCTCGACCTCGCGTCGCTGGTCGTGGCGGCCGTGCTCGGCTGGCGTTTCGTGACCACCGGAGGCCCCGCGATGCTGAGGACCATGGAAATGCCCGAGGCCGAGATGGCGCAGGCGGCCACCGACCCCGTGTGCGGCATGAACGTCGACGCGGCGAGCGCGGCGGCCCGCTCTGTCTACCGTGGCAGGACGTTCCACTTCTGCTCGGCGGGATGCAAGGAGGCCTTCGACAGCGACCCCGAGAGATATGCCGGAGCCGGCGCGGCCGCCGACGGCGGCCACCACCACTAGGGCGAGGCTTCCCGCGGCTCCGACATATCATCAGGACGCCATGGGTCCTTCTCCTCTGAGGGTCGCCGTCCTCGGGCCGGGCGGCGTCGGCGGCATGCTGGGCGCCCTGCTGGCGCGGGCGGGCAACCCGGTGGTCGTGATCGCCGGCGACGACACCGCCCGAGCCATCAATCGCACCGGGCTCCGGCTCGAGAGCCGCCTCTTCGGGGATTTCAGCGTGCCGGTGCGCGCCGTCACCCGCCTCGAGGAGCCGGTCGACGTCTGCTTCATCACGGTCAAGGCCACCCAGCTGCGCGAGGCTCTGGACCGCCTGCCGGCTGAGGTCGTCGGCGACGGACTGGTCATCCCCATGCTCAATGGCGTGGACCACGTCGAGCTGCTGAGGTCGGTCTACCCGCGGTCCAACGTGGTGGCGGCGACGATTCGCGTGGAGGCGGCCAGGACGGAGACCGGTGTGATTCGGCAGCTGAGCCCGTTTGCGGCGGTGGACCTCGCGTCGTCGGCGGAGAACCAGGACCGGGTCGAGGAGGTCGCGGCTCGATTGGAGGCGACGGGCCTGAAGGTGAGGGTCCGCG
Organism: Candidatus Dormiibacterota bacterium; assembly: GCA_036491815.1. GTDB lineage: Bacteria > Chloroflexota > Dormibacteria > Dormibacterales > Dormibacteraceae > DASXBE01. The sequence goes on along the minus strand of DASXBE010000162.1, from coordinate 3,397 downwards.
ACGATGAGACCGCGATGCTCTGGGACAAGCTCATGATGTTGGCCCCGCTCGCACTGCTGACCACGCACGAGCGGGGCAACACCGGCGCGGTCCGGACGCGACGTCGCGAAGATGCCATCGCCGTGATCACGGAGGTGGCGGCGGTGGGCCGCGCAGAGGGAGCGACCGTCGGCGCGGATGCTGTGATTCGCATGCTGGAGGCGGCGCCGGAGTCCATGGAGTCGTCGATGCAGCGCGACCAGGCCGGCGGCCGCCCCATCGAGCTGGACGCGATCGGCGGCGCTGTGGTGCGACACGCGCGACGTTGGGGCATCGAGGTCCCGGTCACGAGTCGCCTCGTCGACGAGCTGCGGACCAGGGAAGAGGGCCGGGTCAGGGCGCGATCGTCAGGCTCGTGATCGCTCCGTCGCGGATGGTGAATCGATAACGGAGGTCGGTGGTTCCTCCATGCGGCCTGACGGTGACGACCCATCGGTTGGTTGTGACGTGGTGGGCGGCCAGGAGGTCGAGGGTGCCTTGATGGAGGTTCGCGGGGCCGCTCCACCATCGCCGGATCTCGGTGCGCCCGCGCCAGGTGCGGCCCCCGTCGGTCAGCCGCGCGTCTTTGGCGAATGCCGAAACTACGGCCTTCGCGTCGGCGGCCTGGGCCGCTCGCAGGAAGCTCGCCACGGCGGGCGCGATGCGGCTCAAGATGCGCGTCCGATACAGGTCGACGCGCGCGCCGCGCATGGGTACGCCCTCCTTGCGCAACAGCTCGCGCTGGCCCTCGCCCTTGGGGATGCGGCCGTCCGCATAAATGACGCGCTGCCAGGGGACGTCCTGGTCTGTCGTCGCGAGGACGCGACCCACGAGGCGCGGCGCTTCGGGATCGATCTCGCCGTAGCTGCGCACGGAGCCGGGGGAAATGGCGCGGACCTGGGCCAGTATTGCTTCGATTCGTAGCTGATGCTCTGACCGCGTCTCAAGCACATCAAGCGATCCGCCCGCGGGCAGGAGGTCGCGGCGGGAGACGGGGAGTGGGATGAACCCCCGGCCGATACCGCGCCGGCTGGGGAAGTTCGCGAAAACTCCTAGATCCGCCGGCGGTCGTCCGGCGGGTGAACGAACCCTTTGTCTTTGACGTCGGATCCGCTGCCGAAGCCTGGGCGCGAATCTTTACCCCACCAGCTCAGCACGATCAGCACCAGCAAAGGGATGCCGACGAGCAACCAACCACGCATGAGCCCAGTCTATCCCTCGACCCGCGAAATCGGCGGGGCGCGGCCCCTGGCTTCTGGCGAGAATCATCGTATGAACGGACCCGGCTTCTGGCTGCGTCTGCGCTGGTTCTGGGCCACGACCGCGCTGGGCCGTCGTTGGCCAAGCCGGCCGTCTGCGGCCTACATGGCGGTCCAGATTCCGGGCCCGATATGGCGCCGATTCTGGTCCGTCTTCAAACCACCACCACCCTCTCCGCCAATGGTCAATCCAGGTCCCCCGATGTGGTTGCAGCCCCCCGAATCTGAGCTCGGCGTTGCGGTGCCCGTGAGGGAAGTCCTGGCGTCTGATGCCGGAGTCGTGATCGCTTTGATCGACTGCGTCGCGTACTCGACCGGGTTCATGTTTACGATCGCGCTCCGAACCAAGGATGAGATCGACGCGAGAGAGATGGGTTTTGGCCCGCCCTTCGCCGGCGGCGAGCGCCGCCATATGGGGATGGAGTTCGGAATCCAGTTCGCGGATGGCAGCACCGCCGCGTCAGGAGGCACCTTGAGTCCTGAGCTGATCGCCAGGCTGAGGAGGCATGCCGAAGGGCATGAAACGCTGTCATCCGATGGACCGATCCTTGCGCCGAGGAGCGGCGGCGGAGGCGGAAAGCGGTGGGATTTTCAGTACTGGGTGTGGCCGCTGCCGCCTGAAGGGAAGCTGACCATCACGTGCGAGTGGCGATCCCGCGGGATGGTGCTGGCTTCCCACGATCTTGACGGGGCAGCCATCCGCCGGGCGGGTGCCGCGAGCACCAGTTTCTGGAAGGACGCGTGACTGTCGGGTGGCGGCGATCGGCTGGTAGGGCGGCTGACGGCAATCCACGCACTCGATCAGGACGGCTTCTTCTTAACCTCCGGCTTGAGGTCGCCCTTCAGCGCGTCCTCATACACTGCCCACAGCACTCCATAGGCGGCCACCAGGCCTTCGGGTCGGGGCTGCCGCAACGCGGTCTCGAAGCGCTCGGTATAGGCGTGTGCGCCCAGCTCATTGCGCAACAGAGTCTGGGTCTGCGCCTCCCATTTCGATGCCGACGCGAGGTCCTTGCGCTTTTCGATCATCAGGCGGGCGCGGTGCATCATCTCCTCCAGGCGCGCGACGAAAGCGTGCCGGTCGAATCCGTCTGGCGCGCGCGGCGGGCCCTCGCGGCTGACCGACTTCCACCGGACCGTGCGGGTGTATGACGGAGCTGACGCGGACGGGCGCCAGCCGGCGGCTGCCCGGTGGCGGTCGTACTGCGCGCGCCGGGTGCTGTTCGTCAGAACGTCGTGCGCCAGGTTGATCAGTTTCGCGTGCTCGAGCGCGTCAGGATGGTTGCCGCGGTCCGGGTGCCAGTACTTGAGCTGCCGCCGCCAGGCGGCGTGAAGCTCTGTCTCCGTTGCGTCGGGCGGTACGCCGAGAACGACGTAGTAGTCGGCTAAGGGATCGCGGTCGTCAGGCGAGGCCCGCACCTCCTTCGTCTTATTGCAAACGATGCGTAAGGGCAGTCTCGCACGGCGGCGGGGCATTGTGGCAAGCCCCTCGGCACGTGCGTGCGACCCAGCCAAGCTCAAGACCATGGGGAAGACGTCACGCCGGCACGGCGGCATAGTAGGAGCGTGATCCGCGCCGACGCCGAGGAGTGGATCCGAGCGCATGTCGAACCGGTCGCAGCCATTGAGACGGCGCACGAGCGACCGTGGGCTACGGTGTTGCGCGTGCCGCTCGCCGGCGGCTTTGCCTGGTTCAAGGCGTGCTCGCCGGCGCAGGCATTCGAGCCGCGGCTTTCGGCTGAGCTTTTCGCAAGGTGGCCCCACACGGTCGCCGAGGTGATCGGCCACGAAGAGGAGCGGGGGTGGCTTCTCCTCGCCGACGCGGGCTCGCCGATCGGCGCGTCAGGCAACCCACCGGAAGCGTGGCTTGTTGCGCTGCCGATGTACGCCGAGCTCCAGCGCGGCGAGACCAGGCACGTGCACGACCACCTCGCGCACGGCGTCCCGGACCTGCGAGTCTCAACGTGGACGGCGCGCTACGCGGACCTCATCCAGCGAGAGCTGCCGCTCCAGCGCGACGAAATTCGCCGGCTACACGACTTTGCGCCTCGCTTCGCAGAGCTGTGCACCGAGCTCGCAGCCCACCAGGTGCCAGAGACAGTTCAGCACGACGACCTCCA
>DASXBE010000161.1:0-5985 GCA_036491815.1 Candidatus Dormiibacterota bacterium | reverse complement strand
GCAGGACTATCCGCGCGCCGCCGACCTGCCGGGCCCCGGATTCGCCGCCGGACCCTGTCTTTTGAAGGACACCATGCAGCTGTCGGCTTTCACGCCCGACCACTTCCCGATGGGACAGGCGGCAATGCAGATCAACGAGGGCCTCCCGGGCTACATCGTCGACACGCTCAACTCGCGCCGGCCCCTGTTCGGCCGGACGATCGGCATCCTGGGCATGGCTTTCAAGGGGGAATCCGACGACCCGAGGGCCTCGCTGAGCTACAAGCTTCGCAAGCTCGCCCAGTTCAAGGGCGCCAACGTGGTGTGCACCGACCCCTACATCAGTGACCCCTCCTTCGAGACGCTCGAAAAGGTGCTGGCGGCCGCGGACCTGCTGATCGTCGCCGCCCCTCATCGCGCTTATCGCGAGCTGAACCTGGACGGCCGAGAGGTCGTCGACATCTGGGGGATGACAGGCCCGATCCGGCTTTGAAAGTCCTGGTCACAGGCGCCGCGGGCTTCATCTGCGGCTACCTGGTCGCCGAGCTCCTCAACGCCGGCCACGAGATTGTCGGGGTGGACAACTTCAGCAAGTACGGGCCGGTCCGGCGCACCTTCGACACCAATCCTCGCTACCGACTGGTCGAGGGCGACGCCAAGGACGCGCGCCTGCTCACCGAGCTGGCGATGGGCTGCGACCACCTGGTCGCGGGCGCCGCGATGATCGGCGGCATCTCCTACTTCCACGAATTCGCCTACGACCTGCTGGCGGAGAACGAGCGGATCTGCGCGGCGACATTCGACGCCGCGGTAGCCGCCTTCCGCGAGGGCCATCTGCGCAAGATCACCGTGCTGTCGAGCAGCATGGTCTACGAGTCGGCGACGGCCTTTCCGACCCCCGAGGGCGCGCAGCTCACAAGCCCGCCGCCAAAGTCGACCTACGGGTTCCAGAAGCTGGCGACCGAGTTCTTCGCCCGCGGAGCCCACGAGCAGCATGGGCTGCCGTTCACGATCCTGCGTCCCTTCAACTGCGTCGGCGTCGGCGAGCGCCGGGCGCTGCGCGATCACGACGTGATGAGCGGCAACGTCAAGCTCGCGATGAGCCACGTCGTCCCCGACCTGGTCCAGAAAGTGCTCAAAGGGCAGGACCCGCTCCACATCCTCGGAGACGGGGGCCAGGTCCGGCACTACACCTACGGTGGAGATCTCGCACACGGCATCCGCCTCGCCATGGAGTCGCCGCGAGCCCTGAACGAGGACTTCAACCTGTCGACGGCGCGCTCCACGACGGTCCGCGAGCTGGCGGAGACCATCTGGACCAAGATCCACGGAGCCGAGCGGCCGTTCCGTCTCGTATCCGACCCGCCTTATGAGCACGACGTCAAGATGCGGGTGCCCGACGTGAGCAAGGCCCGCGAGCTGCTCGGGTTCGAGGCGTCGACGTCGCTCGAGGAGATGCTTGACGAGGTGATTCCCTGGATCCGCGACGAGATCCAGGCCGGCGCGATTTGAAACAGCCGGTCCAGACGGCCACACCGGCGCTGAGCGTCGTGATCCCGGTCTACAACGAGGGCGAGAACGTGGTGCCGACTCTTCGCGGCGTCGTCGAGCGAACCCGCACGCGGCCGCTCGAGGTGCTTGTGGTGCACGACTTCGACGAGGACACGACAGTGCCGGTTGTGAAGCGCCTGCAGGCCGAGCTGCCCGAGCTCGGGCTTCACCGGAACACCCTCGGCCGCGGCGTGTTGAACGCGATGAAGTCGGGCCTTCGCGCGGCGCGTGCGCCGTACGTCCTGATCACCATGGGCGATGGTTCCGACGACCCAGGCGACATCGACCCGATGTACGCGCTGGCCCGGGCCGGGGCGGACGTCGTCGCCGGCTCACGGTACGTGCGCGGCGGCCGCCAGGTCGGGGGCCCGCTCCTCAAGCGGACGATGTCGAGGGCGGCCGGGCTCTCCCTGCACTGGATCGGAGGGCTCCCCGTGCACGACGCCACCAGCAACTTCCGGCTCTACTCCAAACGGCTGCTCAACCAGGTCACGATCGAGTCGCTTGGGGGTTTTGAGCTTGGGCTCGAGCTGACGGTCAAGGCCTACCGACTCGGCCTACCCGTCGCGGAGGTGCCGACCACCTGGCGGGACCGGACGGCGGGCGAGAGCCGGTTCAAGCTCTGGCAGTGGCTCCCGCGCTACCTCCACTGGTATTGGCGCGGAATCGGGGGACGGGCACACAGGAAACGTTAAGATGCCGCGCATGAAACGCCTGCTTTATGCCTTCGCCGCCCTGGCGGCGCTGCTTCCGCTGAGCGCGTCGGCCGCCTCACCCACCCCGCCCACGCCCTCCCCTTCCCTCGACACGATCCTGGTGGCGGCCCCGAGCGGGTTCACGGAGCTCACCTCGTCGCCGTTTCACGGCCAGTTCACGGCACATGACTACGCTACGAACGTCGGTGCGGCCAAGGCCGCGGAGATGGAGTCGACCCTGAACTCCGACGGGTTCGTCGACGGCTACGGCAAGACCTACATCCAGCAGTCGGCGGGCCACGCTCTGATCCAGGCCGTGATCGCCTTCACCGGCGGCAAGGGGGCCCATGACTGGCTGACCCAAGCGGAGGCCGGCGACAAGGCGGACACGACATATAAGCACTCCGACACGATCTCAGGCATCGACTCCTACTACGGAGTGCACTTCGCGGATGCCAGCAACAACACAACCGGTGACGGCTTCTCCTTCGTGAAGGGAAACGACGTCTTCCTGATCGACGCTGTGTCGCAGAAGGACGACGTCCTGACCCTCGCGACCAGCCAGACGATGGCGCAGTTCAACAAGGCGCCTTCGGAGACGATCCCGTCGTCGAAGTGGCCTGAGAACAAGAACCCGGTCAGCTCCGCAGCCTCGTCTTTGGGTGGCGTCATCGGAGACGTGCTCATCGGAATCGTTGTGCTGGGCGTGCTGGCGGTGCTCGGCGGCCTGATCGCCAGGTCGCGGCGGCGCACTCCCGCGCTCGCCGGATACGGCCAGATGCCGATGGCGGCCGCGGCGTCGGCGGCCCCCGCCGGCGTCCAGATGTCTGAGGACGGCAGGTTCTGGTGGGATGGCCAGAGCTGGAAGGACGCGGAGCACGAGGCGCCGCCGAGCGCGCAGCGGTCCAGCGACGGAAGCCTCTGGTGGGACGGGACCAACTGGCGCCCCGTGCCGCAGCAACCGCCGGGCTAGCCGGCGCCCGGCTTCAGAGGCCGGTAGTTGCGCCGGTAGTACTCCCAGTACTCGCCGGACTTGAGCGGGCGCCACCACTCAGGGTGCGAGCGGTACCACCCTACGGTCCGCTCGAGACCCTCGGCGAGGGCGACGCGGGGTTCCCAGCCGAGCTCCGTGATCCGCTTGACGTCGAGCGCGTACCGGTAGTCGTGGCCCGGCCGGTCGGCCACGAACTGGATCAGGCTCCTGGGCTTGCCGAGGATGTCGAGCACCGCCTCGGCGATCTGCAGGCCGGACGCCTCGACGCCGGTGCCCACGTTGTAGACCTCTCCCTTGGGCGCCTCGTGGAGGACCAGGTCGATCGCGCGGCAGTGGTCCTCGACGAACACGAAGTCGCGGACCGCGGAGCCGTCGTTGTAGAGCGGCAGCGGCAGGTCGTCGAGGGCATTTGTGATCATCACCGGGATGAGCTTCTCCGGGTACTGATAAGGCCCGTAGTTGTTCGAGCCCCGGGTCACCACCAGCGGGAGGCCGAAGCTCTCGGCGTACGCGCGAGCGATGTGCTCGCCGCCCGCCTTGCTCGCCGAATAGGGGCTTCGCGGCCGGAACGCGTCGCCCTCCGCGGAGCGACCCTCGCTGATGTTGCCGTACACCTCGTCGGTGCTGACGAGGAGAAAGACCTGATGTCCATGCTTCCGGGCCGCTTCGCAGAGCACCGCCGTGCCCCTCACGTCGGTTTCGATAAATGCATACGGGTCCATCAGCGAGCGGTCGACGTGCGTCTCCGCGGCGAAGTTCACGATCGCGTCCACCTCCGCCGCCAGGGAGTCGACGAGCGGGGCGTCACAGATGTCGCCTTCGACGAAGCGGTATCCCGCCTGCCCTTCGAACTCGGCCAGGTTCGCCCGGTTGCCCGCGTAGGTCAACTTGTCGAGCACGGTGATCGCCACCTCGGGTCGCTGAGCGCGCACGAGCCGGACGAAGTTCGAACCTATGAAGCCGGCGCCTCCGGTGACCAGGAGGCGGCCCAAAGAGCGACCGCTCACTTGATGGGCGGACCCGCCGTCCAGTCGTAGCCGATCGACGGATCGTCGTGCGGAAGGCGCCCCTCGTCTTCCGGCGAGTAGACGTTCGAGGTGATGTAGAGCACGTGGCTGAGCCTCATCGCGCGGCAGCCATGAGCCACCCCTGGCGGGATCTTCAGGCAGCTTGCATGCTCATCACCCATCAGGAGCTCCATGAGCCTGCCCCTCGTGGGCGAGCCGTCCCGGGTGTCGTACAGCGCCACCTTGATCGCGCCGATCACATACCACCAGTCGGTCTGCCTCTGGTGGATGTGCCACGCCTTGGCCGAGCCCGCATACATCAGCGAGTGGCTCCACTGGCCGAACCGGCCGAAGAAGTCGTCGGTCTCGCGGATGACCTCCCGGAAGAAGCCGCGCTCGTCGACGTGGGTGGCCAGCTCCTTGACCACAACCCCCTCGATCACCGGCTGCTCCCCGCTCACGAGTCCTTGTTCGCCCCCCGGGCGCGAACGAAGTCCATCACGGCGTAGTAAGACTCGATCGATTCGCCCGCGTCGCCCCAGTACCCGTCGAGCACGTCGTACTCCATCAGGCCGTGGTCGAGGTACCAGTTGTTGACGTCGGTGATCTCGAGCTCGCCGCGCCCCGAGGGCTTGAGGCGAGGTATCACCTCCCACACGCTCGAGTCGTAGAAGTACACGCCCGTGACGGCGAGCTGGCTCGGCGGGTCATTCGGCTTCTCGACGATCCGCTCGATCCTCTGGTTGCCGTTCATCCTGGCGACGCCGAGGTGGCGCAGGTGCGCGGGATCTTCCTCGCGCGAGAGCACGACGCGCGCGCCGCGCTCCTGGCGGGTGAACGCCTCGGCGCAGTGCCGGATGGAGTGCTCGAACACGTTGTCGCCCAGGAGCACGACGCTCCGCTCGCCCCCGACGAACTTCTCGGCGTGGCCGAGCGCGTCGGCGATGCCCCCCGGCTTGTCCTGGTACGCGTAAAAGAGGCGATCGAGCCCGAACTCCTCTCCGTTGCCCAGCAGCCGAAGGAACTCCCCGGCGTGGTTGCCGCCGGTGACCAGCATGATCTCGGAAACCCCCGCCTTGACCAGCGCCTCCACCGCGTATTGGATCATCGGCCGGTCGTAGATCGGCAGGAGATGCTTGTTCGTGATGCGTGTCAGAGGGTGGAGCCGGCTGCCGGTCCCCCCGGCCAGGATCACGCCCTTCATCGCTTCGCGATTCTAGGGCCTCCAGGCGACCGCCCCGGGCAGGCTATGTTTGTCGGCGATGGGGATGATTCCGGGTGGGATGGCGCCGCCTCCGCACCAGCAGACGCGCTTTTCGCCCGATGGCTTCTGGTGGTGGGACGGCAACGAGTGGAAGCCGGCCATCTCCCAGGATCGGCTGTGGCGGTGGAACGGGGTCAACTGGGTCCCGGCCGCGCCGATGGCTCCCGCGAAACCGGGCGGAGGTTCCGGGCTTGCCATCGGGCTCATCCTGGCCTTCGTCGGCGTCCTGGTGGTGGTGAGCGTGCTCGTGATCGTGATCCTGCTGACGATGGGCAACCAGCTGGCCAACGTCTTCTCCAACGTGGCCGCTGCGCTGAACGGCCCCTAGCCGGCCCCAGCGCCACAGCGACCGGGGCCCGAAGCGGGCTTCAGCCACAACTTGTTGTGGCAGACTGACCGCGCCGACAGATGCCGCGACCCGAAAACTGGCCCCGCACGATCCTCCACGTGGACCTCGACGCCTTCTACACGTCCGTGCACCAGCGGGACGACCCG
>DASXBE010000160.1:0-17994 GCA_036491815.1 Candidatus Dormiibacterota bacterium | reverse complement strand
CACTGCCATCGGAAGTCAGCGATCCCATCCCTTTTCCCGACGACCACATGCACGACACGTACCTCGAGGAGCACGCTGCCCGATTCTTCCGTGTGCTCTCCAGGGTGGATACCGTGATGAAGGAGCATCGGGCGCCCTTTCGCGGACGCACGACGCCGGTGCAGTTCTACTGGGGCACCTTCGATCTCGCGGTGACGCGTTACTCGGGACGCGCGGTCGAACCGCCCACGGATCGCGGCCTGATCGCCCGCGTGAGCGGCGACGCCGAGGTGATCTGCTGCGGTTGGTGGCCCGGCGACGAGCGCAATCGGTATTCCGCGTTCTTTGCCTACGGATATCCGGCGCCAGAAGGCGTCGAACGCATCGCCGTCGAACCGCCCATCGGCGCGTGGAATTCGAGTGCGGGCGAGTTCCTTCTGCCTTACGACGCGGTTCGTGCTGAGCCCGATCCACGCCGCTCGATCAAGGAGTTTCTCGGCAGCACCTACTCAGGTCTAGCCACCCTGATGGCGTGGGACGAAGGACTTCTCGGAAGATGAGCGCGTGCCGCCACGCCGACCGTGGTTGTTTGCGAGCTCAACCTGATAGCGATCACGGGCGATCAGTCCACCAGAGTCCACCGAAGTCCAGCCGATAGGCAGTCATTTCGCGATGGATGACGTGGCAGATGTCCGCAGCTGTCGGTCGCTACCGCCCCCTTGGCAGTCATTGGCGCACTCCCCGAAGGTCGTTGGCCTCACCTCGAGGTGTCTACCGAACCGGGGTCAACCCCGCCAGTGCATGGCGGCGATCAGCTGACGGTAAACGTGCCCGACTGAGAAACGGTCCCGGTGTCGTCCTCCGCGGTCACGACCACGAGATAGTTGCCGGCCGGGGTGGAGTTCTTCACGGCGTACGAGAACGAGCGCGAGGCTGTCTGGCCGGGGCCAATCGTGACCACCGCCTTGTTTGTGGCGACCACTGACTGGTTCCCCGACGTGTCGACGAAGAACAGCGTGTAGTTGATCGTGGTCTTCCTCTGGGCGGCGCCGATGTTCGCGACCGCGGCGTTTGTGGTGACGGTCGTGTGCGCGGTCGCGCTCGCCGGGCTGGTGGTGGCGGCCAGCTGCAGGTCCGGCACCACGGTCACATGGAAGATCTCCTGCACCGGGTTGTACGAATCGTCGTAGTCGGTTACCTGGCAGATCACGGTCGTGGTGCCGACCGCGAACGTATAAGTGGTCGGCCAGTTGCAGGTGACTGGCGGGGCGGGCGAGTCCTCGTCGATTACCGCAGGGGGCGTGAGGGTGACGGTCGCGCCCGCAGAGCTGGTCGCCACCGCAGTGATGTCGGCTGCGGGGGCGAACGCGAGGTCGGTGTCCCTGACGGTGATGTGGAACGTGATCGATCGGCTGCTCGGCGTGTCGTCTGGGTCCGGGGCATTGGTGCAGGTGACCGGGTTGGTCCCGATCGGGAAGACTGAGCCCGAGGCGGGTGAGCACGTGACCTGGACGGCGGTGCCGTCCTCGTCGCTGCCTGGCGGGGTGTCATAGGTGACGACCGCCCCGGACGGCCCAGAGGCATTCACCGTGATGTCACCCGGGAGGTTGACGCCGATATCGGCGTCGATGACCGTGACCTGGAAGGTGGCTGAAACTGTGGTGGGTATGTCGTCGGCGTCGTAGGCCTGGCACGTGACGGTCGTTGTCCCGACCGGGAATGTGAAGCCCGGATTGTGGTCGCAGGTCACCACTGCGTTGGAGTCCTCGTCCGTCGCCTTGGGCATCGAAAAGCCGATGACGTCACCATCCGGGAAATGGGCCTGGGTGGTCGAGTCCGGGGGCATATCGATCAGGCGCAGATCGCTGTCGCCGACCTCAACGTGAAAGCTGGCCGAGACGGTACTGGGCGAGTCGCTGGGATCGGACACCTGGCAGGTGACCGTTGTGATCGCGATCGGGAACATCGTGCCGGAGGCCGGGCTGCAGCTCACCGCCGGCGGGGTCGCGTCCTCGTCGACGACGGTCGGAGGCGTGTAGTTGACAATCGCACCCGATGGGCCGTTCGCCGGGACGGCGAGATCTGATGGGACATTGGTCATCGCCAGGTCGGTGTCGTTGACGGTGACGTGGAACGATGCCGTGACGCTGCTCGTGGCGTCGTCGGCGTCGGTCGCCGAACAGGTGACGAGCGTGGTGCCGATCGGGAACGTCGAGTTCAGCGCGGGACTGCAGATAATCGGCGGGGGTGTGGCCTCGTCGAGCTCGAAGAGGCTCAGGCCGTTGTAGTTGATCGTCGCGCCGGACGGACTGGTGGCGTTCACCGTGACGTCCTTGGAAGCGATCAGCGCGAGGTCGGCGTCGCAGCCCGCCATCTGCACGCCGCCCTCGAGATTGATGGACTCGGAACCGGCGGTGGAGTTATCGGCGAAGATGAGAGCGCCGGTGCGCAGGCTGCACGCGGTCGGCGTGTACGACATCTGCACCGAGCAGAAGGCGTTGACCGCGAGCGGATAGGGCGCAATCGGGCAGTCCGTGCCGGTAACGACGAAGTCGCCGCTGGTCGTGATAGAGCTTATCAGCGTCGGACCTGTGCCGCCGCCGAAGATGCGCAGCGGGCTAGATGTGGTCGGGGCGCCAATCGCCGGCGAACCCATGTAGACGCTGAGCGCCGGCAGCACGAGCGCGGGGTTGCCCGCGGGCGTCGTGATCCCCGGCCCGAACTCCCATGTGTCGCCGTAGTACGTGCCGGGGTTCAGCTCGTCGGTGCCGCCGAACAGGACGATGCGGCCGGTGCCGGACTCGTAGGCCATCGCCTGGCCGGCGCGATAGATGGGCACCGCTGCGGTCCAGTCGCGCGTCCAGGTGGTGCCGTCCCACAGCCAGGTGTCGTCGATCGGGCCGAGAAGGTAGGGCTCGAGGTGGTCGCCGCCAAACATCACAGTCTCGCCGAGCTGTGCGTCGTACGCCATCGATGCCCAGAACCGAGGGTAAGGTGTGCCTGTCGCGTTGAAGGCGGTGCGCTGGGTCCAGCTCGTGCCGTCCCACTCCCACGTGTCGTTCAGGCGCTGACCGTTGGCGTCGTGACCACCGAAGAGAACGAGGACACCACGGCCGGAGTCGAACGACATCGACATGCCCATCCGGGGCGGAGGCGAGTTGGCCGGCGTCATTCTCGTCCAGTTGCTTCCGTCGTAAGTCCAGGTATCGCCCAGCAACACGCCACCACTGGCGTTGCCCCCAAAGAGCACCATGTCGTGCCGCACCGAGTCGTAGGACATCGCCGTCCACACCCGGGCCGGCGGTGAGACCGCCGTTGTCCGCTGCGTCCAGGTCTGGCCGTTCCACTCCCAGGTGTGGCCGCTGCTGTCGAACACGACGGTGACGCCACGCGCGGAGTCGTAGGCCATTCCCGGCGCGATCGAAGGGGCCGGCGCGGGATTGGTGGAGAACCCGGTCCAGTGCGTGCCGTCCCACTCCCAGGTGTCGTTAGGTTGGTTGCAGCAGCCGAAGCCGCCGCCGAAGAGCACGGTGCGGCCACGGGCGGAGTCGTAGGCCATCGCAGGGTAGGCACGCCCAGAAGGCGACTGCGCCGGAGACTGCAAGCCCCAGTTGTCCACCGTGATGTCGGCGCGGGCGGTGAGCGGCGCGTTGCTCACGACCAACAACGGGATAAGCGCCAGGCCAAGCACAACGTTGCGCGCGCGCGTGATCTCTTACCTCCGAGGGTGTGGATCGGTGCGATAGCTTTACGGAGTAGGGAGAGGTTAACGAATCGGTTTACGGTTTCCTGCGTTTAGTCGAGATTCATGCTGTTAGCTTGTGAGCGCCGGGCGCACGGTGGTGGCTGCGATCTGGTACGGGTGGGTAGGCCTGCTGCTCCGACCGGGCGCTCAGCTTCGTAACGGAAAACCGACCCGCTAACCCGCACGTGCTCGCGTTGCGGGCGCGGTCGCAGGAAACGCCACACGCGACCGGGACACAGCGCGCAGCTTGACGAAGGCGATCGCGGCAAGCGCACCAAACACCAGCGCTTGGGCGAAGTTGAGCCAGAAGTTCATGTCCGCGCCGTGCGTCCACACCAATGAGCGTCCAGCGTCGTGGGGCCAGATCACAACGAAGAAAAGGAGGTCGCCGGCGATGTGCACCGGGAGCGCGGGCAGGGTCGACCGAGTAATGAGAGCTGTCACACCGAAGACAACGCCGACGATGAAATAGAAGGCGACCTTTGATGGAGCAAATCCCTGCGTCGGTCCGTGATAGAGGGCGAAGAGTAGTGATGAACCCGCAACCGCGATCACAGGCGAGAAGCGTCGCTCGAGCAATACCTGCCCGTAGCCACGAAATCCCGCTTCCTCGCTGAGTGGCGACACGAGCGAGGCCGTCAAGATGACCGGGACGGCAACCCAGAGGGGATTGGCGGACACGAACGACAGTGTTGGATTGCCGCCGGCACCGGTCAGGCGGACGAGGACTATCCAGAGCCCGGCCAGTGCGATGAGCGAGAGCGCGCCGGCGATGCCGGCCCACGCGAACTGCGATGCCGGCACGCCTCGGCCGCGGAGCAGCTGGCGGCGTCCGGACGACGTCCGGCGCGGCCACCCAGCGCCGCCCAGGTACCTCCAGATCACAAACAGTGCGGCTCCCTCCGTCGCGACGGCCCATGGGATCGACGGCAGGATGCGAGAGTTCGCGACGAGTAGCGGACCCCATGTCAGCGAACCCAGCGCCGCGACGGCGAAACTCGCCACCGCTGCGAAGCCGAAGCCCTTCATCCGGACGAGGATTGTGTTGATGCTCATCGGTGAACCTCCTTGGTGATGGATTCACCGTAGGGGGGCTCAGTGCCGGCTTAAAGGCACCTACGTATGGAGTTCAGCCTGACTCCCGATGACGTTGCGGCATTAACAAATGTCACAGCCAGCCTTTCTCCTCGGCGATCCGAGCGGCCTCAATCCGGTTCTGCGCGTTGAGCTTTTGGATCGCGATCGAGAGGTAGCTTCGCACTGTGCCGTTCGTCAGATGCAGCGAGCGCGCGATGCTCTCCACACTGGCGCCGCGTACGCTGAGGGCAAGCACGTCGCGCTCACGCGGCGTGAGAGGGCTTGAGCCTTCGGCCAGGGCAGAAAGCGCCAGTTTCGGGTCGATCACCCTCTCGCCGGCGACAACTCGACGAACTGCCGCGAGCAACTCGGAGGGCGGCGCGTCTTTGAGCAGAAAACCGTCGACCCCCAGGTCGACCGCGCGGCGCAGGTACCCGGGCCGGCCGAACACGGTCAGGATCAGCAACCGGCACGACGGTAGCTTTTTACGCAACTGCTCAGCAGCCCAGAACCCGTCCCGTACTGGCATCTCGAGGTCAAGGACAGCCACGTCGGGCTTCACGCGCACCGCGGTCGCCACCGCCTCCTCACCGTTTCCTGCCTCGGCGACCACCTCGATGTCACCGTTCCCTTTGAGGAGTGCTATGAGCGCGCCCCGGATCATCGCCTGATCCTCGGCGATGAGAACGCTGATCATGCGTCGGGCAGCGGAACCGAGACTGTCATCCTGAACCCGCCTCCTGGCGCCTGAGTTGCGTCCAGCGACCCGCCGATCGCGGCCGCGCGCTCGGCGATCCCGGCCAAGCCGCTGCCCTCCTCGGCGTTAACGGCTCCCCGGCCGTTGTCCTCCACAACCAGCGTGGCGCCCGCCGGCCTTCGCCGAAGCCGCACCACGCAGTGTGTGGCTTGGCTGTGGCGGATCACGTTCGTAGTGGACTCGCGCAACGCCCACGCGAGGACCCCATCCTGCACGGCAGGCAACACCCCGAGGTCATCTTCGATACTGAAGTCGATTCCGGCGGCGCCCAGTGCGGCGCGCGTGCCGTCAAGTTCCGCCCGAAGGTCGGTCGAACGGTAACCGGCGACCGCCAGGCGGACGTCGTCGAGTGATTGCCGAATTGCGGACCCAAGTTCGAGTTGCGTCTTCTTCAGGGCTTCCGGAGTCTCGGCAGGCATGTCGCGCACGATGAGCTCATTCTTAAGCACCGCCAGCGTGAGGTTCTGGCCCAGTAGGTCGTGGAGGTCACGGGCGAGGCGGAGCCGCTCCTCGCTCACGGCCAAACGGGCAATCTCGTCTCGCGCGCGGGTCAGGGAGCGGCTCGTCACGTACAGAAGCCGGCCGCCCACCGCTACTGCACCAACCACGAGATCGTTGACGGTCGCTCCCGCAGCGATGAGTGCTCCGCCGCCATGGAGCAGCTGGACGGCGCCGGCGAGCAGGGCGATTCCGCCGACCATGGGCGCCGCACGCCTGGGCTCGAAGGCTGTGCCGGCCGCAACCGCAGCGAGCAGCAGACCGTCGCGTCCTGGCGGCGCAAGATAGGTCAGGACGGCCAGCATCGCCGTGAGGAAAGCGACCAGGGCAACTGTCGTTGACCGGTTCCTGGTGCCGATACCAAACCACCAGAAGGCCAGCCATCCGACGACGAACACGACGATGCCCGCCATGAGCGCCGCGCGCCTGGCCGGCCCTGCGGTG
Organism: Candidatus Dormiibacterota bacterium; assembly: GCA_036491815.1. GTDB lineage: Bacteria > Chloroflexota > Dormibacteria > Dormibacterales > Dormibacteraceae > DASXBE01. The sequence goes on along the minus strand of DASXBE010000160.1, from coordinate 11,494 downwards.
GCCAGGATATCCGGCAGGGCGGTCAGGATGGCAAGGGCGGACGCCGACAGCACGACCCGGCCCGCGACCATCGCGCGGCGGCTGAAAATCATCGGCAAGAACGTACGCGATGCGGGCTTGGATCAGAACCTACGTGCAGAGGGGATCGGGCATTGACTTGTGTCAATGGGTTGGCGGCCGACCGCCTCACACGCAACAAGGATGCGAGGCTTACGGCAGACGGTGTCGGAAACCGTGGGCGGCTGCGCCTACGTCGGCTGCCAACAACTCACACGCCCGTTTCGCCGGCACAACCAGGCGCAGCAGCCTTGAACGATTTGGATGGGCGGTGCTTGGGAACATGCAAGACTTTGAGCCGTGTGGAAGAACCCGCTCAAGCCCTATGACCTGCTGAGCGAGGAGGCGGTCAACACCATCCACGAGCAGGCGATGACGATCCTCGAGGAGATCGGCGTCGACTTCCTCCACGACGAGGCGCGCGAGGTCTTCCGCAAGGCGGGCATGCCGATCGAGGAGAACCGGGTCCGGTTCGACAGGTCCTTCATCCTCGAGCAGGTGGCGAAGACGCCGGCGACGTTCGACCTCCAGGCCCGCAACAGCAAGCGTTCGGTGATCCTCGGGGGGGACAACGTGGTGACCGCGCCGGTGTACGGACCGCCTTTCATCACCGACCTCGAGCGCGGGCGGCGCGGCGCGACCATCGAGGACTTCACCAACTTCGACAAGATGGCCCAGGCGATCGACCAGATCCACTGCGCGGGCGGGACGACGGTCGAGCCCGAGGACCTGCCGCAGGGGACGCGGCACCTCGACATGGTCTATTCCCACATGCGATGGACGGACAAGCCCTTCATGGGGAGCGTGATCTCGAGGGAGAATGCGCGCGACACCATCGACATGTGCTCGATCCTGTTCGGCGGCCGCGCGAGCATCGAGCGCACGCCGGCCGTGATCAGCCTGATCAACGTGAACAGCCCGCTGCGCTACGACGACCGAATGCTCGGCGCGCTGCTCGAGTACTCGGAGGCGGGCCAGCCCGTGATCGTCACGCCCTTCCTGATGGCGGGCGCCATGTCCCCGATGGGCCTCGCCGGCACCGTCGCGCAGCAGACTGCGGAGGCGCTGGCCGGGATCGCTTTGGTGCAGCTGATCCGACCCGGCACCCCGAGCGTGTACGGCTCCTTTCTGACCAACACCGACATGCAGTCGGGGAGCCCGGCCTTCGGCACGCCCGAGTCGGCCATGGGCATCCTGGCAAGCGCGCAGATGGCCCGGCACTACAACCTTCCGTTCCGCGGTGGCGGGGCGCTCACCTCGTCGAAGTCCCCCGACGCCCAGGCCGCGTACGAGTCGATGATGTGCATGTGGCCGACGATCCTCGGCCGCGTCAACTTCGTGCTTCACGCCGCGGGATGGCTGGAGAGCGCGCTGCTCGCCTCGTATGAGAAGTTCATCATCGACGTCGAGGCGCTGAGGATGTTCGAGTGGATCCTCGGCCGCGGCCTCCCGGTCGACGAGGAGGGGATGGCCATGGACGCGCTGCGCGAGGTGGGGCCGGGCGGTCACTTCCTCGGCTCCGAGCACACCATGCGCAACTACCGCACGGGCTTCTACCGGCCCTGGGTCTCCTCGACCGAGAACTACGACCGGTGGCAGCGCTTTGGGTCGCGCACCGCCGACGTGGTCGCGGCCGAACGCTGGAAGCAGGTCCTGGCGGAGTACCCGGACCCCGGCATCGACCCCGGGGTGGATGAGGAGCTGAAGGAGTTCATCACGAAGCGGAAGCTGGAGATCGGCGACGACTGACGCCGGCACCCGCGCCCGATCTCGCCTGAATCACCTGCTCGACGAGATCGCGTCAGGCGCACCGGCCCCCGCCAGCGGATCTGCCGCCGCGGCTGTGGTGGCGGCCTCGGCGGCCTTGCTCCAGAAGGTGGCGCTGCGCTCCGTCAAGACATGGGACGGGGCCGCCGCCGCCAACGCCGCCGCCGAAGCCCTGCGACTCCGGGCCGAGGAGCTCATCGAGCAGGACGCGTTCGCGTATCTCGACTTTGTCGCGACAGTGAGGTCCGGCGGCGATGCCGGGCCCGCCCGGGACAGGACGATCGAGATACCACTCGAGATCGCCCGGTCGGCGTCCGAGGTGGTGGCGCTGGCTGGCCCACTCGCGGCCCGCGGGAATCCCAACCTGCGCGCGGACGCGGTGATCGCCGGGGTCCTGGCCAGCGCGGCCGCCGAGTCCGCCGCGATCCTTGTGGAGGTCAACCTTGGCGCGGTGACGCGGGACGCCCGGCTCACCGAGGCGAGTCGGCTCGCGCGAATCGCTAGCGGGCGAGCTCGCCGGCTAGCCGCTCCAGCGCGCCCAGGTGGTCGCGGTCGTGCTCTAGGGCGATCTTCAGGTACTCGTCGACAGTGATCTCGCCGTAGGTCGCATGGACCCCGACTCCTTGCCGCGGCCCGTCCGATAGGCCGCTCACGAACTCGACCAGCCTGGCTCGCGTGTCGATCCACTCGGTCAGTGCGGTCTCCAGCGGGATGCCGTCGAAGTCGCGCTCGTCGTTGGAGTACCAGTCGAAGGTGGGCCGCTCGCCCGCGGCCATGGCCCGGATGCGCGGCTCGAAGCACTCCCGCTCAGAAGCCGCCAGGTGTGCGGCGATGTCCCGCAGCGTCCAGGCACCAACCCGCGCCGAGGGGTCGTCCGCGATCACACGGGCCATCGCCACGACCAGGGACTGGCTCGACACGAGGTCGTCGACGATCGACGTGGTCATGTGGTCTCCTCGGGGTTCATGAGCCGGGAGCGCGGGTTGGCGGCGGTCAGCTCGTCGATCACCGACTTCAATACCGTGTCCGGGCTTCCGTCCCGCTCCTGCACCGGGCCCCAGGCCCAGCCGTCGAGATAGGCGTCCATCTCCGTCGAGCCATCCTTCATCGCGTAAGCGTCGATCGCGGCCTGGAAGTAATCGGGCAGCCTCCGCTTGAGCTCGGCCTGCCCTTCCCAGGCCTTGACCTGGGAGGGGATGTGCTTCCAGAACATCACCTGGTAACTGGCCATCACGCCTCTACCAACGCTGCAAGGCGGTCTTCCAGTTCCCCGAGCCCGACGTCGACGATCTCGAGCGGCAGCTCGAGGTACGCGGCGATCTCGCCGGCCTTCGCCGCCAGGCGCGGGTGGGGCGACTGACGCAGGTACAGCACCGCCTCGTAGTTGCCGAAGAGCATCGGCTTCAGGTCCGGGTCGCGGTCGAGGCCGAGGCCGCGGACGACCGCCCGCTCGAAGTTGCGGACGAGCCAATCCGTGAGGAAGAACGTGCCCGGCCGCTCCTCTGAAACCTTTCGGAAGCGCTCCTCCCCCGCGAACATCTCGTAGCAGTGGGGACCGGGCAACCGCGAGGCGCCGACCTCGTCGAGCAGTGGCTCGAGCTTGCCGGTCGTTCCGCAGTCGCCATAGACCACGATCAGGCGGTCGTATCGCGGCCGCAGGTCGTGCAGCTTCACGCGCAGCTCGTCCACGATCCGCGAAGGGTACAGGTGCAGCAGTGCGGAAACGCCGTACAGATCGACGTCCCAGCGGCGCCGGTCGACGATCTCCTTCACCTCCTTGCCGAGCGCGCCGCACATGACGAGCGCCGTCTTGTTCATGTCCAGGCGGCGCTCATGCCACGGGCTCGAGGTGCGGAAAGGCCAGAACCGAGACGAATGCGTCGTTGAAGTCGGCGCGGCCGGAGAGCTCGACGTATTCGATGCGCGACGGAAGCTCGAAGGCCACCTGCCGCTCGCGGTAGGACAGCAGCGCGATCTTCGCGCCCTCGCCGGCCGAGTTGCCCACGGCGATGATGCGGTCGAGGTCGACCGGCGGCACGAGACCGATGATCTTCGCGCTCTCGGGGTTCAGGTAGGAGCCGAACGACCCGCCGAGCATGACCTCCTCGAGGTCATTGGTCTCGACCCCGAGGATGTCCATCAGGACCTTGATGCCCGTCGCGATCGAGCCCTTGGCGAACTGCAGCTCGCGAACGTCGCGTTGTGTGAGGTAGACGCCGTCCGCGAGCAGGAAGGCCCGCACGCCGTCGACGTCGATCAGGCGGTCGCGCAGCGGGTGGCCGGGCACGTCGTCGGCGGTCTTCATGCGCCCCGAATGGTCGAGCAGGCCGGCGAGCAGCATCTGCGCCACCACGTCCACCAGCCCCGACCCGCAGATGCCCTCGGCGGGGACGTCGCCGCCGATGATCTGCAGCTCGACTGTTTCGTTGAGGGTCACGCCCTCGATCGCACCGTCGGTCGCGCGCATGCCGCAGCGGATCTGGCTGCCCTCGAAAGCCGGGCCCGCCGGGGCCGCCGTCGCCAGGGCCCGCTGCCCGCTCCCCAGAACGATCTCGCCGTTGGTCCCGACGTCGACGAAGACGCGCAGCCTGTCCTCGCGCACGATCCCTGTGGCGAGCACTCCGGCGACGATGTCGGCGCCCACATAGGCGCCGAGCGCGGGCAGCGTCTGGATGAATCCATGAGGGTGGATGTCCAGGCCGACCTCGTGGGCGCCGACGCTCAGCGGCTCCATGAACGCCGGCGTGAATGGCATCACCGCGAGCGGGCTCGGGTCGATGCCGAACAGCAGATGCAGCATGGTGGCGTTGCCCACGACGACCGCCTCGTAGGTCTGCGCGGGACCGATGCCCGCGTCCCGGTAGAGCTCGGCCAGGATCGTGTTCATGGTGCCGACGACCGCGTGCTGCAGCTCCGTGATCGCCTCGGGGCCATTCATCGCGTGGCTGATCCGCGAGATCACGTCCGCCCCGAAAGGCGCCTGCCCGTTCAGCGTCGAGAGCACCGACGCGGCCATGCCGGTGCGCAGGTTCATCAACGTGCCGACAAGCGTCGTGGTGCCAACGTCGAAAGCGACTCCGTAGCACACCCCTGTCGTGTCGCCCGGCTCCACCGCGACGAGCTTCTCGCCGGACAGCACGGCCGTGATGTGAAACCCCGCCTCGCGCAGAGCATGCGGCAGGGTGCGGAGCACGGAAACCTCGGCCACCATGTCCAGGCCCTCGACCGTCAGCGCATCGCTGAGCCGCACCACGTCGCTGCGCTGGTCTTCGAGGTCGGGTTCGGGGAGCTCCAGGTAGACCTTCCTCACGTTCGGATCGAGGATCACGAGGCGGCCCAGCCCCATCGTCGCGGCCTTGGGAACGCGGAGCAGCTGAGGTACCTCGCACGTCATGTCGTCGTGGATGTGCGCTTGGCAGGAGAGGCGCCAGCCCTCTTCGATCTCCGCCGGTCGCAGCTGCCGGTGATCCGCCGTTGACGGTTCGATCGGTGCGCCGTGTGCGCGCCCGGCCGGATCGCTTAGTCCCTGGATCACGCGCACCTTGCACTTGCCGCAGGTCCCGCGGCCTCCGCAAGTGGAGTCGATCGGCAGGCCGATCCAGTGCGCGGCGCTGAAGAGGGTCGTCCCGGGCGGCACTCGAGTCGTCCGGTGGAACGGCTCGTACGTGACCTCGAGCTTATTCACCCCACGAACTCCGAGCCTTCGGCGTGAGTTCGCGGGGACCCCTTTTGATGCGCTGGATCATTCAGCCTGGGCCTTGGCTGCCGCCACGTCCGCGCGGTAGGCCGCGATCCAGCGCATCGCGTACTCGTCGTGGCCGAGCAGCAGGTCGCCCGCGAGCACGGCGCGGCGCACCTCCGGCACCAGCGGGTTCGTGATGGCGCAGGTCAGGCCGCAGTGCATCGCGAGCGGCAGGAACGCGGCGTTGACAGTGGCGCGATCCGGAAGCCCGAACGAGACGTTGGATGCCCCGCAGGTCATGTTGTTGCCGAGGTGGTCGCGGATCAGCCGCATTGTCTCGAGCGTGATCAGCCCGCAGGTGGGGTCGGCGGCGACGGTCATCGCGATCGGGTCGATGATCACGTCCTCCTGCGGAATGCCGTGGTCGGCGGCCCGCTCGACGATGCGCCGCGCCAGCGCGAGCCGCTCCTCGGGCACCATCGAGATGCCGGTCTCGTCGTTGGCCATCCCGATCACCGCCGCGCCGTGCTTTTTGACGAGGGGCAGGATCCGCTCCATGCGCTCGTCCTCGGCGGTGACCGAGTTGACGAGCGCCTTCCCGGCGTAGGCCGCGAGCCCGGCCTCCAGCGCTTCGATGATGGATGAGTCGATGCAGATCGGTAGGCCGCTGACCTCCATCACCGCCCTGATCGTCGCGACGAGCAGGGCCGGCTCGTCGATCGCCGGGATGCCTGCGTTGACGTCCAGCATGTGGGCGCCGCCTTTCTCCTGCGCGATCGCATCCGAGCGCACTCGGTCCATCACACCTTCTTTCATCTCGGCGGCGAGGACCTTGCGTCCAGTCGGGTTGATGCGCTCGCCGATGATCACGAAGGGCGAGTCGCCCGAGACGACCACCTCGCGGTTGCGCGAGGTAAGACGGGTCTCCACTAACCCTTTTTGAGGGTCTCGTCGATCAGCTTGACCGCCTGCTCCAGCGCCGCAGAGCCGCCGCCCGTCGCGCCGACGAGCTCCTTCGCCATCCGGGTCGCCATCGACGCGTCCGGCGCATAGCTGTCCGCCCCGACATGCTTGGCGTACTCCTGAGTGACAGGAGCGCCGCCGACGGCGATGTGCACCTTGTCCCGCAGCCCGGCCTTGGTGAGCGCCTCGATGTTCACCTTGAACATCGGCATGGTCGTGGTCAGAAAGGCCGAGAAGCCAACCACGTGGGGCTGGTGCTTCTGCACCGCCTCGACGAACTTCTCGGGCGGCGTGTTGACGCCGAGGTCGAAGACCTCGAAGCCCGCGCCCTCGAGCATGATCACGCACAGGTTCTTGCCGATGTCGTGGATGTCGCCTTTGACCGTGCCGATCACGTAACGGCCCACTGGCTGCGCCCCGGTCTCGGCGATCAGCGGCCGAAGGATGACCAGGGCGCCCTGCATGGCGCGGGCGGCGATCAGCATCTCGGGGACGAAGAAATCCCCCTTCTCGAACCGGCGCCCGACCTCCTCGAGGGACGGGATCAGGGCCTTGAACAGGATGTCCATGGGGTCCATGCCGAGCTTGAGACCCTCTTCGGTGAGCGCTTTGACTTCCGGCGCGTGGCCGTTCAGCGTGTGATCGAAAAGTTCGGCCCGGATCTCTTCTTCGCGGCTCATGTGTTGCGCAGCACCCAACAGATGCTCAGGGCTCAACAGTCTAGCTCGCCCCGACCGCGTGGGCAAGAGTAACGTTGCGCCGTGGGCAACGAGGATCCGGCCGAGCTCGGAGTCCGCTCGGTGGAGCGGGCGATTGCCATCCTCGACCTGCTGGCGCAGGGCGGCTGGCGCACCGGCGCCGAGGTCGCGCGCGAGCTTCAGGTGCACCGGTCCACCGCGCTGCGCCTGCTCGGCACGCTCGACCGCCACGGCCTGGTCGAGCGCGACCAGCGCACGGCGAAGTACCGGCTCGGGCGGCGCCTGCCGCAGCTCGCGAGCGTGGTCACCGGCGAGTTCGATCTCCGCTACGTGGCCCGCCCCGTCTGCGAGAAGCTGGCCGAGTCGGTGGGGGAGACGGTCACCCTGGACGTCCTCGTCGGGGACGGCATCGAGCCGATCGAGCAGGCCACCGCGTCGACCTCGGTGGTGAGGGTGAACTGGCTCGGCCGGCGCTATCCGGTCCACTGCACAGCCAGCGGCAAGGTCTTGCTCGCCTTCGCGCCGGAGGCCGTCCGGCAGCGCGTCCTGGCGCAACCCCTCGAGCGGTGGACGGCCTCCACAGTGGTCAGCCGCCGGGACTTCGAAGCGGTGCTCGAACGCGCGCGGCAGGCGGGCTTCGCGCGCACGCGCGAAGAGCTCGAGGTCGGGCTCGACGCGATCGCGGCCCCCGTGTTCGAGGCCAACGGCGACATCGTGGCTGCGCTCGACGTCTCCGGGCCGTCCCACCGGCTGCGGGTGGACGCCAGGCCGGAGCTCGTCAGGCTCACCCAGGACGCGGCGGCCGACCTGTCGCGGCGGCTTGGATACCGGGGGCGCCGGTTTGAAAGCTCTCGACCGGACGTCCTTAACCGCGACCTAACTGAAATCAACCACACAGGCTGAATCCATCCTTGCAACGTCGGCGGCGGCCGATCAAGATTACCCCTGCCTATCTGGCCGCCTGTTTTGGCGCCGGGCCATGTCTAAAGGGGAAGGAAGCATGAAGTTGGGTTCTCTGTCTCGCCGCCTTGGCGTCGCCGTGGTGGCTTTCGTCCTGCTCGCCGCCTGCGGGAGCGCTCCCAGCGGTAACAGCTCGTCCGCCTGCAGCGAATCGACCGCCAAGACGGCGACGTCGGCCTCCGCGTGCGGCGGCATGAGCGCTCTGGTCGCGGCAGCGAACGCCGAGGGCAAGCTCAACGTCATCGCCCTGCCTCCCGACTGGGCCAACTACGGAGCCATCATCAGCGGCTTCCAGGCCAAGTACCCGTCGATCAAGATCACGTCTGACAACCCGAACGGCAGCAGCCAGGACGAGGTCGACGCTGTGACTCACCTGGGCACGAGCAGCCGCGCACCTGACGTGCTGGACATCGGCATGGCCGTCGCACTCGCCAACACGAGCCTCTTTGCTCCCTACAAGGTCGCAACGTGGGGCGACATCCTGGACAGCCAAAAGGAGCCCACCGGCCTGTGGTTCCAGGACTACGGCGGATTCATGTCCATCGGATATGACTCGAGCAAGGTGCCCGGCGGCACGATCAGCTCTGTGGACGACCTGATGGGCTCGGGCTTCAAGGGCAAGGTCGCCCTCAACGGCGACCCGACCAAGGCCAACGCGGCCCTGAACGGCGTGATGATGATCAACCTCGCCAAAGGCGGATCCCTGGACGACATCAGCAAGGGCGTGGACTTCTTCCACCAGCTCAGGCAGGCCAAGAACTTCGTGCCCATCCAGGCGACCACCGCGACGGTGAAGAACGGAACCACCCCGGTCGTGCTCGACTGGGACTACCTCTCGGCGGCGCACGGCAAGGACGTCTCGACCTGGAAGGTCTTCGTTCCGAGCAACGCCATCCTCGGCGGTTACTACGCTCAGGCGGTCAGCAAGACCGCACCTCATCCCGCGGCCGCGCGCCTGTGGGAGGAATACCTCTATTCCGACGAGGGCCAGAACCTGTGGCTGAAGGGCCTCGCCCGGCCGGTGCGCCAGGCGGCCATGCAGCAGTCAGGCAAGATCGACGCGGCCGCCGCGGCTGCGCTGCCGCCGGTGAACGGAACCCCCGTCTTCCTCAGCGCCGACCAGGCCACCGCGGCCAAGACCTACCTCTCCACCCACTGGGCGGCCGCTATCGCGTGACAACTGCCGGCGCTCCGGCCGTAGCCTCAAACGCCGGCCGCCCCATGCTGGGCGGCCGGCGCCTTCGTCTCGACTGGGTCGGGACGGTTCCGTTCCTCGCCTACGTCGGGGTGTTCCTTTTCGTTCCGACCGTGATCATTGCGGTCGGCGCGTTCCTGGATGACGGCGGCTCGTTCAGCCTCTCGAACTTTGCCGGCCTCTTCCAGAGCGACGTCGTCACAGCCACCGTCAACACGGTGCTGCTGTCCGCGGTGACAGCGGTCATCGGCGCCGTGCTCGGCGCGCTCCTCGCCTACGCCATCGCCACGGGGAACCCGGACGGCGTGTTCCGGCGGGCCGTGGTTTCGGCTTCCGGAGTCCTCGCGCAGTTCGGCGGCGTCACCCTCGCTTTCGCCTTCATCGCGACCATCGGGCCCGCGGGATTCGTCTATCTGTTCGCCCAGCAGCATGGCCTCGACTTCTACGCCAACGGGTACTGGATCTACGACCTGCGCGGCCTCGCCCTCGTGTACCTGTACTTTCAGATCCCCCTCATGGTCCTCGTCTTCCTGCCCGCTCTCGACGGCATCAAGCCGCAGTGGCGCGAGGCGGCGGAGAGCCTCGGGGGAAGGACCTGGCACTACTGGCGCTACGTCGCGGGACCCCTGCTGCTGCCCTCGTTCCTGGGCGCGACGTTGCTGCTGTTCGCCAACTCCTTCTCCGCCTACGCGACCGCCAACGCCCTGATCAACCAGGGCAACCCGGTCCTCGCCCAGCAGATCAGCGGCTTCATCAGCAGTGAGGTCGGCCTGCACAAGCCAGGCCTGGCCAACGCGATCGCGCTGGAGATGATCGCCATCGTGGTCGTGGCCACGGTGCTCTACTCGTTGCTGCAGAGGAGGTCATCGAGATGGCTGCAGTGAGCGGAGGGTTTCAGCGCGCGCGCCGCCGCAAGCTGCAGGCGTTCAGGGCCGTCGTCTTCATCCTGGCCGGGCTTTTCTTCCTGGTCCCGATCCTCGCCATGCTCGAGTTCTCGACGCGCGCAGGCAACACTTTCACCTCGCCGCGCACGGGCCAGTTCTGGAGGCAGATCTTCGACTATCCAGACCTGGTGGCGGCGATCACCGCATCCTTGGAGCTCGCGGCGATCACCTCGGCGGTGATGCTCGTCCTGCTCGTCCCGACGATGGTATGGGTGCGCCTACGCCTGCCAGGACTCAGCCGGATCGTCGAATTCATATGCCTCCTGCCGCTGACCATCCCGGCAATCGTCCTCGTGGTCGGGTTTTTCCCGATGTACCTGTGGATGGGCAACAACTTCAGCGACAACATCCTCACGCTCGCCTTTGCCTACGTGATCCTCGTCCTCCCGTACTGCTACCGGGCGATCGACGCGGGCCTCGGCGCAATCGACGTCAAGACGCTCACTGAAGCCGCGCGCAGCCTTGGCGCGAGCTGGTTCACGGTGATGTGGCGGGTGATCGTGCCGAACGTCTCGGCCGCCATCCTGAACGCGACGCTGCTGTCGGTCGCGCTGGTGCTGGGCGAGTACACCATCGCCAACAACCTGCTGTACAACAACCTCCAGGTCGAGATCGCCATGCTGGGGCGGGCCAACGCCGGCGTCTCGATCGCCGTCGCGGTCGCGTCACTCCTCTTCGCGTTCCTGCTGCTGGTCGGGCTTGCTTTCGTCGGCCGCAAGCGTCCGCGGCAGCAGGAGGTCCTCGTGAAGACTTACGCCCGGGACCTGGCGGGCAAGACCGTATGAGCGACACGGTCTCCAGCGGAGAGCGCCGGGGCGTCGAGGTCCGGCTGGAGAACCTTCAGCGGCGCTACGGCGGCGTGACTGCGCTCGACGGCCTCTCCCTGACGCTGGCACCTGGAGAGCTGGTGGCGCTGCTCGGCCCGTCAGGCTGCGGCAAGACCACCGCGCTGCGGCTGGTGGCCGGGCTCGAAGAGGCGGACGGCGGGCGGGTCGTGGTCGGCGGGCAGGACGTGACGGGCCTGCCGGCGAACCGGCGGAACATCGGCATGGTCTTTCAGGCGTACTCGCTGTTTCCGCACATGGTGGCCTGGGAGAACGTCGCGTTCGGCCTGCAGATGCGCAAGGTCGGGGTCGCCGAACGCAAGCGACGCGCGCTCGAGACGCTCGACCTCGTGGGACTCGGCAATTTCGCCAACCGCTATGCGAGCCAGATGTCGGGCGGCCAG
>DASXBE010000159.1:0-8785 GCA_036491815.1 Candidatus Dormiibacterota bacterium | reverse complement strand
GGCGAGGGACGGCTGACCTCTCTCGAAGGCGTGGGCGCGGGCATCGCCAAGGTGCTCGTCGACCTCATCGAGAACGGGCACAGCCGCTACCTCGAACGGCTGCGCGAGCAGATGGGGCAGCCGTCGCGCGACGACGAGACGCGCCTTGATTTCGCCGCCTACCAGGGCGACGTGCATTCGCACACGGATTGGAGCGATGGCAAGGTCACGATGCTCGAGATGGCCAGGGGCGCGAAGGCGATGGGCTACCGCTATCTCGGCGTGACCGACCACTCGCCGCGCATCACGGTGGTCCACGGGCTAGACGCGGAGCGGCTGCTCGCGCAGTCCCGTGAGATGGCAGAGGTGCAAGAGCAGGTTCCCGGCGTGACCTTGCTCCAGGGCATCGAGGTCGACATCCTGGAGGACGGCTCGCTCGACCTGCCGGACGCGGTCCTCGAGATTCTCGACATCGTCATCGCTTCGCCGCACGTCAAGCTGCGGCAGGACCCTGTTGCGATGAACGAGCGCATGCTGCGCGCTGTATCGCATCCGCACGTCGACGTGATCGGCCATCCGACCGGCCGGAGGCCCGGGTCACGCGAAGGCGCCAGCTACGAATTCGAGCAGGTGTTCAAAGAGGCCGCGAAGCACGGAGTCGCGGTGGAGATCGACTGCGATCCGGCGCGGATGGACCTTTCGCCGGAGATGGCGCGGCTTGCCTATGAGTGCGGCTGCAACTTCACGCTGGATGCGGACGCGCACTCGCCCGGGGAGTTCGCCTACGTGCCGATGGGGATGTGGATGGCCCAGCGAGCCGGCATCCCGCAGAACCGCATCCTCAACTTCCTACCCCTCGACGAACTTACTATCGCGCTGGGCCGATGACGCAGCTGGGAATCATGATCGAAGGACAGGAGGGCCTCTCCTGGGAGCGCTGGCGGAGCATCTGCGAGGACGCCGACGCGCTCGGCTTCGCCTCGCTGCGGCGGAGCGACCACCTCGTCTCCCTGATGGGGGCGCCCGACCGCGACTGCATCGAATGCTGGACCTCGCTTGCCCTGGCGGCGGAATGGACGAAGCGCATCGAGATCGGACCGATGGTCACCCCCATGACCTTCCGGCTCCCGTCTGTGCTGGCCAAGATCGCCGCCAGCGTCGACGCGCTGTCCGGCGGCCGCCTGCTGCTCGGCGTCGGCGCGGGATGGAACCAGAACGAGCACGCCATGTACGGGATCCCTTTCCTGAACGAACGAGAGCGCTTCGAGCGCCTCGAGCAGGGCATCCAGACGATGCGCGAGATCTGGGAGAAGACGAATCCCAAGCCGGTGCGCAACCCGATTCCGCTCCTGCTCGGCGGCAAGGGCGCGAAGCGGACCCTACCGCTGGTCGCGCGTGAGGCCACGGAGTGGAACCTTTCCCGGCTCGACCCCGACATGTTCAGGGACCGCCGCGCCGTCCTCGAGGAGTGCTGCCGCGAGATCGGCCGCGACCCCGAAACCATCAAGCGCTCGGTCATGACGACCTACCTGATCGGGCGCGACCGCTCCGAGCTTCTCGAGCGCGCTGCCCGGATCCGGGAGGTCATCCCAGACCTCCAGGCCATGAGCCCCGAGGAGGTGCTGGACAATCGAAAGGAGGCCTGGCTGGTGGGCACGCCCGAAGAGATCGCCGAGCGGATCCGCGAGCTCAGCAAGCTGGGCATCGACCTCTTCATGCTCCAGCACTTCCTGCTCGACGACCGGGATGCGCTCGAGCTGATGGCCTCCGAAGTCATGGCCGCGGTCGCGTAACCTACGCCCGTGGATTTCGAGCTCAGCGACTCAGAGAAGAAGTTCCGCGACGAGGTGCGCAGCTGGCTGAAGTCCAACGCGCCACGGGACGGCGCAGCAGGCGAGGCCGAGGGCATGACCGCATTCATCGAGAGCCGCCGCGCGTGGCAGAAAAAGCTCTACGAGGCCGGTTATATCGGGCTGACCTGGCCGAAGGAGTACGGCGGCCGCGGGTTGAGCTTCATGGAGCAGCTGATCTTCAACGACGAGATGATCCTCGCCCAGGCACCCGAGCCCATCAACGTGATCGGCCTCGGCATGGGCGGCCCGGTCGTCATCGCCCACGGCACAGACGAGCAGAAGACGCGCTATCTGGCGCCGCTCCTATCGGGGAAGGAGATCTGGTGCCAGGGCTTCAGCGAGCCCAACGCCGGCAGCGACCTTTCAGGTCTGCAGACGCGCGCCGAGGACATGGGAGACCATTACGTGGTCAACGGCCAGAAGGTGTGGACGACGCTCGCCCACGTCGCGAAGTGGTGCATGCTCCTGACCCGCGAGCGCAAGGCATCCAACCCGCGCGAAGGACTGACCTACCTGCTGGTCGACATGGAGAGCCCCGGGATCGAGGTCCGGCCGCTGGTCCAGATCACGGGCGACGCCGAGTTCAACGAGATCTTCTTCAAGGACGTGAAGGTCCCCCGCTCGCAGGTCCTCGGAGAGCCGGGCGGTGGGTGGGCCGTGGCGATGACGACGCTCCTCCACGAGCGCGGGACGCTGGGCATGGCGCTGGCGACACGCGCCCAGATCACCGCGGCCGAGCTCGCCGAGCACGCGCGCAAGCTGGGCCGGGGCTCAGATCCCCTGGTCCGGCAGAAGATCGCCCAGCACTCGATCGAGGCGCGGACGCTGCAGCTGAACGGCTACCGAGCCGTGACGGCGGTCCAGCGCAACGGGATCCCGGGGCCCGAAGGCTCGATCCTCAAGCTGATGTGGTCAGAGCTCAACCAGCGGATGACCGAGACGGCAATCGACGTGGGCGGGCCGGCCGGCCAGGTTGGCGACGGCCAGGGCTGGAAGTACCAGTTCCTGCGCTCGCGCGCCAACACGATTGAGGCGGGGACCTCCGAGGTGCTGCGCAACATCCTCGCGGAGCGGGTGCTGGGTCTGCCGCGGAGCCGTTAGCGGGCCGGTAAGGTAGGCCACGTGACCGCAGTCGCCACCCAGGCCGCGAGCGCGACCGAGAAGAAGGGCATCGACCGTGGAGTGATGGCCGTCTTCGCGGGCCTGATGCTCGGCTCGCTGATCGCCTCGCTGAACATGACATTGGTCGCGCCGGCGCTGCCGACCATCGTCTCGGAGCTCGGCGGCATCGCCGACTACAGCTGGATCCCGATCGCCGCCATGCTCGCCTCGACGATCGTCGTCCCCATCGCCGGCAAGCTCTCGGACATCTACGGCCGCAAGCCGCTCTACATGACCGGCATCGTCGTCTTCGCCGTCGGTTCGGCGCTCTCAGGCATGGCGCCGAGCTTCTGGTTCCTGGTCTGCGCCCGCTTCGTCCAGGGGGCCGGGATGGGCTTCATCATGCCGCTGTCGCAGGCGATCATCGGCGACATCATCTCGCCGCGCGAGCGCGGAAAGTACCAGGGCATGATGGGCGCCTCGTTTGGCGTCGCGTCGATCATCGGCCCCGCGGCCGGCGGGTTTATCACCGACCACTACAGCTGGCGGTGGCTCTTCTTCGTCAACCTGCCGTTCGCGGTTCTGACTCTGCTCGTGGTCGCTTTTTTCATGCACGTTCCCAACGAGCGCCGCAAGCACAGGATCGACGTCTGGGGCAGCGTCACGCTGTCGTCCGGGATCACGTGCGCTCTGCTCGCGACCGTCTGGGGTGGCGGGCAGTATGCGTGGGGCTCGTGGCAGATCGTCGGCCTCTACGCCGCCGCCGCGGTCCTGCTGGCCGCATTCGTCTGGGTCGAGATGCGCGCCGAGGAGCCCGTCCTGCCGCTCCGGTTGTGGAAGAGCGGTGTGTTCACGTTCTCGAACATCGCGGGCGTGGGCGTGGCCATGTCGATGTTCGGTGCCATCTTCTTCCTGCCCGTCTTCGTGCAGGGAGTGATCGGCAACAGCGTGACGAACTCCGGCGCAATCCTCGTGCCGATGCTGGTCGCGATGATCTTCACGAGCATCGGCAGCGGCCAAGTCATCTCGCGCACCGGCCACTACAAGGTCCTCCTCCTGGTGAGCCTTGCCGTGATGGGCGCCGGGTATCTGATGCTGTCCACGTTCGACATCCACACGACCAACCAGTCGGCGATCGAGGCCATGGTCCTGATCGGGCTTGGACTGGGGGTGACCATGCAGACCTACACGCTGGTCGTGCAGAATTCGGTGGGTCGCGCGGACATGGCCGTCGCCACTTCGGCCACCCAGCTCGCGCGGTCGATCGGCGCTGCGGTCGGCCTGGCGATCCTGGGCACGATCCTCACCCAGGGCATGGCCACGGCGATGCCGAAGTACCTGCCGGCGGCGGCCCTGAAGCAGTTCCAGGCGAGCGGGGGCTCGGCGGCGGCCGGCGCGGTGTTCGACCCGTCTCAACTCGCACGACTGCCTCCGGTGATCGCGGCCGGCATCCGGCACGGCCTGGCCGACGCGATCCATCCCGTCTTCCTCATGGGGGTGCCGGTCATCGTGGTCGCCTTCATCGCCACGCTCTTCATCAGGGAGCTCCCGCTGCGCCAGACGGCGCACGTTTCGGCCGGCCGGCCAGCCGGTCGTATCGCGGCTGAGGACTGATTCCCGCGGCATAGACTAGGCCGCACCATGGCGGCGACAGCCTCCCCGACCCATCAGGCGGAACGCGTCCTCGGCGTGATCGTGCCCGCCTTCAATGAGGAACGGACGATCGCTCAGGTCGTGCGGCGGGTGCTCGAGCAACCGTGCGTGGGGCAGGTGGTGGTGGTGGATGACTGCTCGACCGACGCAACGCTCGCGGCGGCCCGCGGCCTGGCCTCGGATCCTCGGGTCAAAGTGGAGCACCATGGCGTCAACCGCGGCAAGGGCGCCGCGATCCGAACCGGCCTTGACGCGATCTCGACGCCGCTGGTGATCATCCAGGACGCCGACCTCGAGTACGACCCCACCGACTACGCCAGGCTCATCGCGCCGATCCTGCGCGGCCGCGCCGACGTCGTCTTCGGCACCCGCGGGTTCGCCGGCCACAGCGCTTACTCCTACTGGTTCGTCGTGGGCAACCGGCTCGTCACGACCGCGACCAACATCCTGTTCAACTGCTACATCCAGGACATGGAGACGGGGTTCAAGGTGATGCGAACCTCGCTCATGCGCCGGCTCGGCCTGCGCGGGGACCGTTTCGACGTCGAGCCTCAGATCACCGGCCGCATCCTGCGCCTCGGATACCGGATCTACGAGATCCCCATCGAGTACGCGGCACGCACGCGCGAGCAGGGCAAGAAGCTGACGTGGCGCGACGGCGTGAAAGCGCTGTTCGTGCTGCTGAGGATCCGGCTGACCGCGACCAGCAGCCTTTTCGGCCAACCCGACCCCTACCACCGTGACCGCCTGAACAAGCTGAACGCCGCCCTCATGGGGAGCGGTCCGGGTGACTCGCTCGCCCACCTGGAGGAATAGGTTGGAAACGCAGGCGTCTCGGGGACCGCGCGTCCTATGGGCTTTCTGGGCGGCGTGCGCCGCCGCAGCCGCCGGCGCCGTGCTGCCGACCTTGATCGCGGGCACCCACGGCCGGGTGGACGGCGTCATCTTTCCATACGGCGTCGCGGCGATCCTCCTCGCCGTGTGCGCACTGATCCACCATCAGGGACGTCCAGTCGCGACCGGCCTTTACTTCGTCGCCGGGCTGGCCATCGTGTACGGGCTGCTCTCGCTTGTCGCGGTGCCGCTGCGACTGACCGTGTTGGGCACCTGCCCGCCCGCGCCGGCCCTGTGCGGCGTGGGCCTCGAGCGTCCGCTCACCGACGCCGAGAACACCGGCCTCGGCGTCGCGGCCGCGGCCGGGATCGTCGCCATCCTGCTCGGATTCTTCGGCCTCGTCGTCCTCTTCCGCAGGTTCGCCAGAGCGAGCCGCTCGGGCGCGCCCATCGCACCGCCAGTGCGCCGCATCCCGCCGGTGGGCTCGAAACCGCGGCCATCCGCGCCTCCGGTCGAGCTGACGGAGCCTGCCGTCACTCCGCAGGGGGCCGGCGCAGGGCAGGCCCGGCCTGAGCCCGCTGCTCCGCAGGCGCTCGCGGAGCTCGAGGCTCCGGCGGAGCAGGCCGAGCTCCCCGCGCCGGCCGAGCCGCTCGAGCTGCCGGCGCCGACGGCTGAGGAGATGGCGGAGACCGGCCTGGTCACCCCTGAGGCGGAGCCCGTACCAAAGCCCCGGCGGCGACGCACGGCGAGAACGACGAGTGGGTCCCAACCTCCGCCGGCCGACGCCCCCTAGACTTCTCGCGGGGTGGACTTCGCTTTCTCGGAGGAGCAGGAGATGCTGCGGCGCTCAGCGCGCGATTTCCTGGCCAGGGAATGCGGATCGAAGGTCGTGCGCAGGCTCATGGATGGCCCGGACGCATACGACGCGGCGCTGTGGAAGAAGATCGCCGAGCTTGGGTGGACCGCGTTGGGGATACCCGAGCAATATGGCGGAGTCGGCACCTTTCTCGACCTCGTGGTCGTGCTCGAAGAGGCGGGCCGCGCCCTGCTGCCCGGGCCGTACTTCGCGACCATGGGCCTCGCGGTCCCGGCGCTGATCGAAGCCGGGACGGAGGCGCAGAAGCAAGAGGCTCTGGGTGCCATCGCGCAGGGAACGGCGCGCGCTACGCTCGCCTTCACCGAGCCGTCGGGCCGCTGGGATGCGGAAGGCGTCAACCTCTCCGCCAAGCGTTCGGGGGGTGGATGGCGGCTTGACGGCACCAAGCTCTTCGTGCCCGACGCCGCCGGCGCCGCCTATACGGTGGTGGCCGCGCGGACGCGGGGAGACGGTGAGGACGGGATCACGCTTTTCCTGGTCAAGGGCGCACCGAAGGGCATGACTGTGACGTCGCTCGAGACGCTCGACATGACGCGGCGCTGGGCCGAGGTCCGGTTCGAAAACGTCGAGCTCGGACAGGACGCCGTGATGGGCGCTGTCGACCACGGTTGGGCGCCGTTGAAGCGGGCCCTCGAGTGGGCCACCGCGGCGCTGTGCGCGGAGATGATGGGGGGCGCCCAGAAGGTGCTGGAGACATCGACCGAATACGCGAAGACCCGCCACCAGTTTGGCAAGCCGATCGGCATCTACCAGGCCGTGTCGCACAAGCTCGCCGACATGCTGGTGCTGTCCGAGAGCGGCCGCTCGGCCACGTACTACGCGGCCTGGACGGTCGACGCCGACGCCCCCGACCGCTCGCTGGCCTCATCCATGGCCAAGGCCTACGTCTCAGACGCGTACCGCAAGGTGGCCGGCGACGGCATCCAGGTCCACGGCGGCATCGGCTTCACGTGGGAGAGCGACATGCACCTCTACTTCAAGCGCGCCAAGGCCTCCGAGGTGACGCTGGGCGACGCGACCTACCACCGCGAGCTGGTGGCGCAAGCCCTGGACCTCTAGCCGCCAGCCAGCAACCTGAACACGGCGATCCCAAACACCGCGCACGCCGGGATGACCAGCCCTCTAAAAAGAGCCCAGTAGTTCGACCACGCCTCGCGCAGGCGGTCGAGGCGGCGGCCCGAGCCGAAGACCAGCGACCAGTAGATCGGCAGCGCGGCGCCCGTGTTCAGCGCCAGTGCCACGAGGGCGATCCCGCCGGCCCCCGCGAACCATCCCTGCAGGGGCGCCGTGCCGCCAAACCCCAGCTGGGTGCCCCATAGGGCTCCCCCAGCGAGCGCGATGAGCACCGCGGGGATGCCGAGCAGGAAGAACGAGACGAAGCTCAGCACGACCAGCGTGAGCATCAGCGCAAGCACCGCCACGATGCCGGCCAGGCCCGCGGCGGCGACAGTCACGCCGGTCGCATGGTGGCTCGGCGTCGGGGCGGGAGCGGCGGCGACAGGTGTCGGGTCGACCGGCGAGCCGGTGGTCGCCGCCCGGACCTCGGTCCATGAGTGCCAGTGGGCCCCCGCGCTCACGGTGCCGGCGACTCCTGCCGAGGCGAGGGCGATGACGAGGCCCGCGACCACCGCGGCGGCGTTGCGACGGATGACCGCGACCGGCAGCCAGGTCCGGCGGCGGCGCGCTCGCCCGATCCCCGTCTCCATCAGGCGCTCGCGGTCGAAGGTTGCTCCGCAGAGGATGGTCAGCGCGACGCACGCCGTGATCGGGAGCAGCAGGGATACGAAAGCAAGTGGTGAGCGAAATACGAACAGCGCGAGCGGCAGGTCGGCCACGGCCGCCGATACGGGCGACAGGAGGAAGGACCACGCCCCGCCCGCCGCGCCCTCGCGCGGGAAGAGCATGAAACCGAGCATCCGCCCCATCGCGGCCCAGTACGCCGTGACGGCCGAGACGAAGGCAAAGACCGGGAGCAGGTCCCACGGCGCGGCCTCGCCAAACAGTGTGAGCAGGGCCATGCCCGCGGCCATCCACGCCGTCACCCACACCGTGCTCACGACCGCCCCGGGGAGGACCTCGAGCCAGATGAGCGAGGGATCGTCGACGGGCGTGTACAGGAGCACCTCGAGCGAGCCCTGCGCCTTCTCCCACCAGATGCCGATCGAGCTCTTGATCGACTCCAGGAGCGCAAAGGACATGAAGAAGAGCGGCAGCAGCAGGCCCGCCTGCAGCGCGGACCCTCCCGCGAAGCGCTGAGCCACAACTCCGGCCACCCCGGGCAGCTGGCCGAAGAGCGACGTGCCGGCAACGAGCAGGAGCACGAAGGCGTTGAGGTACATCACCCAGCTGAGGTCGCCGCGGCGCCACCATGAGCTGACGTAAAAGGGAAGTGACCTGCGCACCAGCTCGCCCTGGTGGCGGAGCGAACCGAACATGCGCGAGGGCCGGATGCCGGACGAGACCTGGGCCGGCGCGGGGATGGCCTCGC
>DASXBE010000158.1:0-4336 GCA_036491815.1 Candidatus Dormiibacterota bacterium | reverse complement strand
TCGAACAGGTACAGCATCAGCAAGGCGAAGACCTGCAGCTGGTTGATGAACCTTCCCGACTCGTCGATGATCCCGACGCGGTCGGCGTCCCCGTCGGTGCAGATGCAGAGGTCCTGGCCGCCCGCCTTCATGACGGCCATGGTGGAGTCGATGTTCGGGCGGATCGGCTCGGGGTTCACGCCTCCGAAAAGCGGGTTGCGCTGGTTGTGCAGCTCGGTCACCGTGGTCCGGCCGCCGCCGATCATGTCCGAGATGTATCCGTAGCCCGACCCGTACATGCACTCGTGCAGGATCCGTAGGCCGGAGCCCTTGATCGCGTCGAGGTCGACCATGCGGGCGATCTGCGCGTAGTAGGACGGCCGAGGGTCGTAGGAGGTGACCAGACCGTGCGTGACGGTGGAGCTGGGCGCGGGGACCTCGTCGAGCGCATTGATGTGGCGCTCGAGCTCTGCGATCACCTCGGAGGGGACCGCGCTGCCGGTCTCGGTCTTGTACTTGTAGCCGTTGAACTGATACGGGTTGTGGCTGGCCGTGATCACGGCGGCGCCGGTCGCCTTGCGGTCGATCACCGTCCAGGACGCAACCTGCGTCGGTGACGGCCGGTCGAAGATGAGCGACCTGATCCCGTTGGCGGCGAACACCGTCGCTACAGCCCGAGCGAAGTCCTCGGACGCGAACCGGCAGTCGTAGCCCACGACGGCAAGCGGATCGCCGCTCCGCTCGCGCATGTATTCCGCCGAGCCCTGGGCGACCCGGCGCACGTTGCCGTACGTGAAGTCGTCGGCGATCACGCCGCGCCAACCGTCAGTCCCGAACTTGATCTGCTGGGCCACGATTTTTAAAGGTAACGGGTCTTGCGCGCCCGCTTCAGCGCCTCGACCACCTTGCGCACATCCTGCGCGCGTGAGCGCGGGCAGACCAGGAGCGCGTCCTCCGTGTCCACGATGATCATGTCCTGCAGGCCGATGGCAGCCACCAGCCTGCGGTCCCCGAAGATCAGGCTTCCGGTGGTGTCGACCAGCACCGCTTCGCCTTCGACGGAGTTGCCGCGCGAGTCGGCGTGGACGCGGTCCCCAAGCTCCGCCCAGCTCCCGATGTCCGCCCAGTCGAATTCGCCAGGCACGAGGAGGAGGCGATCCGTCTTCTCCATCACGCTCCGGTCGACGACCTCGATGGGCAGGCGCTTGTACAGCTGCGCCGCCGCTGCCTCATCGCCCAGCTGGCGTGCCGCGAGCACCCTGCGCAGGCCGGAGAGGTGCCGTGGCGCGTGCTGCGCCAGCTGGTCGATGAAGACCTCGACGCGCCACGAGAACCACGCCAGGTTCCAGTAGTAGCCGCCCTGCTGGAGGAACCGCCGCGCGCTTGCGGCGCTGGGCTTCTCGACAAAGCGCCTGACCCGCAACGTGCCGTTGGTCCTCCGACCCGGCGCGTGGATGTAGCCCAGCCCGGTCGATGGGAACGTCGGCTTGAGCCCGACGGTGACGAGATTGTCGCCGGACGTCGCGGCCTTGATCGCGACCCTCACGGCGCTCGCGATCGCGACGCGCCCGCGCACGACATGGTCGGCCGGCAGCGCCAGCATCACGGTCCCCGGGGCCTTGGCGGCGAGGGTCAGAGCGGCGAGCCCGTAGGCGTTGGTGGTCCCGCGCGCCGATGGCTCCAGGATCAGGTGGTCGGCATCCACCTCGGGCAGCACCGCCGCGACGATCTCGCGCTGGCGCACCTCGGTGAGCACGAAGACGTCGTCCGCGAGCGCCGCGGCCCGGTCGTAGGTCGCCCGCAGCAGCGGCTGCCCGTGCTCCCCCAGCGGCAGCACGTGCTTGGGGGTTGAGCTGCGTGAACGCGGCCACAGGCGCGTCCCCACCCCACCGGCCGGAATCACGGCGGAGGTTCGCATCAGGCGCGCTGCGCGAGCTCCGCGGCGATGTCCTTCGCGCGCGCCGTGTACTCCCACGGGGCATCGATGTCCGTGCGGCCGAAATGGCCATAGGCGGCGGTCTGCCGATACAGCGGCCGCCTCAGGTTCAGCTCTTTGATGATGCCGAGCGGGCTCAGGTCGAAGAGCCTCTCCACGACCGCTGCGATCGCCGAGTCCGGCGCCTTGCCGGTGCCGAAGGTGTCGACCCGGACGGCCACCGGCTTGACCACGCCGATCGCATAAGAGATCTGCACCTCGCAGCGGCTCGCGAGGCCGGCGGCGACGATGTTCTTCGCCACGTGCCGGGCGCCGTAGGCGCCCGCGCGGTCCACCTTGGTCGGATCCTTTCCCGAGAAGCAGCCGCCGCCATGGCGCGCGTAGCCCCCATAGGTGTCGACCATGATCTTGCGGCCGGTGAGCCCGGCATCCGCCACGGGACCACCGACCACGAATCGCCCGGTCGGGTTGATGTAGGCTCGCACGCCGCCCTCTCGCAGCCCGGCGGGGATGACCGCGTCGACCAGGTGCTCGGTCAGGTCGGCGCGAAGCTGATCGATGTCGACCTCGTCGTGATGCTGCGCCGAGATCACCACGTTGTCGACGGCGGCCGGCCGACCGTCGTCGCCGTAGCGGATCGTGACCTGCACCTTGCCGTCCGGGCGGAGGTAGCCGAGCGTCTTGTTGCGGCGGAGGTCGGACAGCCTGTGCGCCAGCCCGTGCGCGAGGGTGATCGGCAGCGGCATCAGCTCCGGCGTCTCGTCGCAGGCGAAGCCGAACACCATCCCGGAGTCCCCCGCGCCACCCACGTCGACACCCTGCGCGATGTCAGGCGACTGCTCGTCGATGCTGGTCATGACCCCGCAGGTCTCCGCGTCGAAGCCGTACTTGGCGCGCGTGTAGCCGACCTCGCGCACCGTATGGCGGATGATGCGTGGAATGTCGACGTAGCAGTCGGTGGTGATCTCGCCGACGACGATCACCAGTCCGGTGGTCACGATCGCCTCGCAGGCGACGCGGGCCAGAGGGTCCTTGGCCAGGATCGCGTCGAGGATGGCGTCGGAAATCTGATCGGCCAGCTTGTCGGGATGGCCTTCGGTGACGGACTCGGACGTGAACAGGGACTGCGACACGTGGTCCTCCTTTGAATCTCCCGCGCCGGCAAGGACAGCCTCCGTGTGGGCCGCCCCCAAGCGCCAGGGTCATGCTCCCGGGACGGCGTGAATCCTAGCTCAACTCGAGATAGTGGATGCCCGAGTGGCGGAAGAGCCTCGAGCCGCGCTGCTTCAGGAGCGCACGCATGGCCACCCGGGAGGATTCCATCACCGCCTCGACGTGCTCGCGGCCCATCTCCCACGATGCGGTCGGCGCCGTGATCGGGCACAGAACGACGATTCGCGCCCGTCCGCGCAGCCGTTCGTAGTCGCTGAGCATCTGGTGGTGCAGGGAGAGCTGCAGGGTGCGGGCGATCAGCTCGGGGAGGTTGGTGGAGACGTCCTCGAGCTCACCGCCTCCCATCAGGCTGATCGCCAGCACCTCGCGCGCGCCGTCGCCGATCGCCGTGTTGAGCGGCGTGTTGTCAACCACGCCGCCGTCGAGGTATCGGCGCTCATTGATCTGCACCGATGGAAAGAGGCCGGGGATCGCGGTCGATGCCAGCAGTGCGGGCGTGAGCTCGCCCGACCGGAACACCGCCGGCTTGCCGGCGTTGAGGTCCGTCGCCACCACGACCAGCGGTACGCGAAGCTGTTCGAACGTCGTGACGCCCGACAGCGCCTGCGCTCGCTCGATCAGGCGGCGGACGTTCTGCTGCGGCAGGGCGCTCTGCACGTTGCGCCGAAGGCCGGAGAGGATGACACCGAGAGGGTGGGTCTGGAAGACGGACGCGGCCTGCCGCGACATCCAGACCTCTCGCAGCATCATCGTGCCCGCCAGCGACGGGTAGGCCGCGATCGCACTGCCGTTGAGCGCGCCGACGCTGGTGCCCACGATCCGCACCGGCGCCTCGACGCCCGCCTCGAACAGCGCCTGGATGACCCCGACCTGGGCCGCGCCGCGGGCGCCCCCTCCACCCAGCACCCAGGTGCGCCGAGCGGGGCCAAACATGCCGCTAGGTCAGGTTCCCTCTTCCCACGAGCTCAGGTATTTCTGCTGCTCCTCGGTGAGCGTGTCGATCTGGATGCCCATCGCGTGGAGCTTGAGCCGCGCCACCTCGGCGTCGATCTCGTCCGGCACGTCGTACACCTTGCGCTCCAGGGTCTTCGCATTCCTGGCCATGTACTCGGCGCACAGCGCCTGGTTGGCGAAGCTCATGTCCATGACCGCCGCCGGGTGGCCCTCCGCGGCGGCCAGGTTGATCAACCTGCCCTCCGCCAGGACGTGCAGCCGCCGGCCGTCGGCGAGCCTGTACTCCTGGACCGA
>DASXBE010000157.1:0-3226 GCA_036491815.1 Candidatus Dormiibacterota bacterium | reverse complement strand
ATCGCCATTTCGATCTCGTCCTCATCGGCGACGACCCGAGCCAGCCCATCGACACGCACCCACCACAGCCGCCGCCAGTCCTCCTCGTAATGGTCGATGAGCACCGTCACGCGCGGGTTGGTGGCGATGTTGCGCAAGCGTTTCAGGTCTCTCGTGCGCTTTGGTTTGGAGTCGACCGCGAAGTAGATGCTGTTGCCCTCGAGCACGAAGCAGACGGGCACCACGTGAGGCGCTGCGTCCGCGCCCACCGTCCCGAGATGACCGGTTCGCGATTCCTCGAGGCGCCTTCTCATATCGCCCGTTTCCATGCCCCGAAGTGTGGTGCCTGCGAGTGCCGGACGAGCGGGTATGGTTGAGCGGTGCAGAGGCTCCGGACTTACACGGTCGAAGAGGCAAACCGCGAGCTTCCACGAGTGCGCCGGATCGTGGCGCAGATCGCCGAGCTATCGGCTTTGATGCCGGAGCTCGAGGACCAGGCGCGCATCGCCGAGTACGAGTCGAAGCGTCCCGCCGCCAGCTCCGACCACAAGGACAGGCACCAGAAGGCCAAGGACGCCGCCAACAGCGCCGAGCTGGAGCTGCTCAAGGCGGTCGCCAGCCTCAACGGCCTGGGGATACAGCTCAAGGGCCCACTTGAAGGCCTGATCGACTTTCCGTCCTACCGCGACGGGGACCTCGTGGAGCTGTGCTGGAAGCTCGGAGAGGAGCGCGTCGAGCACTGGCATCACATCGGCGAGGGATTCGCCGGGCGCAAGAAGCTCTAGAGCTCTCTCGTCTCCCGAGCGTGCACCGCGTCGAAGACAGCCTTGGCCACGCCCGCGGCGTCGAGCCCGTGGTCCCTGAGGATGTCCGCCGCCTTTCCCTGGGGCAGGAACGCGTCGGGCAGCGCCAGGGTGCGGACGCGTCCCGCCAAGCCGTGCGGCGCGAGCGCCTCGAGGACCGCGCCGCCGAAACCGCCGGAGCCAACGTTGTCCTCGACCGTCAGCACTGCCCGGTGGCTGCGTGCCCACTCGACAGCGCGCGGGTCCATCGGCTTGATCCACCGGGCGTTCACCACGGCGCAGGACACGTGCTGCATCTCGAGTCGCTCGGCCGCCTCCTTGGCGACCTCGACCATCCGGCCGACAGCGAAGATCACCGCGTCGGATCCCTTCCGGACCTCCTCCCACCGGCCGAGCGGGAGCGGCTCGACGGGCAGGTCCGGGGTCGCCGGCACCGGACCACGCGGGTACCTAATGGCGATCGGGCCGTCCGTCGTCAGCGCGGTCTCCAAAAGCGCACACAACTCTGTCGCGTCGGCCGGGGCGGCGATCTTCAGATTCGGTATGAGGCGCAGGTACGAGAGGTCGAAGATCCCGTGGTGCGACGCCCCGTCCGGGCCCGTGACGCCAGCCCGATCGATCACGAAGACGACCGGGAGCCGGTGCATCGCCACGTCCATGATCACCTGGTCGAATGCCCGAGCGAGGAACGTCGAGTAGATGCACACGATGGGGCGCATGCCCGCCATGGCAAGCCCGGCCGCGAACGTCACGGCGTGCTGCTCGCAGATGCCGACGTCGAAAAAGCGCTCGGGGAACTCCTTGGCGAAGTTCAAAAGACCGGTCGACGACGCCATGGCGGCCGTGATCGCGCAAACCTCCGGACGGTGTGCGGCGGCGGTCATCAGCGCCTCGCCGAAAACATCCGTGTAGGTCACCTCGGTCGAGCGCGGGCGGCCGGTCAGCGGGTCGAACGCGCCCACGCCATGGAGCTTGTCGACCTCATCGTCGACCGCCGGACCGTATCCATGCCCCTTCTCCGTGACGACATGCACCACGACCGGCTCGCGGAGCTTCTTGGCGCGTACGAGCACCTCTTCGAGTGCCGGCTCGTCATGCCCGTCGACGAGTCCGGCGTACTTGATGCCCAGGCTTTCGAAGATCGTCGAAGGCTGCAGCAGCTGCTTGAGACCCTCTTTGACGCGATACGCGGCCTGGTCGGCCGTCGACCCCACGAGGGGTAGGTCGCGCAGGAGGCGCGAGATCTCTTCCTTCATCCGCTCATAGCGAGGGTCGACGCGGAGCGAGGACAGATGGCGCGCGAGGCCGCCGACCGTGGGCGCATACGACCGGCCGTTGTCGTTGATCACGATGATCAGATTGGGCGGCTGGAGGTGAGCGATCTGGTTCAGCGCCTCGTAGGCCATGCCCCCGGTCAGCGCGCCGTCGCCGATCACGGCAACCACAAAGCCGTCCTGACGCCTGCGCAGCCGCGCCTCGGCGATGCCCAACGCGTAGCTCAATGACGTCGAGGCGTGGCTGTTCTCCACCCAGTCGTGCTTCGACTCCGCCCGCGACGGGTAACCGGAGAGGCCGCCCGGCTGCCGCAGCTTCGCGAACTCGGCGGCGCGGCCGGTGACCAGCTTATGGACGTATGCCTGGTGCCCGGTGTCCCAGACGATCGCGTCGCGTGGGCTGTCGAAGACCCGGTGCAGCGCGAACGTGAGCTCGACGACGCCGAGGTTCGGCGACAGGTGGCCGCCGGTGCGTGAGGTCGCCTCGACGAGGAAGGTGCGCACTTCGTCCGCAAGCTGGGTCAGGCGCGGCTGGTCCAGCGCTTTGAGGTCCGCGGGCGAGTGGATGGTCTCGAGGATGCCCATTCTGGGTTAACGCTCAGCCCCCGCCATGAGTTCCGCGAGCTCGATGCACAGCCGGGTGCCGGCGCCACTCGGGCCCCGCAGCACGGTGGTGAGCTCGGTGTTCGTGTTCCAGCTCGAGGCGGCGATGTCGAGGTGGGCCCATGGCTTGCCGGCGGCGAACTCGCCGATGAACATGCCACCGAGGATCATCCCGGCTTCGCCATATTCCGAGTTGCGGAGGTCGGCGATCTGGCTGCGCAACAGCACCCGGTAGTCGGCATAGATCGGCATCCGCCAGACGCGGTCGCCCGCTTCAAGGGAGGCCTTGTTGACAAGCGTCCAGAAATCGTCGTCATTGCTGACCGCGGCGGTGGCCGCGTGGCCGACGGCGATCGTGGCCGCGCCGGTCAGCGTGGCGAGGTCGAGGATGTGAGTCGCACCATTGCGGAGCGCATGAGTCAGGGCGTCGGCGAGGACCAGCCGGCCCTCGGCGTCAGTGTTCAGGATCTCCACGGTCTTGCCGTCGGCGCTCACGACCACGTCGCCCGGGCGCTGCGCCGCCGGGCCCGGCATGTTCTCGCTGGCGGCCACGACGGCCATCACATC
>DASXBE010000156.1:0-9952 GCA_036491815.1 Candidatus Dormiibacterota bacterium | reverse complement strand
GCCCGAGCTGGCCCGCGAGCCCGCGCGGTCAGCCCACGAGATCGCTTCTCGGCTGGCCGGCCGGAAGGTCCACGTGTCGTTCGACATCGACGTGCTCGACCCCGCCTTCGCCCCGGGCACCGAGATCCCCTCCGCCGGCGGGCTGTCCAGCCGCCAGGCGATCCAGCTGTTGCGCGCGGCCACGGAGCGCTCGCAGCTCGTCGGATTCGACATCGTCGAGGTCTCGCCCCCGTTCGACAGCGGCGACATCACAACGTTCGCGGCTCTGAAGATGATCTTCGAGGTGTGGGGCATGGCGTGGCGGGAAAGCCGCGCCGCGGCCGGGCACCTCGCCGGTCCATCCAGGTGAGGGCATGGAGACCGCTGATGTAGTCATCGCGGGGGGCGGCGTCATGGGCTGTGCGCTCGCGTACCAGCTTGCGAAGCGCAATGTCGACGTCCTTCTGCTCGAGCGCGAGACGCTCGGGTCTCAGTCCACGGGAAAGTGCGCGGGCGGGGTGCGGCAGCAGTTTTCGATGGAGGCCAACGTCCGCCTGCAGCGCCTGTCCGTAGGGATGCTTGAGCACTTCGAGGAGGAGACGGGGCACCCGGCGGATTTCCGCCAGAACGGCTACCTCTTCGTGCTCACGCTCCCGCAGCAGGTCGAGGACTTCCGCCGCAACATGGAGATGTGGCACCGGGTCGGGCTGACCGAGGCCCGGTGGGTGGATGCAGCGGAGGCTGCACGTCTGGTCCCGATCCTGAATGTCGACGACGTGCTCGGCTGCACCTTCTGCCCGACCGACGGGATCGCGAGCCCGGCCGACGTCACCTCGGGCTACGCCGCCGCTGCGCGCGCCCACGGAGCGCGCCTGAAGGAGGGCGTCGAGGTCGTGGGCGTCGATGTCTCCACCGGCCGAGTTCAGGGCGTGCGCACGTCAGCCGGCGAGGTGGCGACGCGCCTGGTCGTCGACTGCGCGGGCGCGTGGTCGCCATCCATCGGGCGCATGGCCGGCGTGGAGATCCCGGTGCTCCCGTATCGGCGCCACATCGTCGCGACCGGTCCCTTTCCCGCCGTGCCGCGCGGCACGCCGATGACGGTCGACTTCCGCACGTCGTTCTACTTCCATCCCGAGGGAGACGGCGTGCTGTTCGGCATGAGCGACCGCGAGGAGGGTCCGACCTTCGACACCGAGGTCAACTGGCCCTTCCTGGAGAAGGTGTTCGAGGAGGCGTCGCGCCGCGCCCCGGCCCTTGCGTCGGCCGGTGTCAAGACCGCATGGGCCGGTTTGTATGAGACGACACCCGACCACCAGGCGATCCTCGGGCCGGCGCCTGAGCTGGAGGGCTTCTGGTGCGCGGCGGGGTTCAGCGGCCACGGGTTCATGCAGGCGCCGGCCGCCGCGCTGCTCCTGTCGCAGCTGCTGCTGGACCACCATTCCGAGATCGACCTCAGCCCTTTCGCCTTCACCCGGTTCGCCAAGGGGTCCCTGGTGAAGGAAAGAAACATCATCTAGGAGGCAAGCCGGCCGGTGCGACCGATCCGCCGGGGCGCGGCTATTTCCGGAAGATGATCGCCAGGATCATGATGGCCAGGCCGCCGGCCAAAAGGACCGTCGAGCAGCCCACCTGCACGACAGTGAAGACGATCCCACCTCGGGCCGCGTAAGCCTCGGAATAAGCCGCCCGGCGGCGCCTGCCGCGAACCGCCGCGGCGATGCCCCCCAATCCGAGCAGGACGGCGAGCAGGCCGAGGCCGAAGCTCGGGGCATTCTGGCCAAACATCGGTACAAGTATCTCAGCCGAGCGGCGACCGATAGGATTCTGACCCGTGGCACGCATCCTGCTGCTCGGCTCGACCGGCTTCGTAGGCCGGGCGGTCGCGCACAAATTCCTCGACAGCGGCCACCAGCTGCGGGTGCTCGTGCGCGACCCCATGAAGGCGGCGGCGTTCAAGGTGCGCGGCGGCCAGGTCGTGGTGGGCGACGCCCTGGACCCCGCCACCGTGGTGCAGGCGGCCCAGGGCGTCGAGCACATCGTCAGCCTGATCGCGGTGCGGAGGAACCGGCCGCAGTCCTACCTCACCGTCAACGTCGACGGCCCTCGGATGCTCGGCGAGGCGGCCAAGGCTGCCGGCGCGCGCTCGGTCGTCCTCGTCAGCGCCATCGGGTCGAAGCTCGACCCGCACTACAGGTACCTCACATCGCGCTGGATGGGCGAGCAGGAGCTCGCCAAAACCGGCGTCGCCGGGACCATCCTGCGTTTCTCGCTGATCCTCGGCGCTGACGGCGGCATCCTCGACGATTTCGACCGGATGGCCAACTTCGGCCCGGTCATGGTCATCCCGGGCAGCGGGCAGGCCCGCATGCAGCCGATCCTGCTCGAGGACGCCGCGCGATGCATCGTCGAGGCGACGGGCAAGCCGGAGCTGCTCGGAAAGATCATCGAGCTGGGCGGCCCCGAGGTCGTGACCTTCGAGACCATCCTCGGCTGGTACACGCAGGCGCGCGGCATCAAAAAGCGAAAGGTGAAGCTGCCCGGCGGGTTGCTCATCCCCGGCGCGATCGTCATGGAAGCGCTGCTCAAGGACCCGATCACGACGCCGGACGAGATCCGCACCATCCAGGTCGACAACCTGGCTGCGGGCATCGACTCCGTCAGCTCGCAGTTCGGCTGGCGACCTGGTGCTCCGAGCGCTTGGGCGCCGGCCAACTGGACCAGGCGGAGCCACTGAGGCTTCGCGCGTTCTTCGGGCTTCCGGTGCCCGAAGAGCAGCGCGAGATCCTCGGGCCTTTTCTCATCGCGGCGGCTGCGGCCGCGCCGGCCTATCGCTGGGTCGCCGCGGCGAACCTCCACCTGACGGTGCGGTTCATGGGCAGCGTCGAGTCGCAGCTCGCGGACGGCATCGCCGACCGCCTGGCGGCACGGAGCCTGGCCGGCTTCGAGCTCGAGCTCGGCGAGCTGGGCATGTTCAAGCGAGGGCGCCTCGTGCGTGTGGTGTGGATCGGGTTGCGTCACGGCCTCGAGGCGGCCCGTGGGCTCGCCGCCATCGTCGAGTCGGAGTGCGCCGACGCCGGCCTCGAACCGGAAGCCAGGCCGTTCCAACCGCACCTCACGCTCGGCAGGGCGAGGAGCCGCGAAGGATCGCCGCCGCCGGAGCTGCCCGGCGTGCCCACGCTCGGGCCGTGGAGGGCCGAGCACCTCGTGCTCTACCGCAGCCACCTGGGGCGTCCTGGCGCCGTGTACGAGCCGCTGAAGAGCCTGCGGTTAGGAGGCCCCGACTGAGGCGGCGCCGGCGGCGGCGCACTCGAGGTCCTGGTCGGGTCGCGCTCCGCTGACCCCGACCGCACCCAGAACCTCGCCGTCGCGCGTGATCAACGCGGAGCCCGGACCCGGCACCAGGGGCAGCCGGACCAGCCGGTCCGCGGCCTTGAAAAAGCCCGGACGGTCCTGCGCCGTCTGGGCCAGCCAGCCGCCGTCGCGGAGGAACATGGCGGCGCCGACCGCCTTCGCCTCGGCGATCTGAGGAGAGACAGGTGGGGCCCCATCCATCCGTTCGAGGGCAACGAGCAAGGCGCCGGCGTCCACCACCGCGACGGTCACCTTGAGCCCGAGTTCCGACGCTTTCGCCTGCGCCTGCTCGATGGCCCTCTGCGCCTCGGCGAGCGTCATTGACATTAGGCTCTAGTCTCGCATGGACCTGAGCGGCCGGGTGGCGATCGTGACGGGCGGGGGCACCGGCATCGGCCGCGCGACATCTCTCCTCCTGGCCGGTGCCGGCGCCCGGGTCGTGGTTGGTTACTCGCGCTCGGAGAAGGACGCGACCTCGACCGTCGAGGAAGCGCGAGCGCTGGGCACGGAGGCCATCGCGCATCAGGTGAACATCGCGGATGAGGCGATGGTCGGCGAGATGGTTGCGGCGAGTGCCAAGCGCTTCGGCCGGCTCGACTTCCTGGTCAACAACGCCGGCACGACGCACTTCATCGCGCATCCCGATCTCGACGCACTGACCGACGGCGTCTGGGACGACATCCTCAGCGTGAATCTGAAGGGCACCTTCTTCTGCTGCCGCGCCGCCGCATCGGAGCTCAAGAAGGCGAATGGCGCCATCGTCAACGTCTCGTCGATCGCCGCGCATCGCGCCGCGGGATCCTCAATTCCTTATGCGGTGTCGAAGGCCGCGATCGTCCAGCTCACACGCTCTCTTGCCCTGGCGCTGGCGCCGGGCGTGCGGGTCAACTCGGTCTCGCCGGGCCTGGTGGCGACTCGATGGACCAGCGACCGGATCGGCGAAGAGCTGTCCGCGAAGCGTGAGGAGTCCTTCGTGCGCTCCACGCCGACCCAGAAGATCGTGACCCCTGGTGAGGTCGGACAGGCCATCATCGCGCTCTTGCTCAACGAGGCGATCACCGGGCAGGACCTGGTCGTCGACGGCGGTAAGAACATCGTCTACTGACGGCTACTTCTTCATGGTTGGCGACGGGCCGAAATTTTTCCTTGCGCTTTCCTCGAGTCCCCACTACTGTTGGCAACGGCCCCGAGGGAAACGTTCGAGGGGGCGGGAACAGGCCGCAAGGCCGGTACCTGCTTCTGAGAGGCGATCCGTCGGGGTCATTTGCTTTCTACCCGCAATCGATCGCGGGTCCCCGCGTTAGGCTGGAGCGCCAGTGACGGTCGCCCAGCGCTCCCGATCTCAGCAGGACAGCCGCGAGACCACGGTCGAGGTCTCGATCGTGATGCCCTGCCTCGACGAGGCCGAGACGCTCGCCGCGTGCATTCACAAAGCGCAGCAGGCGGTAAGAACCCAGGGCCTCGCCGCCGAGATCATCGTGGCCGACAACGGAAGCACCGACGGCTCGCAGCGGATCGCACGGGAGCTCGGCGCGCGGGTCGTCGACGTGCCGAAGAAGGGGTACGGCAGCGCGCTGATTGGCGGGATCGACGCGGCGCGCGGCACCTACGTGATCATGGGCGACGCCGACGACAGCTACGACTTCACGGGGATCGGCCCGCTCGTCGATCGCCTGCGGCAAGGCTGCGATCTCGTCATCGGGAACCGATTTGCGGGCGGGATTGCCGCCGGGGCGATGCCGTGGTCGCACCGCTGGGTCGGCAACCCGGTCCTGACGCTGATCAGTCGAGTCTTCTTCCATACGCCCGTCCACGACATGCACTGCGGGCTTCGGGGCTTCCGCAAGGATGCGTACGAGAGGATGCGGCTCAGGGCCGCCGGCATGGAGTTCGCGAGCGAGATGGTGATCAAAGCGTCCCTCAAGGGCATGAGGATCGCCGAGGTGCCGGTCACCCTGCGGCCCGACGGCCGCTCGCGGCCGCCGCACCTGCGCACATGGCGCGACGGATGGCGCCACCTCCGCTTCATGCTGCTGTTCAGCCCGCGGTGGCTCTTCCTCTACCCGGGTCTTGCGCTGGTCGCCGTCGGCATCGTGCTGTCGGCCCTGCTGATCCCAGGGCCTCTGCGCATTGGGGGCGTGCGCCTCGACATCCACACGATGCTCGTGGCGGGCTTTCTGGCCCTGCTCGGCTACCAGCTCGTCCTCTTCGCCGTGTTCACCAAGATCTTCGCCGTGAGGGCCGGCTTCCATCCCCCGCACGCGTTGCTGGAGCGGGTGTTCCATTACGTCACCCTCGAGGTAGGCCTGGCCGCCGGCACGCTGATGGGCATCGGCGGTTTGATCGCCCTCGCGGTCGCTGTCGCGAGCTGGGGTGCGGTCGGTTTCGGCAACCTCGACCCGGCTCAGACCATGCGCCAGGTCATCCCCGCGGTGGTCCTGCTCGCCCTGGGCACCCAGACGGTGTTCGCGAGCTTCTTCATCTCGATCCTGTCCATCGACCGGGATATATGAGAGGGAACCGCGAGTTCCCTCTCATCGACCGGTCGCTGCGCGACGGGTCTGCTCTCCCTCTCCGAAAGTTCCACCCACCACGCCCGGCGCGAAAACAGTGGGTTTGGTGGCGGCCGGAGTGAATCCGGCCTTCAGTCCACGCTCTGAGTAGCGACGATATGAGAGGGACCGCGAGTTCCCTCTCATCGACCGGTCGCTGCGCGACGGGTCTGCTCTCCCTCTCCGAAATTCCACCGGCGACGCCCGGCGACAAGCCACTCGCCTGTGGCGGCCGGAGTGAATCCGGCCTTTAGTCCACGCTTTTAGTAGATCGGCGTTTCCAGGGTTACTGATTCCAGCCACTTCCGGCACGAGGTGAGGAAGCGGGCAGCCTGCAGGCCGTCGAGGACGCGGTGGTCGAACGAGAAGCAGAGGTACATCATTGGCTTGATCCCGATCATCCCGTTCACGGCCATCGGACGTTCGACGATCGCCTCCATGGTCAGGATGCCGGCCTGGCCCGGGTTGATCACCGAGTAGCTGAAGAGCGTCCCGAACGTGCCCGAGTTGTTGACCGTGAAAGTGCCGCCCGCGAGGTCGTCCGCCTTGAGCTGCTTGTTCCGCGCGCGCATGGCCACGTCGTTGACGGCACGCGCCAGCCCCGCGAGCGATAGGCCGTCGGCGCGGCGGATCACGGGGACGACGAGCGTGTCCTCGAGGCCGACCGAGATGCCCAGGTTGATGTCGCGGTGCATGATGAGCTCGGTCTCGTTGAAGGTCGAGTTCACCTCGGGATGCTCGCGCAGAGCCGAGAGGACCGCCGCCATCACATAGGGCAGGTAGGTCAAAGAGAAGCCCTCCTGCTTCTGGAAGGCTGCCTTGTTGGCGTTGCGGTTGGCCACCACGCCTGACATGTCCGCCTCCTGGGTCTGCCAGGCGTGCGGGATGGTGGTCTTGGAGCGGGTCATGTTCTCGGCGATCAGGCGCCGCACCCGGGTCAGCTGGACGACCTGGTCGCCCTCGCCGGGTTTGGCCGCGGGCGCGGCGGCGGGCGCTTGGGGGGCCGCCGCGGCCTTCGTGGCGTACTCCTGCACGTCCTTCTTGGTGACGCGGCCGCCCATGCCTGTGCCCGTCACCTTGGCCAGGTCGACCTTGAGCTCGGCCGCGGCCATCTGCACTCCTGGGGAGTAGCGATGCTCGCCGGTTTCGAGCTCCTGCGCCGGTGACGACGAGGCTGCCGCGGGCCGCGCCTCGGCCGCGGGTGCCATGGCCGCGGGCGCGGCAGGCGCGGCCACGCCCGCCGCCGGTGCGCCATCCGCCGTCTTTGGCTGTCGCACGGCCGCGGCAGGCGCCGGCGCTTCGGGGTTGGCGGTCACCTCTCCGTCCGCCGCGAGCTCGACCACAGCGATCTCCGCTCCGGCCTGGACCGTCTCGCCCTCCTTGGCCAGGATCTCGCGCAGCACGCCCGAAACGGGGGCGGGTACCTCCGCGTTGACCTTGTCGGTGTCGACCTCCAGCATCGGCTCGAACTCGACCACCTTGTCGCCCGGCTTGACGAGCCACTTCGAGATCGTTCCCTCGTGTACCGATTCGCCGAGCTGCGGCATGACTACTCGAGTGGACTTGCCCATCAGTACGCGGCCAGGTCGCGCAGCGCCCTGGTGATCTTCTCGGGGTTGGGCATGAAGAACTCCTCCATGGGTACCGCGTACGGCATGGAGGGTACGTCGAGCCCGCCGAACCGCTTCACCGGCGCATCCAGCCAGCGCCACGCCTCGTCGGCGATCAGCGCGGCGACCTCGGAGCCGACCGAGATGGTGAAGTTGTCCTCGTACAGCACCATGCATTTGCCCGTCTTGCGCGCCGAGGCGATGATCGCCTCCTTGTCGAGGGGGTAGACCGTCCGCAGGTCGACGACCTCCACGCT
The DNA here is from genome assembly GCA_036491815.1 of Candidatus Dormiibacterota bacterium. GTDB lineage: Bacteria > Chloroflexota > Dormibacteria > Dormibacterales > Dormibacteraceae > DASXBE01. Next base: position 2,203 of record DASXBE010000156.1, on the reverse strand, counting down.
GACCCCATCCGCCTCGAGGCTCTTGGCCGCCTCCATCGCGTAGTGGACCATCAGCCCGTAGCAGAACACCGAGATGTCCCCGCCCTCCCGCACGGTGCGCGCGACCTGCAGCGGGATCAGGTACTCGCCCTTCGGCACCTGCTCCTTGAACATGCGGTACAGGCGCTTGTGCTCGAAGAAGAGCACCGGGTCCGGGTCGCGGATGGCCGCGAGGAGCAGGCCCTTGGCCTCGTACGGGCTGGACGGGATGACGATCTTCAGGCCCGGTGTCGCGAACCTGGCCTCGATCGACTGCGAGTGGTACAGCGCCCCGTGAGCGTGCCCTCCCATCGGGGCCCGCACCACCATTGGCACCGACCAGTCGCCGTCGCTCCTGTAGCGGTACTTCGCTGCCTCATTGGTGATCGAGTTGAAAGCCATGTGCGCGAAGTCCGCGAACTGCATCTCCGCCACCGGCCGCTTGCCTGAGATCGCGAGCCCGAGCGCCACGCCGGCGATCGACGACTCGGCGAGAGGCGTGTCGATGACCCGGGCCTCGCCGAACCGGTTGCGCAGGCCATCCGTGACGAGGAACACGCCCCCCTTCTTGCCGACGTCCTCTCCGAGGACCATCACCCGCTCGTCGCGCTCCATCTCGTCGGTCAGCGCGGAGCGGAGCGCGGCGACCATGTTCATCTCCTCGGTCTCGCCGCCCGGCGGTGGTTCGATGGCCTTCGGCGCGTCCAGCCCGTACACGTTCGTCAGCGCAGCCTCGGGCTCGGGGTCCGGCGATTCCATGCCCTCGCGCGTGGCCTTCGTGACCTCGTCCTTGACCCGCTCCTCGTATTCGGCCACCTCCTTAACGCTGAGGACCCCTTCCTCGACGAGGCGCTGCTTGAAACGCTCGAGGCAGTCGTTCTGCGCGAGGAGGTCGATCTCCTCCTGCGTCCGGTAGCGGCGCTGGTCGTCCTCTGACGAGTGGGCGCCAAGCCGGTCGACGAGGCATTCGATGAGGGTCGGGCCCTCGCCGGCCCGTGCCCGCGCGATCGCCTCCTTGGAGACGGCGTAGCACGTGACGGGGTCGCGGCCGTCGACCGTGACGCCGGGGAACCCGTATCCCGCGGCCCGCTGCGCCACGTGCTCGATGGCGTACTCCTTGTTGAACGGCGTGGAGATCGCGAAGCCGTTGTTCTCGCAGACGAAGATCTCGGGCAGCTTGTAGATGGCCGCGAAGTTGAAGGCCTCGTGCGCGTCGCCTTCGGAGCCGGCGCCCTCGCCATAGCAGGTGAGCAGCACCTTGTCGGTCCCGTCCATCTTGAGCGCGTACGCGACGCCCGCCCCGCGCACCATCTGAGTGGCCACGGGCGAGCCGCCCGACGTGATGTTCAGGCGCGAGTCCGAGAAATGACCCGGCGTCTGCTTGCCGCCGGAGGCGGGGTCGGCCGCCTTGGCCAGCACCGACAGCATCAGGTCGAGCGGCGTCATGCCCATCCTCATGCACAGCACGACGTCGCGGTAGTAGGGCGCGAGCCAGTCGTGCTTCGGCTTCAGCGGCCAGCCGATGCCGATCTGCGCCGCCTCATGCCCGGCGCACGAGATGATGAACGGCGCGCGGCCCTGGCGGTTGAGGACCTGGAACCGGTAGTCGACCTGGCGGCCCAGCAGTATGTAGTTGAACCATTCCCTGAGCGTCTTCTCGTCGAGGTCCGTGTCGCGCCACGCCACCGGTTCCTGAAATCGCCACTCCGGGTTGAAAGCCGCCGCTCGCGGCTTGGTCGCGGGTGGTCCGGGGGCCTTGGTCTGCGCCATCTTCTTAGATGTGGATGGCGTGGCCGTCCACGGCCAGCGCCGCCTCCATGACGGCCTCGCTGAGGGTCGGGTGCGGGTGGATGTTCCGGCCGAGCTCCCACGCGTCGCCCTGAAACAGCTGCGTGAGCGCCGGCTCCGCGATCAGCTCAGTCGCCTCGTTGCCTATGACATGAGCCCCCAGCATCCGGCCCGACTTGCCGTCGGCGACGATCTTAACGAAGCCCGCGGTCTCGCCGTGGATGATCGCGCGGCCGAGGGCGCTGAAGGGGAACTTGCCGACCTTCACCTCGTGCCCCTTGTCCTTCGCTTGCTTTTCCGTGAGCCCGACCGAGGCGATCTGCGGGTGCGAGTAGGTGCACCGCGTGACGAGCTCCTGCTCCATCGGGGCGACGCGCTGGCCGGCGATGTCCTCGAC
>DASXBE010000155.1:0-27353 GCA_036491815.1 Candidatus Dormiibacterota bacterium | reverse complement strand
AGCTGCTCGCCCGCGACGACCGGGACGACCGACTGCTGGTCGGCCAGGTCCGCCTTGTAGGTCGCCACGTCCTGCGCGGTCATGACCAGCGTCGGCTCGGGGTCGCCCGAGGCGAGCGGTTTGTCAGTCAGCAGGACAAGCGCCGTCATCACCTTGGCCGCGCTCGCCGCCGGGGCGGGGGGGACGTTGCCCGAGGTGGCGATCAGCCCCAGGCCCGAAGCTCCGATGGCGCCGGACCCGACGTTCGGCCAGGGCACCGCTGGCGCCGTTCCGGTGATCGTGTACTGAGACGGGCCCGAGCTGGAAGCCGCGACCGCCGGCAGGGGTTGCACGAAGTTCCACGCGCCGGCGGCGACCAGCACCACCATCAGGATGAGCAGGATCCGGCCCCACCTCCCGGTCCCAAACCATCGCCTCGGCGCCCGTACCGGTCGTGGCCTGCGCACAGCGCGGCGCGCCACCACGGTGGACAACGCTCGGGTCTCGACTGTCAATCGGAAACGTGCCAACTGTGGGTATCTTCTAACTAAGTTGGTGAAGGGGGAGGGCAAGCGTGCCTGGTGAGGGAGACCTCTATCGCATCCTCCAGGTCGACCCGTCGGCCGACCCCGACGTGATCTCGGCCGCTTACAAGCGCCTGGCGCTCAGGTACCACCCCGATCACAACCACGGGGATCCGTCCGCCGAAGAGGAGATGAAGCGGATCAACGCCGCCTTCCGGCTCCTCAGCCGACCGGCCCTCCGCGCCGAGTACGACGCCCGCACCGGCGCGGGCCTGCCCGAGCTGGAGATCTTTCCCGCCGAGGTTGTGCTGCGCGCCTTCGACCCGACGGCCCGGGAGATCAGCTTTTCGGTGCGGATCAAGCAGTCGCGGGGGCCGAGGTTCGATCCCTTGAAGCACCGCATCGAGCTCGCGCTCATGCCACCCTGGCACGAGGTGGACGTGCACTGGCACTGGAGCAATGACAGGCTCCCGGCCGACGTGGCCTTCACGCTGGCTTTCGCCGACGGCTTCCTGCGTCCGGCGGCGATCTTCACCGGCGACATCGAGCTGAACGTGACCGCGAGGGACCCCGCGTGAGCAAGATCGTCCCGAACCCAAGCGCCTCCAACCTGCCGGCGGCCGGGCAGGCGAAGGTCGTGCGGATGGAGATCGGCCAGGACTCGGCGAAGGCGCGCGCCGACCTCGTCTTCGTGATCGACACGACAGGCAGCATGAACGACAAGATCGACGGCCTGGTCGAGACGTGCCAGTCGTTCGTGGACCGGCTGGCCACCAGGCACATCGATTGGGCCGCGGCGGTCGTCGGCTTCGGCGACCTGACAGTGGAGGGCGACCGGATCGTCGCGACCCCGTTCAGCTCCAACACCGAACGGGTCAAGGCCCTCCTGCGCGGGCTGCCCCGCTACTCAGGGGGCGGCAATGACGGGGAATCCTCCCTCGAGGCGGTGCAGGCGGCGCTCAACCAGCCGGGCTTCCGTGGCGATGCGATGAAGGTCGTGATCCTGATCACCGACGAGCCGGCACTCCAGAAGAAGCTCAAACCCGCGGCCATCACCGGCAGGCTGCGCGAGGCCGGGGCAATCACTTTCATCCTGTCACCCGACCTCAAATACTTCCGCTCGATGGCCGCCGACACCGGCGGTCACTGGTGGAAGGTTGAATCCGGTGGCGACTTCTCGAAGATCCTCGCCATCTTCGACAGGATCGCCACCCAGGTGGCCTCGACCGTCGCCGCCGTACACAAGCTCACCGGCGGGGACGTCAAGGAGTACCTCGGCCTTCCCCCCTCGAGGAGGGAGGACTAAGGTTCAGGGGCGCGCGAACCGGTCGATCGCGGCCACCACCGCGGCTTGCATTTCCGTATCGACCGCCCCGTGGCCGGCGTCGTCGATCACCACCAGCTCGCTGCCGGGCCAGGCCTGATTCAGGTTCCACGCGGCGTCGATCGGCGAGCTCAGGTCCAGCCGGCCGTGGACCAGAACTCCCGGGATGCCGGTCAGGCGTTTCGCGTCGCGCAACAGCGCGCCGTCCTCGAGGAACGCCGCGTGATGCCAGTAGTGCGTGACCAGCCGGGCGAATGCCAGACGGAATCGGGGGTCGTCGTAGCGGGTGTCGTGGGCGTGATCCGCCCGCACAGCGACATGCGCATCCTCCCAATCGCACCAATCGCGTGCGGCTCGCTCGCGCACCCCGGCATCCGGACTCTGCAGCAGGCGATGGTACGCGTCGACCAGGTCCCCGTCCCGCTCGTGGGGCGGCACCCCCGCGGCAAAGCGCGCCCACTGCTCCGGGAAGTACCGCCCAACATCGCGGGTCGCCCACCGGACATCGCGCCGGGCCGTCAGCGCGATGCTGAAGAGCACCATCTCCGAGACGAGCTCCGGAAACTGCTCCGCGTACGCGAGCCCGAGCGTGGTGCCCCACGATCCGCCGACCACGAGCCAGCGGTCCACGCCGGCGTGCTTACGAAGGCGCTCGATGTCGGCGATCAAATGATGAGTGGTGTTGGCGTTGAGGTCGACGGCCGGGTCGCTTGCGTGCGGCGTGCTGCGCCCGCAGCCCCGCTGGTCGAACAGCAGCACGCGATATGCGGCAGGGTCGAAGCAGCGCCGCCACCACGGCGCGCAGCCAGAGCCGGGCCCGCCATGCAGGACGACCGCGGGCTTGCCCACCGGGTTGCCGCAGAGCTCCCAGTACAAAAGGTTGCCGTCGCCTGACTCGAGCATCCCGGTCTCGTAAGGCTCAGTCGGTGGATACAGCCGGCTCATGGATCCCGTCGAGAGTAGAGATGTCCAGCCTTCCCTGAGCTGCGCTGAGGTCTCGCCCGTTCGAGCTCGAGCAGAACGCCTGCAGTCGGACCATCGCGTGGCCCGAGGCTGGTCAGCCGGCCAGCACCTCGTCGAGGCGTGCCGAGAACTCGACAGGGTGGCTCCCGAAGCCGCCGTGAGCGCCCGGAAAAACCGCGGCCTCCGTGCCGAGCCGCTCCGCCAGCCCAAGGCCGCCGTCGTGGGCGAGCTCGCCCCGCGAATCGGCCCCGACGGCCGGGACGATTCGGCACGATGCGGTCTTCAGGGCGGCGATGTCGGGCTCATAGCGCGCGATCGCCAAGAAATAGGGGCCGAAGAAGAGGTCGAGGTTGCCCTGCATCCGAGCGCCGTCCGCGGCCATCTCCGGCGTCGGCTCGCCTTCGGGCGCCGGGGCCGGACCGCTGCGCGTCATCGCATCGAACTTCTGCGCCGCGGGCATGACTCCATCCGCCGCGTACGTCCGCGCGACGTCTTCCATCGCCGCCCGCACGCCGGCGCTGTCCGGCTGCAGGGCTGGGGAGGGTGGCTCGTGGACCACGACGGTGCGCAGCTGCTCGGGGTGGCGGGCCGCCAGCTCGAGCGCGATGGTCGCGCCGCCGCTGCTGGCGAACACGTCGGCCTTCTCCTTCGTGAGCGCGGCCAGCAACACGTGCACGTCCTCCGCGAAGACCTCGACGATGTGCTCCTCGTCCAACGGGCCCTCGAGCCTGCTGCGCGACAGGCCGCGCGGGTCGTACGTGACGACCGTGTGGTGCGCGGCGAGGATGTCCGCCGCCTCGCGGAAACCGCCGGCGTCCATCGGGCCGCCCGGCATCATGAGCAGCACCGGACCCGATCCCCGCACTTCGTAATAGAGGCCTGCGCCAGGCAGTTTCAGGGTCGCCGCCTTCATCGCCATCTCAGCGCCTTCGGTCGGTCTCCGACATCTCGTCGATGCAGACGGCCGCGCACAGGAGCAGCACGTCGTCCTGGCCCGGGGCGATGGCGATGCCGTACGTCTCGAGCAGGCTGAACCACCGCTTGGAGATGTGCGCCACGGCCTGGCCGCCCGAGGTGATCTCGTACTCGTGGTTGAGGATGTCGCCCTGCGCCTCGAGCTCGGCCCCGCCCGCAACCTCGATCGAGAACCGCTGAGCCAGGAGCGTAAAGAAAGCCTTCTTCACCGTGGCCCAGACCTGCCCGCCCCGCTCGATCATCATCGTCGGGCGGAGGGCCAGCAGCTTGGCCTCGATCGTCGCCACCACTGAGCCGCTCGCGTCCTGCAGCTCGAACGTCTCGCGGATACGCAGCACCTTGCCGTCAACCTTGTACACGTTCTCGCCGCGCTCGTTCTGGATCCAGAAGTCCTCGCCGATGGAGAACATCTGACGCCGAAGCTGGTAGCGCGTCCAGGAGTCGACGGCCATCCCGCCCAGTCTAGGCGGGCACCATTGACTCGCGCCGCCATCACGCCTAGATTCCGTCGGTGCCCGCAAGCCTCCGGATGGCCCGCTAGCGTGGCTCGCGGCTGGCCCCAGCCGCCGCCTGGCCTGGAGCGCCACGAGATCTCCGCCGGCGGGGCCGAGCGCTCGTACTGGAGGATGCTCCCTCCACCGGCGCCGGCCTCTCCGCTCCTCGTGGTGCTGCACGGCATGGGGATCGGTGGGCCGGCGATGGCGGCGTGGACCGGCCTCGCGGTGCGCGGGCATCAGGCGGGCTTCGCCACGGTGTTCCCGGATGCCCTCGACGAGGTGTGGGACGACCAGGGTGCCGGGCGCGCGGACGGCGCGGACGACGCGGCCTTCATCGCGGCGCTCGTCGACCGGCTCGCCCGCGACGGCATCGCCCGCGAGGGCCGCGCCCTCCTCGTGGGCTTCTCCAACGGCGCGAACTTCGCCGAGCGCCTCGCGCGCCACGCGCTCGTGGACGTGGCGGGCCTGGTCCTCGCCGCGGGGGCGGCGCGCGAGGCGAGCCGCCGGGGCGCCGAGCGCCCGGTCCAACCTGCCGCGGTATTGATGTTCGAGGGGACCGGCGACCGCCTGGCCCCCTACCGCGGCGGCACGCCGGGTGGACCCGCGGCCTGGATCGCACGCCGCCGTCGCCGCCGCGTGCTGCTCGAGCCGGGCCGCGGCGGCGTCGTCGCGGCCGAGACCGTGGCCGCGGACTGGGCGGCCGTCCACGGCCTGGCCGCCGAGCCGGCGACCGAGCCCATGCCGCGCGACCGGGGGGAGCTCGCCGTGGACCGGCTGTCGTGGAGCGCCAGCGGCCGCCCGCCCGTGGTGCTCTACCGGATCGCGGGCGGCGGCCACGGCTGGCCCGACGGCCCGCAGTACGCGCCGTCCTGGCTCATCGGCCGCGTCGCCCGGCACCTCGACGCGACGGGGATCCTGCTCGATTTCCTGAAACAAGCGGCGGGATGAGGATCGGCGCGCTGCGTTCCGAGCCCGCCATCGTCGGCGCGCTCGCCGTCGCGGTGCTCGCCCTGCACCTGGCGACCAACGGGCTCTACGACTTCCACCGCGACTCGCTCTACTACCTGGACAGCGCGCGCCACCCGGCATGGGGCTACGTCGACTACCCGCCCGTGACCCCGACCATCGCGCGCCTGAGCCTGTGGCTCTTCGGGCCTTCGGTGTGGGGTCTGAGGCTGTGGCCCTCGCTGGCCGGCGCGGGCATGGTGGCGCTGGCCGCTCTGATCGCCCGCGAGCTCGGCGGCGGCCGCCCCGCGAGGCTGCTGGCGGCCCTGGGCGCGGCCACGAGCCTGGTCCTGCTCGGCGCCAACTGGCTCTTCCAGACCGTGACCTTCGACCAGGTCGTGTGGCTCACGACCCTGTGGCTCTTCGCGCGGCTCGTGAGGACCGAGGACAGGCGGCTCTGGCTGGCCCTCGGCGCCGCACTGGGCGTCGGGCTCGAGACCAAATACACCGTGATCGGGCTCATCGCGGGCCTCGTCCTGGCCACGCTATTGACCCCATTGCGCCGCCACCTCGCATCGCCGTGGCCCTGGCTCGGGGCCGGCGTGGCCCTGTTGATGTTTGCGCCCAACCTGGCCTGGCAGGCGGCCAACGGCTGGGCGTCGGTGGAGTACACCCTCAACCACAAGTCCGCGCAGTCGGTGGACTTCTCGCCCCTCACATTCCTGGGCGACCAGCTCGCGTTGATCGGCCCGCTCGCGATTCCGGTCTGGATCGGCGGCCTCTACTGGCTGCTCGCCTCTCCGGTCCGCCGAGCCCTCGGCATAGCGGTGCTGGCGCCGTTCGTGATCTACCTCTTCGCGGGGAAGGGCTACTACATCGGACCGCTGCATCCCTTCCTCATCGCCGCGGGCGCGTGCGCGATCGAGGCCTGGACGGCCCATCGCCGGCGCTGGCTGCGCCCGGCCACGGCGGTCGCCCTGACCGCCCAGGCGGTGGTCCTGCTCCCCATCGCGCTGCCGGTCGTGCCCGAGGCCACGATGGCGCGATCGTCGCTCCCCGGCATCAGGAAGGATTTCGCCGACGCGGTCGGCTGGCACGACCTGGTCCGCCAGGTGGCGGCGATCTACCACGCCCTGCCGCCTGACGAAAGGACCACGGCGATCGTGCTGACCGACAACTACGGCGAGGCCGGAGCGATCAACACCTACGGCCCCGCGGCCGGATTGCCACACGCGTACAGCGGCGAGCTGACCTACTACTACTGGCGCCCGAGCGCGATCGACGGCCCCGTGATCACGGTCGGCGTCGACCCGGCGTTCCTCGCGACCCTCTTCGCGACGTGCACGCCCGAGGGGACCGTCACCAACTCTTACGGACTGCACAACGAGGAGTGGGGGGCACCCCTGGCGCTGTGCCGGCAGCCGCTCCTGCCGCTCGACCGGCTCTGGCCGGAGCTGAAGGCCTTTCGGTAGGACCCCTACTGGCAGCGACGAACGGCAACGCGTCGGGACGGGACGACCGGCGCGGCATCGAACCGCCGCGCCGGCCAAAACCTGGATCAGTAGCCGAAGCAGGGAGGCTGCGGGGTGCCCGAGATGTCGAACGTGCCATCCGACGAGCTGACGTCGGCGAAGTCCGCGGCGAGCTGCCCAAGGTCGGACGTCGTGATCATCGCGCCGCCGGCCGAATCACTGGAGACGTTCGTGCCATCCTGCGCGTAGCCGAGGCACGAAAGGCTGAACCGGTCCGAATACTTGGTGATTGCGCCGTTGCCCGTCCAGGTCACGTCAACCGTGATCGGCAGGGTGAGGCCTGCGCCGCCTCCGCCGCCACCACCGCCGGCAAACCCGGCCCCGCCCTTACCGACGGGCGTCCCAAACCCAGGGCACTGCTCGTCGGCCGTGAGCGTCGTGTGGAGGCTGGCGCTCTGCAGGCCCCTGGCGACCGTGAAGTCCGATGCTGGAACCACAAAGCAGCCAGAGCCGCCCACACCGGTGGCCGGGTTGAAGTCGCTGTAGAAGACCATGGTGCTGTACATCACAGTGCGCGGTCCGTGCGGATGCGTCGGCTGGAAGGAGTTGTAACCCTGGTTGACCGAAACGTTGAGGTAGGGCCCCGCCGGCCCACTCTTGCCGACGGTGGCATTGGCCGCGGTGCTGGAGAAGGACATCTTGCCGGGCCCAAAGCCGCCACCTGCGGCGTAGGCGCCGGCGGCGAGGGCGAGGGATCCACAGAGGGCGATGGAGAAGACCAAAACGAGACGTCGAACGATCATGTTCAGCTCCGTTACAAGTCGAACAACCCCCTACTTGTCGCCGAGCCGGCCAAGCTCCCCAGGCCGCCCTCCACCTCCGCGTCGAGATTCCGTCAGTGGATTAACGAGCCGCCAAACGGTTCGTTACCGGTGCTGCCGATGGCCTCCTATTCGCGACTCTCGGCGTTGAACCTCGGCCTTAACCTGGCGCTAAACGCCCGAGGCGATCCTCGTATCGTGTCCTCCTTGCGTGAGCAGGAATTGGGCGTAACGTCCTCGCGTCGGGGCTCGTTGAGATCGTCGTGAAGAGAGGGGTGGTTCTCTTGTGCGTCCTCGTGGGCGTCGCAGCGTGCTCCGCCAACGGGCCGGCGGTGGCCCACTCCAGCCCCTCGGCCAAAACAAGCCCCTCGCCCAGCCCGTCGCCAAGTCCCTCGCCCAGCCCGTCGCCGAGCGCGATCGACTCTCCGTCGGCCCCTCCGACACCTCTTACGGTCCCCTCGTGGGCGACCCTGCGCACGTCGTGCCCAGGGGCTGCCTCGGCGAACGAGGCCATCCTGTCGCTGCAGGGGCAGGCCACCCCCGTGATCGCCGACGTGACGGACGCCAAGAACCCCCGCACCATCTGCTCGATCAGCGGCAACGCCTGGACGCCGGAGCTGGTCACCCAGACGGTGATCTCCTGGTACGCGACGCAGGCGACCCACAATCCCACGCCGACCGGGCAGAGCGTGATCGCGGTGCTCGACCTGACGACAGGCACTTCCGCCGTGTCGGCCAGCTGGGAGGGGGGCGGTTTCCTGGACGGCCTGCACGCCTGGAGCCCCGACCGCGGCTTCCTAGCCTACGTCACGTCCGATGCGACCGCGGTCAACCTGCACCTGCTGAGTGGGGGAGGGGACCGGGTGGTCGCCACCTACGGGCCGGTGCCAGGGCGTGGCGGCAACCCGCTCGAGGACGACTCGTACCTCGCGTTCTCGCCGGACGGGGCCTACTTCGCCTTCGTCCAGACCTTCACGAGCTCCGGCGACCAGCTGCAGGTCCGGCGCACGTTCGACGGGACCATCGCCTACTCGCTGCCCACGGGCACGATGGCGACCTGGGGCAGCGCGGGCAGCCGGCTCTACTTCAGGCAGCCGAGCTCGAAGGCGATCGAGTCATGGGACTCGACAGGGGGCGTCTCGCAGGCCATCGGCCAGCCCCTTGCATGGATCCAGCCCCGCGCCGACGCGGGCGACGACAACCTCGCCTTCACGGTCCGCGACGCCTCCGGCTCGCCCTCCGTATGGCTGTACGGGCACAACGGGCGATCCGGCGGCAAGCTGCCGCTCATCCGCTCGGGGCCGGAGTGGCTGAACACGACGACGTTCTTCTATGTCGAGGAGGCGCGCTGCACGGCGAACTGCCAGGTTGGGTGGCAGCCGGACAGCCACGCCTTTACCTACGACCTCAGCGCACAGCTGGAGAGCCCGACCAGGATCAGCCAGGTCTTCAGCGCGTGGCCGAGGGCGGGCCAAACATGACCAACGACGGCTCGGGCCGTGCGATCATGACGACCGCAATGGAACCTGCCGCGCCCTCCGCCGACCCTGTCCTCGCGCCCGAGGCGGCTTCCTACACGCCGGCCCCGTACGTGCCGGCGTCGCAGTCGGCGTCCGCCTGGCGGCCGATGTTCACGGTCAGGCGCCGCAACATGTTCACGCTCGTCCTCGCGGTGGCCCTGGTCGTCGCTGTCGGCGGCCTCGGGCTGCTGTACCTCGACGACACCAACAACCAGAACACCATCCGCGACCTGAACACGAGGAATGAATCGCTGACCGGGCGGAACCAGAACCTGGACGACCAGCTCAAGGTGACGCAGGGTCAGCTGACTGTGTCGAGGCAGCAGGTGACGGACCTCAGCAAGGAGCTGCAGCATCCGACGCTTGGCGTCTGGAACGTCCCGATGACGCTCGGCGACAGCAGCCAGTACCTCTCTTCCACAGTGCCCGACACCTTCACGTATCACCTGGTCCTGAAGTCCAGCGGCCCGATGGACGTGAGCATCCTTTCGACCGCGCAGTTCCAGAAGGCGATCCTGTGCGTGTACAACGGCCAGGGCAACACGGACTGGTGCATGAACCACTCCGGCGCGGCCAAGGGCTTCCTCGGCGTCACGAGCGTGAGCTACGACTTCAACCTGGCGGAGGGATGCGCCGCGTACTTGGCGATCATCACCGCCCCGGCGCGGGTGACGGTCACCCCGGACGTCACCGTGACCTACAACCCGGCGAGCGCGGCCACGGGGGCCTGCGCCTAAGCAGAACCAGCACGCGGTCGTAACCTGATCCCACGCGCCCTAGAGTTAGGTTATCCTATCTTTTGTGATAGGCCGCCCGGTGATTGGACTTAGGATTCCCTAGGACCGTGGTGGACCAGCTCGAGCGAAGGGGCAGCCTCAGCAGGGCCCAGCAGGACTACCTGAAAGCCCTCTACCTGCTCCACGGCGACCAGCGCCCCGTGCCCACGCGCGAGCTCGCCGCCCGGCTTGGCATCTCGTCGCCGAGCGTGAGCGAGATGGTGACTCGCCTCACCGCCCAGGGCCTGGTCGAGCACGACCGCTACCGCGGCCAGCAGCTCACGCGCGAGGGGCGCAAGGTGGCGCTCGAGCTCGTCCGCCACCATCGCCTGCTCGAGATGTTCCTGGTCCAGGTCCTCGGCTATGGGTGGGACGAGGTGCACGACGAGGCGGAGCGGCTGGAGCACTTCATCTCCGAGCGCATGGAGCAGCGGATCTTCGAGCTCCTCGGGCGGCCCGAGCTGGACCCACACGGGCATGCCATCCCGACTCTGACAGGCAAGATCAAGCCCGTCAGCAACCGGCCTCTCAGCGAGTGCCGCGCGGGGGAGAAGGTCGTGGTGCAGGGCGTGTCGGACGACGATCCGCTGAAGCTGCGCGAGCTGGACCGCCTCGGCCTGATGCCCGGGACCGCCCTCGAGGTCTTGGGGGCGAGCGAGTTCGAAAGCCCCATCGAGGCGCGGATCAAGCGCCAGAAGGTGAGCGTCCCGCTCGGCCTGGCCCGCGCGGTGTTCGTCGAAGGCAGGCGAGACGTTGGCCGTTAAGCGTGAGCGCGATCGCGAGCTGGAGCCCAGCGTGGTCGTCGCGCCTCCGCCCGCGGGCGGCGTGCTCACCCCGGAGGACCTGCGCCGCTCGGACGACCGGCAGCGCGTAGTCGACGCGCGCCGCCGCAGGCGGCGCTTCAGCCTGGTGGCGCTCCTGCTGGGACCCGGCATCCTGGTCATGCTCGGGGAGAACGACGGCCCGAGCATGCTGTCGTACGCCGCGAGCGGGGCGAACTACGGGATCGGCTTTTTCGTGCCGTTCATCCTGGCCACGTTCGTCGCCGCGGTGATCGTCCAGGAGATGTCGGCGAGGGTCGGCGCCATCACCCACCGCGGCTATGGCCAGCTCGTGTTCGAGCGCTTCGGCAGTTTCTGGGGCTGGCTCTCGGCGGGCGACCTCGCCGTGACCAACCTCGTGACCCTGATCACGGAGCTCATCGCGATCCGCGTCGGCATGGCTTTTTTCGGCGTGCCCCCCGTGTTCGCCGTCGCCGCCGGTGTGCTCCTCGTCGCGATCAGCGTGGCCGGCGGGCGCTATCGAAGATGGGAGCGCGTCGCGCTGGGGATCGCCGCTTTCAACCTGCTCTTCGTCGTGGCCGCGCTGATGAGCCACCCCGACCCAGGCGCCCTCGGCAAGGCCCTCGTGACATGGACGCCGCTGCCCGGCGGCTCGCTGCAGCTCTTCCTCCTGCTCCTGGCCTCCAACATCGGCGCCACCGTCACGCCGTGGATGCTCTTCTTCCAGCAGAGCGCGGTGGCCGACAAGGGCGTGACGCCGCGCGATCTCGGCTTCAGCCGGTTCGACACGGTCCTGGGCGGCGCCCTCGCGGCCGCGGCCGGCATCGGGTCGCTCGTGGTGGCCTCCGTTCTCTTCTATCACCACGTCGACCCGCATACGCTCCAGGGCGGGGCCGGGTTCGCCGAGGCGCTGCAGCCGATCGCGGGCTACCCGATCGCGGCCATCTTCTCCCTGGGCCTGATCGAGGCGGGCGCGCTCGCCATGATGACGATCTCGGCGAGCACTGCCTACGCCGTCGGCGAGGCGCTCGGCGGCCCGCACAGCTTCAACCGCAAGATCGGCGAGGCGCGGGGCTTCTACGCCTTCAACGTGGGCATCAGCCTGGTGGCGGCGCTCATCGTGCTGGTCCCCGGTGCGCCCCTGCTCTCGATCGCGCTCAACGCAAACCTGCTGGCGGTCGTGCTCATGCCCGCGGCGCTCGTCTTCTTGATCATGCTGGCCAACGACCGGCAGCTGATGGGTCCGCAGACCAACCCGATGTGGCTCAACGCGCTCGGTGGCCTGGTCGCGTTCCTCGTGGGCCTGGCCGGCACCGCGTACGCGCTGGTCGCCGCCTTCAACGCCTTCACCCACCACGCGGGAGGCTGAGGATGCAGGACGAGCACCAGCGCCACGTCTATGTCGGGGAGCCCGACGACGACCTCATCGAAGCCCTCGAGCCGGACCAGCTGGTCACCGCGGTGCACCAGCCGGTGCCGCGCCGCGTCCTGTCCCGCCCCGTCGAGCTGGGGCTGTGGGGGCTGCGGATCTTCCTGCTCGTGGTCAGCGCGGCGGTGGTGTACGCCTTCGTGATGGGCGTCGTGAGGGGCGGGGGCTAGCCGCCCGCTGCTCGCTAAGCTCACTCCGTGAAGCTCGGCGTCAGCGTCGGCTACTGGGGTTTCGGGGTCGGACCCAAAGAGCAGCTCGAGATCGCGCAGGCGGCCGAGGAGCTGGGCTACGACTCGATCTGGACCGCCGAGGCGTACGGCTCCGACGCGGCGACGGTGCTGGCCTGGCTCGCAGCGGGGACGACGCGGATCAAGCTCGGCGCGGGCATCCTGCAGATCCCGGCGCGCAGCGCGGCCATGACCGCGATGACCGCCGCCACCATCGACAACCTCTCCGGGGGTCGGTTCCTGCTCGGGCTCGGCACGTCGGGGCCGCAGGTCTCGGAGGGCTGGCACGGGGTGCGGTTCGGCAAGCAGCTGAAGCGGACCCGCGAGTACGTCGCGGTGGTGCGCATGGCGCTCGCGCACCAGAAGGTGGAGTTCCAGGGCGAGACCATCGAGCTCCCGCTTCCCGACGGCCCCGGCAAGGCCCTGAAGCTGACCATCCGGCCCATCCAGAAGCGCATCCCGATCTATCTCGCCGTGCTGGGGCCGAAGAACGTCGCGCTCGCGGGCGAGATCGCCGACGGCTGGCTGCCCGTCTTCTTCTCGCCCAAGCACACGGCCGAGCTTCGGGTTCCGCTGGAGGAGGGCGCGGCGCGCGCCGGCCGCTCGCTCGAGGACTTCTCGATCTGTCCCACCGTGAACGTGCTGATCAGCGAGGACGTGGAGAGCGCCCGCGACGCCATGCGGCCGATGCTCGCCCTGTACGTCGGCGGGATGGGCTCGCGCGAACAGAATTTCTACAACCGACTGGTCTCGAGCTACGGCTTCGAGCGCGAGGCGCAGGAGGTCCAGGAGCTGTACCTCGCGGGGCGGCGCGCCGAGGCGATGGAGGCGTTGCCGGACGACCTGATCGACGCGGTCAGCATCGTCGGGCCGCCGGACCGGGCCCGCGAGAAGATCCGCGCCTTTCGCGACGCGGGGGTCGACACTTTGATCGTGGCCGGCATGGCCGTGGACAACGAGGAGCGGATCAACCAGCTGCGCCTGGTGGCGGAGCTGGCCGGTGAGTAGCAACCAGCCGCCCGCCCTCGTCGACTACAACCTCTTCGAGTCCGATGCCCCGCTGCGCGAGTCGCTCGAGCGCGAGGGCGGCGCGTGGGCGCAGGACCTGGTGAGCGAGCTGGGCCAGCTCGCCGGCGCGCGGCAGGCGGTCGACTGGGGCTTCCAGGCCAACGCGAACCCGCCCGTCCTGCGGACGCACGACCGGTTCGGGGAGCGGATCGACGAGGTGGAGTTCCATCCGGCCTGGCACGAGCTGATGAAGGTGGCGATCGGCCACGGCCTGCACGCGCTGCCCTGGCGGGAGCCGCGCCCCGGCGCGCACGCCGCGCGCGCGGCCGCCTTCTACGTCTGGTCGCAGGTGGAGGGCGGGCATGGGTGCCCGGTCTCGATGACCTATGCGGCCGTCCCGGCGCTGCGCCACGCGCCGGCCCTGGCCAAGCAGTGGGAGCCGGTCATGACAACCCTCGACTACGACTTTGGGCTGCGCGCTCCCTCGACCAAGCGCGGCGCGCTCTTCGGCATGGCGATGACCGAGCGGCAGGGCGGCTCCGACGTGCGCACCAACACGATGCGCGCGGTGCCCACCGGTGAGGACGGCGCCCACCTGCTCACCGGGCAGAAGTGGTTCTGCTCGGCGCCGATGTGCGACGCGTTCCTGGTCCTGGCTCAGGCCCCCGGAGGCCTGAGCTGCTTCGCCCTCGCGCGCATCCTGCCCGATGGCACCCGCAACGCGTTCCACATCGAGCGCCTCAAGGACAAGCTCGGCAACCGCTCCAACGCGTCGGCCGAGATCGACCTGCGGGGCGCCTGGGCGGTGCTCGTCGGGGAGGAGGGAAGAGGCGTGCGCACGATCCTCGACATGGTCAACCACACTCGGCTCGACTGCGTCATCGGGTCCGCGTCCCTGATTCGCCAGGCGGTGGCCCAGGCCACGCACCACGCGGCCCACCGTCACGCGTTCGGCAGGCCCCTGGTCGAGCAACCGCTGATGCAGAACGTGCTCGCCGACCTATGCGTGGAGTCCGAGGCGGCGACGCTGCTGATGATGCGCCTGGCGGGGGCGTTCGACCGGGCGGACGACGCGGCCGAGGTCCACTTCCGGCGCCTGGCCCTGGCGGTGGGCAAGTACTGGACCTGCAAGCGAGGCGTCGCCGTGGTCGCCGAGGCGCTCGAGTGCCACGGCGGCAATGGCTACGTGGAGGAGTCGATCCTGCCCCGGCTGTACCGCGAGGCGCCGCTCAACTCGATCTGGGAGGGCTCGGGCAACGTCAACGCGCTCGACGTCCTGCGGGCGATCGCCCGCGAGCCCGAGACGGTGCCCGCCTTCCTCGCCGAGGTCGAGCTCGCGGCCGGCGCCGACCCCCGGCTCGACCGGGCCGTCGCCGACCTGAAGCGGCGGCTCCGCGAGACCGAGGATCTGGAGGGTCGCGCGAGGACCCTGGTCGAGCGGATGGCGGTCGTGCTCCAGGCGTCCCTCCTGGTCAGGCATGGCGACGCGGCGGTGGCCGACCTCTTCTGCGCCTCGCGCCTCGACGGCGCCGGCGGTCGAGCGTTCGGTACGCTCGATCCGAGCGGCTCATTCCGATCGGTCATTGAAAGGCACCGGCCGCGTTCATAGATTTGGCATGTTGAAGTCAACCGACGTCGCGACCGCCTGGCGAAGCTCGCCGGTCTCGCGCGTGCCCCCGAGCGAGCTGATCCTGATCACCGACTTCGACGGAACGCTGGCGGAGGTCGTGCGCGACCCGTCCGCGGCGTCCGCGCTGCCCGAGGGACTTTCGGCCCTCCAGCGCCTCGTGCCGACCATCGCGGACGTGATCGTGCTGAGCAGCCGCACGAACTCCGACCTCGAGGAGCGCGTGCCGCTGTCGGGCGTGCGCCTGGTCGGCGACAGCGGCATGGCCATCCCCCGCCACGCGCAGAAGGCGGCGCTGGACAACTTCAACTCGGACGTGTCGAAGCTCATCGAGCGGACGCCGGGCGCCTCGCTGGAGATCAAGCCGGCCAGCAGCGCCGTGCACTTCCGCAACACGGAGCTCAGCGGAGAGGAGATGCTCGCTTTGCTGCGCCCGCTGATCGACGGCAGCCGGCTCGCCGCGGCGCTGGGGCGCAAGGTCGTCGAGGTCCACGCGCCGAAAGGGGGCAAGGGCGCTTTCCTCGCGGCCTACCTGCCGGCCGAGGAACCGGCCGGCGTCGTGGCCTTCGGCGACGACGAGAACGACCGCTCCGTGTTCGAGTACGTCAGCGGGCTCGAGATTCCCCGTATGTCGGTGGGCGTCTACTCCCCGGAGGCGCCGAAGGACCTCTTCGACCGCTGCGACCTCGTCGTTTCGGGTCCGGCCGAGGCGGCCGCGCTGCTGAACCAGATCGCAGACTGGGCTGAAGGCGGCTAGCGCTCGGCTCCGTCGCTTCGCGCTCCCTCGACCGGGGCGGCGGATACCCGGCGGTCGGCGGGCGGGACCAGGTCCCGCAGGTCCTGGACCTGGTTGCTGATCCACCGCGCGATGTCGTTCGCGCGCACCACCTCGCGCGCGCCGTGGTTGAGGATGTGGCGCTCACCAGGCGCCATCGTGAGGCCCACGTACATGGCCTCGGCCGTGGCCTCGACGTCGAAGGGGTTGATCGACAGCACGTGCCCCCGCAGCTCCTCGTGGGCGCCGGCGTTCTCGGACAGCACGATCAGTCCGTCCTTGTGGTTGACGAGCGCCCCCTCCTTGGCGACGAGGTTCAAGCCGTCGTAGACGGGGTTGACGAGCAGCACGTCGAAGCTCTTCATCGCGGCGATCGCCTTGCGCTCGCTCTCGCCGACCTCGAGGCGGATCGGCTGCCACTCCGCTGTGCCGAGGTCACTGTTGATCCGCGAGGCGGTCTGGCGGATCTGCCGGAGGTAGCGGCTGTACACGGCGATGTCCTGCCGCGAGGGCTGGAGGAACGCCCAGAACTGCACGCGGCCCCGCAGCTCCGGGTGGTAGCGCAGCAACTTGTCGTACGCGATGAACCCGCGGAGGATGTTCTTCGAGGGGTCGGTCCGATCGATGCGCGCGATCAGCATGTCGGGCCGCCAGGTCGCGACCTCCTCCTCCTGCCGCCTCACGCCACGCGAGGCGGCGAGTCGCGTGGTGGTCGGAACGTCGATCGAGATCGGGTAGTGCCGCGCGTAGACCACCCGCCCGCCGGCGAGCACCGCGCGCTCGCGCTCGTCGACCTGGAGCCCCGCGTTCTCCTCGCAGGTCAAAAGGAAGTTCCTCACGTCGAGGCTCGACTGGAAACCCACTATGTCGCAGCCGAGCAGGCCCTCGAGGATCCCGTCGCGCATGTGCTTGGGCAGCACCTTCCAGTACTGCGGCGTCGGCCACGGCACGTGGACGAAGTGCTGGATCGCGGCACTGGGCACCGCCTGGCGGACCATCGCCGGCACGAGATAGAGCTGGTAGTCGTGCACGAGCACGAGGGGCCGGGCCGGGGCGGCGCGGCACAGACCGATCACCCTGGCCGCCACCTGCCGGTTGACCTCGACGTACCCGCGCTCCCACGCGTCGTGGATCCGCTCGTCGATCACCGGCTCGTTGCCGAGGTCCCACAGGTAGTGCTGGACGAACCAGAGCACAGGGTTGGCGATCACGGAGTAGTACATGTCGTACTGCTCCTGGGTCGGCGTGGCGTAGTACAGCCGGCCGGTGGAGCTGATCAGCGGCATGGTCAGCGCCGCGGCGTGGGCGGCCGCGATGTCGCGCTCCGCCTGGTTGCGGGCGCACGCGACCCAGTCCGCACCGGTGGCCTCGGCGAGGGTCAAAAGACCGGTGATGACGCCGCCCGACCCGCGCTTGAAAGTCCCGTCCGGTCGCGGCTCGTGCGGCGCGCGGTTGCTGGCCAGGACGGGCGAGAAGCCCGGGAGGGCCCGTGTGACGTAGGCGCGAAGGCCAGCCCGCTGGCCTGCGTCGCTGGCCAAGCGCCGGGGCTCAGCGCCCTCCGTGGTTCGGGCGGAGGGCCAGGCGGGACCGGTCGACCGGCATGTCGCGCAGCCGCACGCCGGTCGCGCGCGCCAGGGCGTTGGCCAGTGCGGCCGGGCCTGGGATGGCCGGCGGCTCGCCGACACCCTTGGCGCCGAGCGGCCCGTAGGGGGAGGGCACCTCGATCAGGCGCACGTCGATTTCCGGCATGACGTCCGCGGTCGGGAGCTCGTAGTCGAGAAAGCTCCCGGTCCGGAGCTGCGCGTCGCCGTCGTAGCCGAGCTGCTCGCCCAGCGCCCGGCCCAGGCCCTGCGCCGCCCCGCCGTGAATCTGGCCTTCGATCTCCGGCGGGTTGATGCCGTGGCCCACGTCCTGGATCGCCGCGTAGCCGGTGAGGTGGAACGCGCCCGTCTCGGCGTCCGCCTTCACGCGCGCGATGTGGACAGTGAACTGGGGGGACGCGGAGAGGACCGCCGACCGGCCCGTGGCCTGCACGGGCCGGTATCGGCCCCCGAACTCGGTGCTCACCTTGACGAGCTGGGTGATGGGCACCGAACGGGTGGGCGAACCCTTGACGGCCACCGTCCCGTCGACGATCTCGAGGTCCTCCGGCGCGGCCTCGAGCTCCTCCGTCGCGATCTCGAGGAGCTGGCGCCGCGCCTCGAGCGCGGCCTCGTGGACGGCGCCGCCCACCGAGTAGGTGACCTGGCTCCCGCCCGCGGCGGGGCCCTGCGGCGCGGTGAGGGTGTCCATGAAGACGATGCGCACGCGGTCCGGGTCGACCCCGAAGGCGTCCGCCGCGATCAGCGCGAGGCCGGTGTGCGACCCGCTGATGTCGGGCGAGCCCACCATCACCGACACGACCCCATCCGGCTCGACGCGGCAGCCCGCGGCGGCCGGCGACCGCGCGCCTCCCCACGCGCCAAGGGCGACGCCGACGGCTTCGCCGGGCCCCAGCTGCGCGGTGTAGAGCGGGTGGCTCTTCGCCGCCTCGAGGGACTCGAGCCCCGCGATCCGCGGCCACGCCTGGCCGTCGGCCATGAGGTCGCCCTCGCGCGACACGTTGAGCAGGCGGAGCTCGATGGGGTCCATCTTCAGCTCGAGCGCCAGCTCGTCGAGGGCTGATTCCAGGGCGAAATAAGCCTGCGGCGCGCCGGGGGCGCGGTAGGCGTCGACCGGGGTCTTGTTGGTCGAGACCTCCAGGCCCTCGACGTCGAAGCTGGGGATCCGGTACGTGCCGGCGAGGAAGCTCGCCGTCAGGCCGCCGTGCCACCCCGCGGTGGCGCCGTTGTCGTACTGGAAGCGAGCCCGGAGCGCGACCAGGGTTCCGTCGCGCTTGGCCCCGAGCTCGAGCTCGAAGCTCGCCGCGGGCGCGGGACGGCCGAACAGGAACTCGTGGGAGCGGGAGAGGACAAGCCGGACCGGCCGGCCCACCCGCCGGGCGATCAGGGCGAGCAGGGGTTCGAGGAGCTGGATCTTGCCGCCGAAGCCTCCGCCGACCGGCATCGGGACCACGCGCACCTGGTGGGGGGCGATCCCGAGCATGGCGGCCAGGTCGTCGCGGACGTAGAACGGCCCCTGGGTCGGGGACCAGACGGTGACGCCGCCGTCGTCCTCGGGGCGGACCACCGAAACATGGGGCTCGATGAAGGAGTGGTGCGCGGCGGCGATCCGGTAGGTCTCTTTGACCACGACCTCGGCCGTCGCCATGGCGGAGCCGGCGTCACCGCGCTTGATTCGCGCGACGCCGCTCACGTTGCGGGGCCGGGCTCCGGTGTCCTCGCCGGCCGCGGATGCGCCGTGGATGGAGGCGTCCTCCTCATTCGCCGATTCCCCCGCCTCGAGGACCAGCTCAGAGGCATCCCTCATGGCGGCCGCCGGGTCGGCGACCGGCGCGATCTCCTCGAGGTCGACCTCGACCAGGCCCGCCGCGTCCTCGGCCGCGGCTTCACTTTCCGCCACGACCGCGACGACCGGCTGCCCCGCGTAGAAGACCCGGTCGAGGGCAAGCGGCAGGTCCGGGCCTGCGATCGTCAGCTTGGGCAGGTCGCGCCCGGTGATGACATCGACGACACCCGGCGCGGACCGCGCGGCGGCTGTGTCGATTCTTGTGATGCGAGCGCTGGCGAGGTGGCTCAGGACGAGCTGCACGTGCAGCAGACCGAACACCTGCATGTCCGCGGTGTAGCGCGTCGCCCCGGTGACCTTCGCCACCCCGTCCTGCCGGCGCAGACCGGAGCCTCCTACCTTCATCGGGCGATCATGCTACGCAGTCCCATCGACCGACGAGAGGGGCCGCCGGCCCCTTCGAGGGGCCATGGAACGGGATCGGGACCACCAGCGCCTGGATCGCCCTTCGGGCGCCAGATTCCGTACGTGGTGGACAATCCGCCTCCGCCCAGCCACAATGGTGGGTGGAGTAAGCGGTGGACCGTGTCCGCCACCCCTCGTCGGCGCGCTCTCGCCCCGGTTGCCAGGAAGCACCGCCGGGAAGATGGCGAGGGGGGAATGAGGCAAGCCGCCTCGAGCTTTTTTCCTAGGGGGAAGCTATGACTCCAGCGTCGTCTCGTCTCTTCAAAGCCCTGGCCGTGGGCGCCGTGTCCGGCCTTGTGCTCGTCGCGTGTGGCAACGGGAACAACAACAACAACAACACGAGCCTCGCCTCGGACCAGACCCTCAAGTTCCCGATCCTGGGCGACTTCGGCACCCTGGACCCGTCGCAGCTCAACGCTGAGACCGACTCGGAGATCGCGCAGAACGTCTTCAACGGTCTCGTCAAGTTCGACAACAACCTCAACATCGTCCCGGACATCGCCGCCTCAATGCCGACGGTGTCGTCCGACGGTCTGACGTACACGTTCAAGCTCCGGTCCGACGTGACGTTCTCCAACGGTGACAAGGTCACCTCCAAGGACGTCCTCTACTCGTGGAACCGCGCGGCCTGGCAGCAGGGCGCATACGCCGGCAACCTCGCCGCGATCGACGGTTACGGCACCGTGGGCACCGAGTCGGCGGCCAAGGGCGCCCCGACCGGCTCCAAGCTCGAGTCGCTGCTCGAGTCCAACGACCCGTCGGTCAGCATGAAGGGCCTCACGGCCCCTGACGCCACAACGGTGGTGGCCAAGCTGAGCGCGCCGGCCGGCTGGTTCCTCTCCGCCATCGCGCTCGAGGCGACCACCGGGATGGTCGTCGACATGAACGCGATCAAGAACGACCCGCAGGGCGAGACGGCGAGCGCGACGTGGTGGACCAACCCGGCGACCATGATCGGCACCGGCGCCTACAAGATGACCGCCTACGCACCCAAGCAGTCGATCGATTTCGCGGCGGTCGACAACTGGTGGGGCTCGCCGAAGCCGACGCTCAAGAAGATCCACATCGACATCCTGGCCAACGCCAACTCGGCGATCCAGGCCTACGAGCAGGGCACGTATGACATCTACGGCTACGGCGGATACAGCAACGCCCCGGTCGACTCCATCCTCCGCATCCAGAACACCGCCAACGAGAAGGCGCAGCTGGTGATCCACCCGAAGGTGCGCACCACATGGCTGCAGTTCAACCTCGTCCACGACTCGTCTCGCGTGGCGGGCGGACCGTTCCAGTGCGCCGTCTCCGGCGGCTACACGCAGTGCTCGGGCACTCCGGCCACCGACGCGGCGAAGAAGCTCCGTCTGGCTTTCGGCCTGTCGATTGACAAGGCCAAGCTCGCCACCGTCGTCTGCCACGACATCATCTGCGCCCCGGCGACCGGCGGGCTCATCACCAAGGGCCTGATCGGGTACGGCGGCGACAACAGCGACCCGCTCGCGAAGTTCGACGTCGCGACGGCCAAGCAGGACCTGAAGGACGGCGACCCCACGGGCAGCCTGACCTCCAACCTGACCTACGCCTATGACTCGAACAACCCTCTGAACGGCTCGGTCGCGCAGTTCCTCCAGGACCAGTGGCAGACCAACCTGGGGGTCCACGTCAACCTCCTGCCCCAGGACCACTCGGCCTTCATCAAGGGCTACCTGTCCGGCAAGTACATGATGGCCCGCAACGGCTGGCAGGCCGACTACAACCACCCCCAGGACTGGGTCGACAACCTGTGGGGCAAGATCCCCGGGTGCCCTGACGCGAACTGCGGCAGCGGCTACGACACGCAGGCTTACGACCAGGCCGTCGCGGCCGCCGACCAGCTGCCACTCGACCAGGCCACCTCGAAGTACCAGGCGATCATGCAGATGCTCGAGAACGACGCGACCTATGTTCCGCTCTACTACTCGCAGGGCGCGTTCCTGTTCAAGCCCTACGTGAAGGGCGCCGGCACGAACAACTTCTTCGACTACTACTGGGACCAGATTCAGATCCAGTCCCACTAACCGAGCGTGGGGAAGGGCGCTCGCTCGATGCGGGCGCCCTTCGTTTATATGAGAATGACCCGGGAGGGTTGATCCGATGTTCACGCGCGGGACGCTGATCTATATCGCGCAGCGGATCGTCATGATCGCCTTCACCGTGCTCGCCGTGAGCTCCATCGTGTTCCTCCTGATCCACCGCCTTCCCGGTGACGCGCTCTTGAGCGAAAGGGTCCGCGGCAACGCGTACACCGAGCTGCTGCATCACTACGGCCTCGACCTGCCGCTGTACCAGCAGTACTGGAACTTCATCGTCGGCGTTGTGACGCGGGGCGACCTCGGCGAGTCGCTGGTCAACCGCGGGCTCAAGATCACGCCGCTCGTCGTCCGCGAGACGCTGATCAGTGCGCAGGTCGGCGGCGTCGCGCTGATCTTCACGATCGGCCTTGGCCTCATCCTGGGCGTGTTCGCCGCGATCCGGCAGAACACCTGGATCGACTACCTCCTGACCACGACCTCGGTGATCGGCTACAGCATGCCGAACTTCGTGATCGCGGCCGTGCTGATCCTGGTCTTCGGCGTCTGGCTCGACAACGTGACGCAGGGCACGTTCTTCTACCAGCTGGGGGGATGGAAGGGGGGTGCCGGTCAGCTGTGGCTGCCGGCGTTTGCGCTCGGCTTTCCGTACGCCAGCATCGTGGCGCGTCTCACGCGGGCCAGCATGCTCGAGGTGATCCGGCAGGACTACGTGCGCACGGCGCGGGCCAAAGGGCTGCGCGAGTCGATCATCCTGATCCGGCACGCGCTGCGCAACGCGCTCATCCCCGTGATAACCATCCTTGGACCGCTCGTCATCGGGATCATCACGGGCAGCGTCGTGATCGAGAACTTCTTCGGTATACCGGGCCTGGGCAAGGAGTTCGCGCAGAGCATTCTCAACCGCGACTACGCCATCGTGATCGGCGTTTTCACGATGTACGCCGCGCTGGTCGGCCTGGCCAACCTGCTCGTCGACCTGGCTTATGTCGTGATCGACCCCAGGATCAGGTACGCCTAAATGGCCACCGCAGCCGCCGCCATCACCCAGCCGATCGAGCCGGAGCAGGCGAGCCTGTGGTCCGACGCCTGGCGGCGGCTCCGCCGCAACCGGCTCGCTTTGGTCGCGTCCATCTACCTCGTCTTCCTCGTGGCGGTGGCGCTGGTCGCCCTGGTCTGGACGCCCTACCGGATGTCCGCGATCGGCGTCGCGGCGACCTACTCGGGGCCGAGCCCGGCCCACCTGCTCGGGGCGGATGAGCTCGGCCGCGACCTCCTCAGCCGGCTCATGGTGGGGGCCCAGGTCTCCCTGGTCGTCGGGGTCGGCACGCAGATCCTCGTCCTTCTGGTCGGCGTGCCGATCGGCCTCCTGGCCGGCTATTACAAGGGGTGGATCGACTCGGTGGTCACCTTCATCATCAGCGTCTTCTACGGCATCCCCGACGTGCTGCTGGCGATGATCCTTGTCTTCATCCTCGGCCCGAGCCTGACCAACATCATCATCGCCATCGTCGCCACGCGCTGGATGGACATGGCCCGCCTGGTGCGCGGCCAGGCGCTCAGCCTGCGTGAGCGCGAGTTCATCGAGGCGGGACGCGCGGCGGGCGCCAGGCCCTTCCGGATGCTCTTCGGGCACATCCTGCCCAACGCGCTGGGGCCGATCATCGTCCAGGCGACTCTGGGCATTCCGTCCGCGATCCTGTTTGAAGCGTTCCTCAGCTTCCTGGGCGTCGGCGTTCAGCCGCCCACCCCCTCGTGGGGGTCGATGGCCAACGAGGGCGTCCAGACGATCCAGTACGCGCCTCACATGGTGCTCATCCCTTCGATCGCCCTCTCCATCACGCTGATGGCCTTCAACTTCCTCGGCGACGGATTGCGCGACGCGCTCGATCCGCGCTCGCGGCGGTAGCGTGTCCTCACCGATCCTCCAGGTGCGCGACCTGCGCACCCAATTCAAGACCGACGGCGGAATGGTCAGAGCCGTCGACGGCGTGAGCTTCGACCTGCATCCGGGTGAGAGCCTCGGGATTGTCGGCGAGTCGGGCAGCGGCAAGTCGATCACGGCGCTTTCGATCCTCCGCCTCGTGCCAGACCCGGGACGCATCGTCTCCGGCGAGGTTCTGTTTCGCAACGAGGACCTCCTCAAGCTCGACGACGAGGCGATGCGGGAGATCCGGGGCAAGGACATCGCGATGATCTTTCAGGACCCGCAGAGCTCGCTCAACCCCGTGCTCAAGACCGGTTTTCAGATCGACGAGGCGATGCTCGCCCACAAGCAGGCCAGCAAGCACCAGGCGCATCAGCGCACGATCGAGCTGCTGCGCAAGGTGCGCATACCCGCCCCGGAACGCCGCGTCAAGGACTTCCCGCACCAGCTCAGCGGAGGCATGCGGCAGCGCGCGATGATCGCGATGGGCCTCGCCAACGCGCCGTCGATCCTCATCGCCGACGAGCCGACCACCGCCCTCGACGTGACGGTCCAGGCCCAGATCCTCGAGCTGCTGGGTGACCTGAACCGCGAGCTCGGTACGGCCATCATCATGATCACGCACAACATGGGCGTGGTCGCCGGGCTGTGCTCGCGCGTCATCGTCATGTACGCGGGCCAGATCGTCGAGCAGGGGCCCGTCGACGAGATCTTCGAAGCACCGCAGCACCCGTACACGTGGTCGCTGCTGCGCTCGATCCCGCGAGTCGACGCGGTCCGGCACGAGCGCCTCCGCTCGATCGAGGGCATCGCGCCTGACCTGAGCCGGCTGCCGAAGGGCTGCCGGTTCCACCCGCGCTGCCCCTTCCGCGTCGAGAAGTGCTTCCACGACGAGCCGCCCCTCGTCGAGGTCAAGCCGGGCCAGCTCTCGGCCTGCTGGGTCACGATGGACCGCGCGCGCAAGGAGATGGGCGCCGACGACCTCGTGGACATCCGCCCGGGCGCCGGGTCCGGCGTGCACCCGGGCGAGGTGCGCTGATGGCCGACCCGGCCTACTCGGAAGCACATCCGCTCGAGGCCGGCGCCAAGGCCCTCGTCCGCGTCGAGAACGTGGTCAAGCACTTCCCGGCCGGCATCGGAGCTTCCGTCAAGGCGGTGGACGGCGTGAGCTTCGAGATCCGCGAGGGCGAGACCCTGGGGCTGGTGGGCGAGTCGGGCTGCGGCAAGTCGACGCTGGGCCGGCTCGTGATGCAGCTGCTCCCGGTGACGTCGGGCAGGATCTTTCTCAACGACGTGGAGCTGACCCGCCTGCGCGGTGAGAAGCTGCGCCAGCAGCGGCGGCAGATGCAGATCATCTTCCAGGACCCGTTCGCCTCGCTCGACCCCAGGATGACCGTCGGCGACATCATCGCCGAGCCGCTCGTCAACTTCAGGGTCATGCGCGGGCGCGCCCTCAACACCCGCGTGCAGGAGCTGCTGCGCGTGGTCGGGCTCAACCCGAACTTCAACAATCGCTACCCGCATGAGTTCTCCGGCGGGCAGCGCCAGCGGATCGGCGTGGCGCGCGCGCTGGCCCTCAACCCGAAGGTGATCGTCTGCGACGAGGCGATCTCGGCGCTCGACGTCTCCATCCAGGCGCAGATCGTCAACCTCCTGGAGGACCTGCAGCGCCAGTTCAAGCTCACCTACCTGTTCATCGCGCACGACCTCTCTGTCGTGCGGCACATCAGCGATCGGGTGATGGTCATGTACCTCGGCAAGATCGTGGAGGTCGCGGACAGCACCCAGACCTACAGCAACCCGAAGCACCCCTACACCAAAGCGCTGCTGTCCGCGATCCCAGTCCCCGACCCCAAGATCCAGCGCGGGCGCCGGCTCGTGGAGCTGACGGGGGAGATCCCGTCGCCCTTGAACCCGCCGTCGGGCTGCAGGTTTCACACCCGCTGCCCCATCGCGCACCTGCCGACGCCTTGCTCCGACGCCGAGCCGCCGCTCGAGGAAAAGCTGCCCGGCCACCTGGCCGCGTGCCACTTCTCTCAGGAGGTGTGACGGGCGGCACCGGATCGACTCAGGCCGCCGGGGCCGCGTCGGTTCAGTGCTGCAGGATCTTCGCGGTGGTCCAGTAGTCGTCGTAAAGGGCGTTGCCGCCGGTGCCGGCCACATATGGATGGACGAGGTACTGCTGCATGCCGTAGACGAGAGGGGCGAAGACCGAGGTGGCGATGAGCAGGTAACCCGCCGTGCCGTAACCATTGGGCGCGCTGCTCAGCGGAGTGGCGTCCGCCGTGGCGACGGCCTTGTCCAGGTCGGGGTTGGAGTAGCAGGACCCTGACGAGCTCGCCCCTGTGACGAAAAGGTAATCGAACCAGTCCTGCGGGTGGTCGTAGTCGGCGGCCCAGCTCTGGCGGAACATCGGATACGCGCACTGGCCGTTGCGCTGGTCGAAGAAGGTCTTGCGGTCCATCTCCACGCAGCCCACCATGACGCCGAGGTTCTTCTGCCACTGCTGCACGAGGTTGGTGCAGACCGCCTTGTTGAACGGGTCGGTGTCGTAGGTGTAGGTCAGGCCTTTGACCTTGGAGCCTGTAGGGTCCCAGGCCTTGTATTCCGCCTTGGCGGCGGTGGGGTCGAACCTCGCGTTGCTGTCCACACCATCGCCGAGGTACCCGTTGAGGCCCTTGCTGATCAGGCCGCCGGTCGCGGCCGTGCACGTCGTCTTCTCGTTGCACACCGCGTCGACCAGCACCTTACGGTCGATCGCCGCGCTGAACGCGTGCCGGCCGGGCCGGCCGGCGTCGGTGCCGGCGAACGGCCCGGTCTTCAGGTTGAAGCCAACCCAGAAGGTGAGGCCGATCGGCACCAGGGTGAGCTGGCTCGCGAGCTTCGGGTCGGACAGGTACCGCTTGGCAGTCGCCGGCGCCAGCGATTGGCGGCCGTAGCCGATGAGGCTGAACACGCCGGCCTCGTACTGCGCCGCCTGGGCGGCCGGATCGGAGATGACCTCCACGTGGACGCCAGTGAGCGCGCCGGTCTTGCCTCCGTACCAGCCGGCGACAGGTGCGAAATCCATCGACTTGTCGGGCACCCGCGCCGTCATGCGAAATGGACCGCTGCCGACCAGGGTCTCGGGCTTGGTGGACCACGCATCCTCGCCGGCGGAGGCGACGACTTTCTGGTCGACGAGCCAGAACGGCCACAGGCCGGCCTCGGTGAGGAAATACCCAGCCTGCCTGACGAGCTTCACTTGGAGCGTGTACGCATCGGGCGCCGTCAGGCCGCTGAGCCGGCTTGCGGTCCCGCTCGCGACCTCGCTGTACCCGGCCACCACGTTGAACAGGCTCGCGTAGTCGCCCTGCTTGGCGGCCGCGCGGGACCAGCTGTACACGAAATCTGGTGAGGTGATCGGGTCGCCGTTGGAGAACCTGGCGTCTGGCCGCAGGTGGAACGTGTAGGTGAGGCCGTCGGGGGAGATGGTGGGCTGGCCGGCAGCGATGTCGGGTACCTCGCGCAGCCGGGCATCGAACTGGTAGAGCCCGGAGAACACGTTGCGGAGGAGGTCGACGTCGGAGGGGCTGGAGATCAGGGCGGGATCGAAGTCGGACGGGTCCTGCGCGACCGGAAAGCTCAGCGTCTGATCCGTGGCGAGGGCCTGCGGCGTGGGTTGTGGCGCGCCGTTCTGCGTGCACGCCGCGATCGCGATGGCGGCCAGCACGGCCGCGGAGATCCGTTTCAACTGGAGACCGTGAGCACCACCTTGCCGGTGCTCTTGCCCTCGGCCACCAGGCCGAGCGCGCGAGGCGCCTGGTTGAGCGGCAGCCGCGTCGAGACGAACGGCTTGATCTTGCCCGCCGTGTAGAGGTCCGC
>DASXBE010000154.1:0-5335 GCA_036491815.1 Candidatus Dormiibacterota bacterium | reverse complement strand
CGACGCTCCGGTGAGTCCGGGCAAGGCGGGCGGCGCCTACTGCATGCCCGTGACGCCCCACCACCACCCGTACGTGCTGCTCAACTTCACCGGCAAGCTGCGCGACGCGCTGGTGATGGCACATGAGCTGGGCCACGGCCTACACGACCTGCTGGCGTCGAAGCAGCATGTGTTCGATTTCCACCCGCCGCTGACGCTGGCCGAGACCGCATCGGTGTTCGGAGAGGCCCTGACCTTCGACCGCATCATGGCGGCGGAAAAGGACCCCAAGGTCCGGCTCGCCATGCTGTGCACCCAGGTGGAGGACTCCTTGTCGACGGTGTTCCGGCAGGTCGCCTTCAACCGATATGAGAATGCCTGCCACGAAGCCCGCCGGAAGGAAGGCGAGCTTTCGGTCGAGCAGCTCGGCGAGATCTACCAGGCCACCCTGCAGCCGATGTTCGGTGATGCCCTCACGCTGACCGACGAGCACAGCGTGTGGTGGAGCTACGTCTCCCACTTCCTGCACGCACCCGGCTACGTGTACGCGTATGCCTTTGGCAACCTGCTTGCGCTGTCGGTGTACCGCCGCTACCTGGAGGTGGGGCCGGGCTTCGTCGAGCAATACCTCGAGTTCCTGGCGGCGGGCGGATCGACCCGTCCAGACGAGCTGGTGAGGCGCATCGGCATGGACATCACGGACCCCGGCTTCTGGGACGCGGGGCTCACGATCCTCGACGGCATGGTGACCGAGGTCGAGCGTCTGGCGGCGGACCGATAAACTTAAGCCACTTATCTGGGCCCGGATTGCCGGGTGATGCCACCACGGTGGCTGGGGAGTGACATGGCGGTCACCGAAGCTGTCGCGACTACCGATCTCGATTTCGCACGCCAGCTGGGTCAACAGCTGCGCGTCGACTCGATCCGCTGCAGCACCGCGGCGGGCTCCGGGCATCCGACGTCCTCGATGTCCGCGGCCGACCTCATCGCCGTCCTGCTCTCGAGGTACCTGCAGTACGACTGGGCGAAGCCCAAGGATCCGAACAACGACCACCTGATCTATTCGAAGGGACACGCCTCGCCGCTGTGCTACGCGGAGTTCAAGGCGGCCGGCGCCATCACCGACCAGGAGATGATGACGTTCCGCAAGTTCGGCTCCCGCCTCGAGGGCCACCCGACCCCGGCCATCCCGTGGGTCGACGTGGCCACAGGGTCGCTCGGGCAGGGCCTGCCGATTGGCGTAGGCGTCGCACTCGCCGGCAAGTTCCTGGACAAGCTGCCGTACCACGTCTGGGTGCTGTGCGGCGACTCGGAGCTCGCCGAAGGGTCGATCTGGGAGGCCGTCGACAAGGCGGGCCACTATGGACTCGCCAACCTGACCGCGATCTGGGACATCAACCGGCTTGGCCAGCGCGGCGAGACCGAATACGGCTGGAGCCTGGACACGTACCGCCGCCGGGTCGAGTCGTTCGGCTGCTTTCCGATCGTGATCGACGGCCACGACGTGACGGCGATCGACCGCGCATACGGCCAGGCCCTGTCGGCCAGCGATAAGCCGACGATCATCATCGCCAAGACGATCAAGGGCAAGGGGTTTTCCGAGATCGAGAACAAGGACGGCTGGCACGGCAAGCCCCTGCCTCCCGACATGGCCGAGCGTGCGATCAAGGAGCTCGGCGGGATCCGGCACCTCAAGGTCAAGACCGCCAAGCCGGAGCGTGGGCCGGTGGCGAAGGTCGCCGCCCGCGTCGACCCGGTGGTCACGCTGCCCACCTATAAGAAGGAGGACCGGGTCCCGACCCGCAAGGCGTATGGCGACGCCCTGCTTGCGCTCGCGGCGCTCCCGGATGTCGTGGCCATGGATGGCGAGGTGTCCAACTCGACCCACGCGGATGAGTTTGCCAAGGCGCACCCCGACCGCTTCTTCGAGATGTGGATCGCGGAGCAGCAGCTCGTGGCGACGGCGGTCGGCATGAGCGTCCGGGGCTACCGTCCCTTCGCCTCCACCTTCGCGGCGTTCTTCTCGCGCGCGTACGACTTCATCCGGATGGCCGGGATCTCACAGGCGAACATCCGGCTGGTCGGGTCGCACGCCGGCGTCGAGATCGGTCAGGACGGTCCGTCGCAGATGGCGCTGGAGGACCTCGCGTCGATCCGCGCCATCCACAGCTCGACGGTGCTGTACCCATGCGACCCGAACCAGACCGCCAAGCTGACCCGGCTGATGGCCGACACCCCAGGCATCGTCTACATGCGCACCACGCGCGGCGCCTACCCAACCATCTATGGGCCCAACGACACCTTCAAGATCGGCGGGTCTCGGGTGGTCCGCCAGACGGCCAAGGATCGGGTGACGCTGATCGGGGCCGGCGTGACCCTGCACAGCTGCATCGCGGCGGCGGACCAGCTCGCCGCCAAGAAGATCCCGGCGCGGGTGATCGACCTGTACTCGGTCAAGCCGGTGGACGTCAAAACGCTCCGCGAGGCGGCCCGTGTGACGAAGGGGAAGTTCGTTATCGTGGAGGACCACTACCCGCAGGGCGGCCTGGGCGCCGCCGTGATGGAGGCGCTCGCCGCCGACAGCCCCCCGCGCATCGTCCACCTGGCGGTCAAGGACCTCCCGACGTCTGGCAAGCCGGAGGAGCTCCTCAACGCGGCGGGGATCTCGGCTCGCCAGATCGTGGCGGCGGCGACGAAGCTGGTGCAGGCGAGATGAAGGCGGTCTCCCAGGGCACGGGAATCGCCAGGCGCAGCAACGGGGCGAGCACCCGCAAGCCCAGCGCGCTCAAAGAGCTTCGCCGTCTCGGCCAATCCCTGTGGCTCGACAACATCCGCCGCCAGCTCATCAGCTCCGGCGAGCTGGCGCGCCTTCGCGACGAGGGTCTCACCGGGGTCACGTCCAACCCGACCATCTTCGAGAAGGCGGTCAGCGGCTCGACGGACTACGACGAGGCGATGGTTGGGCTCGTGCGAGCGAAACAGAAGCCCGCCGAGATGCTGTGGGGACTCATGGTCGAGGACATCCAGGCCGCGGCCGACGTCTTCCGGCCGGTCTACGACAGGACACAGGGCAAGGACGGGTTTGTCAGCATCGAGGTCTCGCCGACCGTGGCCAACAACACGCGGCGGACGATCGCCTGGGCCGAGGATCTCCGCGAGCGATGCCGCCGGCCCAATGTGATGGTCAAGATCCCGGCCACGAAGGAGGGGATCCCCGCGATCCGCGACCAGATCGCGAAGGGCCACAACATCAACGTGACGCTGATCTTCTCCGTGGACCGCTACGCAGAGGTCGTGGAGGCTTACATCTCCGGTCTCGAGGTGCTGGCGCGCAAGGGCGGCGACCTGCGCAAGGTGGCGAGCGTGGCGAGCTTTTTCGTGAGCCGCGTCGACACCAAGGTCGACAAGCTCCTGACCGACAAGATCCAGAACACCTCGGACCCGGCACAGAAGCGCGCTCTGGAGCGGCTCTACGGCAAAGCCGCGATCGCCAACTCGAAGATGGCGTACGAGCGCTACCAGCAGCTTTTCAGCGGCCAGCGGTGGGAGAGGTTGAAGAAGGCGGGCGCCCTCACACAGCGTTGCCTGTGGGCGAGCACGTCGACCAAGGACCCGCGGTACCCCGACACCTACTACGTCGAGGAGCTGATCGGACCCGACACTGTCGACACCATTCCGCCGGCCACCCTCGCCGCCTTCCGTGAGCACGGCGAGGTGCGGCGCAGCATCGACGAGAACGTCGAGCTGGCCAAGCGCCAGCTGAAGCAGCTGGCCGATGCCGGCGTCGACCTGGACCAGGTGACGCGCGAGCTCGAGATCGAGGGGGTCGAGGCATTCACGAAGTCGTTCGAAAGCCTCCTCGCCACGCTCGCCAAGGCGTCGAAGGACATCAAGGCGGGCAAGGGGCCGCGCCAGTGGCACAGCCTAGGACAGCTGCAGCCCGCCGTGGATGCCCAGCTCGCCAGCCTGCAGAAGCAGGACGCCCCGCGCCGCCTTTGGGCCAAGGACTCAACGCTGTGGAGCACCGACCCGAAGCGGCGAGCAGAGATCCGCGACCGCCTGGGCTGGCTCAACGTGGCGGAGAAGATGGTCGAGAAGTCCGCCGAGCTCCGCGAGCTCGCCAAGCACGGCCGGACCTACTCCGACGTGGTGCTCCTCGGCATGGGCGGGTCCAGCCTGTGCCCCGACGTGCTGCGCAACACATTCGGCTCGGTCAAGGGGCACCCGACCCTTCACGTGCTCGACACCACAGATCCCGCAAGCATCCTCGCCGTCCGAGCCCGGATCCGGATCCAGGACACCCTGTTCGTGGTCGCCTCGAAATCGGGTGAGACGACCGAGACGCTGTCGCACTTCGCCTACTTCTGGGACCAGGTGCAGAGCAACGGAGGCGGAGGACCGATGGCGGGCCGCCATTTCGCCGCCATCACCGACCCTGGCACGTCCCTCGAGAAGCTGGCCAAGGACCACGGCTTTCGGTGGATCTTCTCCAACCCGCCCGACATCGGCGGCCGCTATTCGGCTCTGTCCTACTTCGGATTGGTCCCCGGCGCGCTGATGGGGGTGGACGTCACAGAGCTGCTCGAGCGGGCGGTCGAGATGGGGCATTCGTGCGCCGACTCGGTGCCGCCGGAGGCAAACCCCGGCGTATGGCTGGGCGCGGTGCTGGGCCGGCTGGCGCTCCTCGGACGGAACAAGCTGACCCTGATCACCTCGCCGAAGATCGCGACCTTTGGCTACTGGGTCGAGCAGCTCATCGCCGAGAGCACCGGCAAAGAAGGCAAGGGGATCATCCCGATCGAGGGCGAGCCTGTCGGGAAGCCCGCCGTCTACGGCGACGACAGGCTGTTCGTTTACATCCGCATGGATTCGGACCCGCCCAACCGCGCCGTCAAGGCCCTCGAGAAGTCGGGGCAGCCGGTGGTCACCCTGACCTTGCGTAACAAGCTGGACCTCGGCGGCGAGTTCTTGCGCTGGGAGCTTGCGACCGCGATCGCGGGCTCGATCATCGGCATCGACGCATTCGACCAACCCAACGTCCAGGAGTCGAAGGACAACACGAAAGCGGTGCTCGGCAAGTTCAAGAGCAGCGGAAAGCTGCCCGCGGCGGAATCGACGCCCGCGGCCAAGGCGCGGACCGCGCTCAGGTCTCTGCTCGACCGGGCGAGGCCGAGCGCCTACTTCGCGATCATGGCTTACACGACGAGGACCACGCCTTCGGCGGCCGCCATCTCGGCCATCCGCACCGCGGTCAGGGACTCGACCAAGATCGCGACCACCGCCGGGTACGGGCCCCGATTCCTGCACTCGACGGGGCAGCTGCACAAGGGCGGCCCGAAGACCGGGCTCTTCCTGC
>DASXBE010000153.1:0-5937 GCA_036491815.1 Candidatus Dormiibacterota bacterium | reverse complement strand
CGGCGAGCTCAGGATCTCGGTGATCCACACGCCCGGCCACACGCCGGGCAGCATCTGCTACCTGATCGCGAACCACGCGTTCGTGGGAGACACCATCCTGGCCGGCGGAATCGGCAAGCAGACCCCGGAGACCGACCTGCGCCGCCAGATGATGAGCATCGGCACCAAGCTCCTGCGGCTGCCGCCGCAGACCGCGCTGTACCCGGGGCATGGACCGGCGACGAGCCTTGAACGCGAGCTCGCCCAGAACCCCATCTTCAGGGGAGCCCCGATCCGCTAGAGCCGGGCTACTCCGCCGGCTCCCCCTGGACTTTGATGCGCAGGGCGTCGAGCGAATCGAACTTGTCGAGCGCCGGCTTGGCCCGGACGCGGTCCGGGTATTTGGCGGTCTGGATCGCCTCGACGAGGAGCTCGATCTCGTCAGGCGTGAAGTTGAGCGTCCGGTAGACGATCGGCTTGACCTCGGCCTTGCGGTCGACGGCACCCCTGATCACATCGTCGGTGTCCGTCACGACCTGCGGCCGGGTGGGTCGGAAGAGCTCTTCTGAGCCGGCGAGTGAAACGCGCTTGAATGTGGTCATCAGTCCTGCTTGTGATTCTCCAACACCTTGGCTGCCAGCGCACGATACGACCTCGCCCCGTCCGAGTCCTTGGCGTACTGCAGGATCGACTGCCCGGCGAGCGGCGTCTCGGCGAACCGGATCGAGTCGGTGATGCCGAAGTCATAGACCTTGCTGCCGTACTTTTCGCGAACCGCGGCGAGGACCTCTTGCGAGTGCAGCGCACGGTGCTTGTAGAGCGTGGGGAGGATGCCGATCAGCTCCAGGCGCGGGTTCAGCCGTCGCTTGATCCGCTCCATCGTGACCAGCAGCTCCTGCATTCCACGTAGGGCGAGGAATTCGGCCTGCAGCGGCACCAGCACCTCGTCCGCGGCGACCAGCGCGTTGATCACGATCAGATCGAGCGAGGGAGGGCAGTCGATGATGATGAAGTCGTAGCGGCGCTCGGCCGGCTCGAGCTTGTCGCGCAGGATGCTCTCGCGCCCGATCTCGTTGATGAGCTGGTTCTCCGCGCCGGCGAGCTCGATGTCGGCCGGGATGTAGTGGACCCCCATCTGCGGGGCCTCCTGGACGACGTCGGTGACCGTGGTTTCGGGATCGACGAGCAGGTGGTAGATCGTCTTTTCGAGCTCGCCCTGGGGCTTCATATAGAGGGTCAGGTGGCCCTGGGCATCGAGGTCGATGAGGAGCACTCGCTGGCCCAGCTCCGCGAGGGCTGCACCGAGGTTCACGGCGGTGGTGGTCTTGCCAACACCCCCCTTTTGCATCGCGACGGCGATCGTTCGGGCCAAGAGTGTCCCGAGTCTAACGGAAGATGGCCGATCTGACCGCTTCGGAGAGCTTCCGCTCCAGGGCTGAACCCAATTGCCCGCCCGCTAGAATGGCGCCGACCAGTGATCATCGATATAGCTGTCGTCCTCGTACTGATCGTGGCCTTGATCATCGGATACCAGCGGGGCGTCATCCAGCCGCTGATGGCCGAGATCTTCTTTTTCGGCACCCTGCTCGTGGTCTTTCGCTTCCACGACCAGTACACGACCGAGATGCAGAAGCTCCTGCACCTGAACGCCGTGCTGAGCGTGGCCGCCGCCTTGATCCTCGCCGTCATCCTCGGAGCGGTCGGCGGGGCCATCGGCGGCGCGTTTCACCGCATGGAGTCGATCCGGGGCGTGGACGGCCTGCTGGGCGTCTTCGTACACGGAGTGGTCACGCTGATCGTGATCTACCTGGCGATGTCAGCCCTGGTCACGCTGGACAACGCGTTCGGTCCGGCGCTCAAGACCGCCTCTCTGACGGTCAACCAGGTCAACCAGCTCGAGAACGTGATCCTTTCCAACCCGATCACGTCAGCCTTGGTCTCGAAGTCGGACATGCAGGCCTTGAAGGCGCAGGCCGCCAAGTCCAACGCGGCGCACCTGGATTCGGTGGGTGGGATCCACCAGCTTCAGCAGATCTACACGGGCTTCCTGCAACCTCAAGTGCACTCCTCCCGGACCGTGCCCTTCATCCTCGGCTTCGGCCAGCACCTGCCGCTCATCGGTCATGTGGGACCCAACGACCTGAAGCCGCTGCCGACGCCGAGCTCGTCGCCGACGCCGAAGGCGTCACCCTCACCGACCCCGAAGGTGACTCCCAAAAAGTAATAGCCTTCGGTACAGAACCATGCTTGATCTGGCGCTGACCTCCGACCAGGAACAGCTCGTCTCGACCGTCCGCGACTTCTGCGCGAAGGAGTTCGCGCCGTTCATCCAGGAGAACGACCGGGCCGGCCGGCACGATCCTGAGATCTTCGCCAAGCTCGCCTCGCTCGGCCTGCCCGGAGTGTGCTTCCCGCAGCGCTACGGGGGCGCCGGCCTCGACTACCTTTCGCTCGGCCTCGTGTGCGAGGAGCTCGAGTACGTCGACACCGTGTACCGGACCGTGCTCTCCGTGCACGTCGGGCTGGTCGGGATGGGCCTGTACACCTGGGCCACCGAAGAGCAGAAAGAAAAGTGGCTCGTGCCCATGGCGTCAGGCGCGAAGCTCGCCTGCTATGGGCTGACCGAACCGAACGCGGGCTCGGACGTAGCGTCCATGCAGTCGACCGCGCGCCGGACCCAAGACCGTTATGTGCTCAACGGAAGCAAGGTGTGGGTGTCGGATGCGAACACGGCCGACTTCCTCCTCGTCTTTGCCAAGACGGACCCGAAGGGCGGGTCGCGTGGCGTGTCCGCTTTCATGCTGGACCGCGAGGAGTGCGGCAGGTCGCTGCGGACAGAGCCCATCGCGGACCGGCTGGGGATCAAGGCCGGCGACGTGGGGTCGATCTTCATGGCCGACGTCGAGGTGTCCGAGGCCAACCGAATCGGTGACGAGGGCGATGGATTCAAGATCGCGATGTCGTGCCTGGACAACGGCCGCTACACGGTGGCCGCGGGGGCGACCGGGACGGTGCGCGCCTGCCTCGACGCGTCGGTGAAGTACGCCCGTGAGCGCAAGACGTTTGGCCAGGAGATCGGCCGGTACCAGCTCGTCCAGCAGATGATCGCCAGGATGGCGCGCGACTACGAGATCTGCCGGATGCTCTATTTCAAGGTCGCCTGGATGAAAAACGTCGGCCTCCGGCACACCAAAGAGGTGTCGATGGCGAAGCAGTACGCGACCGACGCGGCATTCAACGCGGCGCACGACGCGATCGAGGTGCATGGGGCGTACGGCTACTCGGCCGAGTATCCGGTGGAGAGATTCCTGCGCAACGCCAGGGCGCCGATCATCTACGAAGGGACCCGCGAGGTGCACACCATCCTCCAGGGCGAATACGCGCTGGGCTACCGCGAAGACCGACCCGTCAAGCGCTCGCTGCCTCCGTATCGACCCGATTGACCATGGCAGCGATCGCTGCTCCGCCGCGCCGCCTGAACCAGCTCGACTTCATAGTCCTCTCGCTCTACTGGGTCGCGATCGGCTACCTGTGGAACAGCCTGACGGCTCTCATCCTCCCCGACCTGATCATCCAGCTCGTCGGGCGCGGTCATGAGGGGGTGGCCTCGAGCGGCCTGAAGTCGATCGGAGCCGTGATGGCGATCGTGTGGCAGCCCATCGTCGGCGGCATCTCCGACCGCACGGTGACCCGGTGGGGAAGGCGGCGGCCCTTCATCGCGGCAGGGACGGCGGGCGACGTCCTTTTTCTCGCCGGCATCGCGCTGGCCGGCAACTTCTGGTGGCTGGTCGTCTTCTATTTCCTCCTCCAGACGGCTTCGAACACCGCCCAGGCGCCATACCAGGGCCTGCTGCCGGACGTCGTGCCCGAGGGGCAGCGCGCGGACGCGTCCGGCTATTACGGCCTGGCCAATCTCGTAGGCATCGCGGCAGGCGTCATCGGCGCCGGCCTGCTGCTCGCGCACCTGGGCCGGAGCGTGGCGATCGCCTCGATCATCGTCGTGCTCCTCGTCACGATGGTGGCCACCGTCGTGCTGGTCCCGGACACAGCCCTGCCCGTCGAGGGACGGTTCAGATCCCTCGGCGAGCTGCTCAGCAAGACCTTCGGAGGCCCGCTTCGGCACCGCGACTTCTTGTGGCTCATGGCGTCGCGCCTGCTGATCTTCATGGGCTTTGGGGGGCTGCAGAACTTCGCCTTTTTCTACTTCGACAATGTCTTTTTTCCGGGGGATGTGAAGGCGACGGCCGCGGCCGCCTCGACCCTGCTCGGCCTCGCCATCGGCGTGGCGGCCCTCGTGAGCTGGCCGGCGGCGCGCCTCTCCGAGCGCACCGGCAGGCGCCCGCTCATTGTTGCGTCAGGCCTGTTCGGCGCCGCGGGCAGCCTCGTTCTGGTGTTCAGTCACTACCGCTGGCTCCCGGTCTGCGCCCTCGCTCCGCTGGCAACCTTCCTTAAGGTCCCGGACCTCGCCGTCCAGGCGATGCTCACGGGCCTGTTCATCGGCGTCGGGCTTGGCGTCTTCTTCTCCGTCGATTGGGCGTTCATCCAGGACATCATTCCGCCGCACGAGGGCGGCCTCTACATGGGGTTCTCGAACATCGCCACCGCCGGGGCTGGAATCATCGCGGTGTTCCTGGGCGGGCCCATCCTTGATTCCTTCAACGCGGGGCCGAGGCTGCTGGGCCTGCCGGGCGGGTTTCCAGTCGTGTTCGGCCTGTTCGTCGCGTGGTTTGCCGTCGGGTCGCTTAGCATCCTCAAGGTGCCGGAGCGAAGGCGGACGTGAACCTGGACGGCCTGAGGCCGTGGGCCGGGCTGGCCGGGAGCGCCGCCGGCCAGGATGCGGACGTGACGGTCGCCGGCATCGCCTACGACGGCTCTGCGGTCTACCGCAAGGGCGCCGCGCTGGCGCCGGCGCGCATCCGGTCGCTCTCGGCAGCCCTGCCGCCCGTGACCGAAGAGGGCCGGTTGCTCGGCGCGATGCGGGTGGACGACCTCGGAGACCTGGATCCCGGGCCGGACATCGAACAGGGCTGGTCGGCCATCGCCGAGCGGCTGGCGCAGGTCCCGGCGGACTCGTTCCTCACCGTGCTCGGTGGCGACCACTGCACGGCCATCGCCACGCTGGCCGCGCAGGCAAGGCGGCATCCGGGACTGGCGGTGCTGTGGGTGGACGCGCACCCCGACCTGTGCGAGTTTTCGCGAGGCGGCCGCTGGACATGCGGGTGCGCGATGCGCCGAGCCCTCGACGTCTCGGGCATCGACCCCTCGCTGGTCGTGATCGCGGGCGGCCGCGACTACGACCCGGAAGAGCTCGAGTTCATCAGCGCCCACGGCATGCTGCTGATCTCCGCGCCCGAGCTGGCCCGCGAGCCCGCGCGATCAGCCCACGAGATCGCTTCTCGGCTGGCGGGCCGCAAGGTCCACGTGTCGTTCGACATCGACGTGCTCGACCCCGCCTTCGCCCCGGGCACCGAGATCCCCTCCGCCGGCGGGCTGTCCAGCCGCCAGGCGATCCAGCTGTTGCGCGCGGCCACTGAGCGCTCGCAGCTCGTCGGGTTCGACATCGTCGAGGTCTCGCCCCCGTTCGACAGCGGCGACATCACAACGTTCGCGGCTCTGAAGATGATCTTCGAGGTGTGGGGCATGGCGTGGCGGGACAGCCGCGCCGGCGCGGGGCACCTCGCCGGTCCATCCAGGTGAGGCCATGGAGACCGCTGATGTAGTCATTGCGGGGGGCGGCGTCATGGGCTGCGCGCTGGCGTACCAGCTTGCGAAGCGCCACGTCGACGTCCTTCTGCTCGAGCGCGAGACGCTCGGGTCTCAGTCGACGGGCAAGTGCGCGGGCGGGGTGCGGCAGCAGTTCTCGATGGAGGCCAACGTCCGCCTGCAACGGTTGTCCGTAGGGATGCTGGAGCACTTCGAGGAGGAGACGGGGCACCCGGCGGATTTCCGCCAGAACGG
>DASXBE010000152.1:0-3780 GCA_036491815.1 Candidatus Dormiibacterota bacterium | reverse complement strand
CATGCTCGGGGTGAGCATCGCCACCGACCTGGCGCCCGCCACGCGCTACGACAGGCTCGTCGAATCGCTCGGCGGCCACGGCGAGCTGGTCGAGCGGCCGGAGGGCATCCGGCCGGCCCTCGAGCGGGCCTTCAGGTCCGGCTTGCCGGCCTGCGTCAACGTTATTTGTGATCCGCATGCGGAATATCCGCGATCATCTGTGCTGATGTGAGCGCGCAGGTTGCGGCCGTCGTGGAAGCAGACGAATGGAGAACCGCCCAGGCGCAGTTCGACCAGGCGGCGGAGATCATCAAGCTCGAGCCGTGGCTGCGGGAGGTCCTCCGCGAGGTGCAACGGGAGTTCACCTGCCACTTCCCAGTCAAGATGGACACGGGCCACACGCGGATCTTCACCGGCTACCGCGTGCAGCACAACATCACCCGCGGCCCGGCCAAGGGCGGCATCAGGTATCACCCCGACGTCTCGCTGAACGAGGTGAAGGCGCTCGCCATGTGGATGAGCTTCAAGTGCGCAGTCGTGAACATCCCGTTCGGCGGTGCCAAGGGCGGCATCATCGTCAACCCGCGCGAGCTGTCGCTCAACGAGCTCGAGCACATGACGCGCCGGTTCGCGACGGAGATCTCGATCCTGATCGGTGCCGACCGCGACATCCCGGCGCCCGACGTCAACACTGACGGCCAGACGATGGCGTGGATCATGGACACGCTTTCCATGCACCTCGGTTACTCGGCGCCTGCGTCCGTGACCGGCAAGCCGATCGAGGTGGGCGGGTCGTTGGGCCGGATCGAGGCGACAGGCCGCGGCGTCACCATATGCGCGATGGCCGCTCTCGACCACCTCGGCCGGGCGCCACACCAGACGAGGGTCGCGGTTCAGGGATTCGGCAACGTGGGCAGCATCAGCGCGAAGCTGCTCGAGGAGTCCGGCTGCACCGTGGTCGCGGTGTCGGAGGACTACGGCGGCATCTACAACCCCCTCGGCCTCTCGATCAAGCGGGTGCTCGAGTATCGCGCCCGCGAGAAGACGCTCAAGGGCTTCCCGGGGGCGCAGGAGATCGGCAACCAGGAATTGCTCGGCGTCGACTGCGACCTGCTGGTGCCGGCCGCGATCGGCAACCAGCTCACCTCGCGCAACGCGCGCGACGTCAAGGCGAAGCTCATCGTGGAGGGCGCCAACGGTCCGACCACACCGGAGGCCGACGCCATCTTCCGCGAGCGCGACATCTTTGTCGTGCCGGACATCCTGGCCAACGCCGGTGGCGTCACCGTTTCCTACTTCGAGTGGGTGCAGGACCTGCAGTCGTTCTTCTGGTCCGAGCACGAGGTCAACCAGAAGCTGAAGGCAATCTTGTCCCGCGCGTTCGGCGAGGTGCTGAAGACCAAGCTCGAGAAGAAGGTCGACATGCGGATGGCGGCCTACGTCCAGGCCGTCGCCCGCGTCGCGGGCGCCACACGGGAGCGCGGACTGTACCCCTAGATCTCTCGGGTCCTGAAGCTCCAGATGCTCAGGGCCAGCATCAGGGCGAACCACACCACGACCCAGGCGAGGAACCCGGCCGGTGGCGGGTCGACAGCGGAAAACGGGTTGGCGCGGCCGAAGGTGCCGGCGGCCTTCAGGGTCGCGATCAGGGAATCCGGCTCCATGGCGTAGATGGCTCCCCGCCAGAGCCCGTCGGAGGGCAGGATCAGGTGGCTGATCACGCCGATGTTCTCCACCGCCTGGTTCTGCAGGCCCGCGCCGATGTCGCCGACCACCCCGCCGATCCACGCCATGAGCCACGCGACCAGGGCGATGACTCCACCCGTGATGCCGGATAGCCGCGTCGACAGGACCAGGCCGAGGGACAGCAGGACGAGGCCTTCGGCGCCCACGTACAGGACTAAAGAGATCGGGTGCGGTGGCAGATAGCCGGTCGCCCAGTCGACCGCCGCCAGCTCGAGAAACGCCGACCCGGCCGCGTAGACCGCGACCAGGACGGCGAGCCCGAGCCATTTGCCGATGACGACCTCGCTCCGGCGCAGCGGCCGGGCCAGCATCGAGAGCAAAAGGCCGCTCTCCACCTCGCTCGAGATGAGCGGGCCGGCCACCACGGCGGCGCTGAGCGCGAGCACTCCACTGAACATGAAGGTGACGACGATCAGCAGCTGTGAGGTGATGAGCGCGACCTGGTCAGGGGGCAGCAGCGTGCCGTCGCTGCGGTTGACGGTCGTGATCTTGTGAAAGCCCCAGGCCGAGAAGCCGGCGACGATCAGCGTGAGGATCACCAGCGCCAGCAGGAGGCGGCGGCGCGAGGCCTCCTGAATCGTCAGGCGCGCGATGACGAGCACCGGGGGCACTACTTCTCCTCCTGCTCGAGGAGCTGGAGGAAGCGGTCTTCGAGCGTCTGGTGCCGAGGAGCGACCTCGTACACGCGGCCGCCGAGGGCGACGATCTGGGAGACGAGCTCCGGCACGTTGTCGGCCTTGAGCTTCGTGAAGGTCAGCTGGTCGCCCTCGGCGTCGACCGGCCCGAAGCGCTCGAGCTGGTTGAGGTCGGACTGCGCCAGGCCCGAGACGCGCACGCGCACGGCGGTCCCGCTCAGCAGCTCGTCCATCGTCCCCGCCGCTATGACGCGCCCGTGGTCGACCACCGCCACGCGGTCGCAGATCTGCTCGACCTCGCTCAGGAGGTGGGAGTTGAGGAACACGGCCGTGCCCCGCGACGACAGCCCGCGGATGATCTCTCGCACGTCGTGGCGTCCGACGGGGTCCAGCGCCGAGGTGGGCTCGTCAAGGAACACGAGCTCGGGCTCGCC
Organism: Candidatus Dormiibacterota bacterium; assembly: GCA_036491815.1. Taxonomy (GTDB): domain Bacteria; phylum Chloroflexota; class Dormibacteria; order Dormibacterales; family Dormibacteraceae; genus DASXBE01. Next base: position 986 of record DASXBE010000152.1, on the reverse strand, counting down.
GAGGAGCGCGGCGCCCAGGCCCAGTCGCTGCTGCATGCCCTTGGAGAACGTCCCCACCCGGTCGTTCCCGCGCTCCGTCAGGCCGACGGTGTCGAGGGCCGTCTTGACCTCGTCCTTCCAGCTCGACCTCGGGAGTGGTGCCAGCTCGCAGTGGAGCGCCAGCACCTCGCTTGCGGTCAGCCAGGCCTGGTACCGGAATAGCTCCGGCAGATAACCGATCCGGCGCCGGGTCTGCAGGTCGCCGATCGGGCGTCCCAGGAGCGAGGCCTCGCCCGCCGTCGGTTTCAGCAGGCCGAGCAGGAGCTTGACGGCGGTCGTCTTGCCCGCGCCGTTCGGGCCTAGGAACCCGAACACCTCGCCTCTAGGAACCGTCATCGACAGCCCGGCGAGCGCCGTCGTGCGGCCGAAACGCTTGGTGAGCTCGACCGTCTTGATCGCCGGGGTGCCGGCGGCCGCCTCACCTTCGGGCGACGCGGCCGTCAGCCTCTGTTCCGCCACCTCAGCCATTCGTCGAGGGTAACGGCGGCGGGCTACTTCAGGTTATTTGCGACGTTGATTGCGTCCGACTGCTTGACCGTGCCGGCGACGGCGTACACGTCGCCGTTCTTGACCCAGATCACGGCGGACCCGAGACCGGTGTTGTCACCGAGCGCGACGCCCTGGACGCCCTGGACCTGGACCTTCGACGAGGTGGCGTACTGGATGGGGATGGGGATCGGCAGCGTTGTGTTCGGCTGGTCGATCGCCCTGATCGCCGCGGCCAGCTCCTTGGAGATTCCGGGCTGCTCCAGAAGGTAGTCCTCGATCTGCTTGACCGAAAGCTGGGTCGAAGAGGCCGAGGGCGCGGTCGACTTGCCGACGACGAGCTGAGGCAGGTTCGCCGTCGAGATGCTCGAGCCGGAGGCCGGCTGCTTGAGCGTGCCGTAGATCTCACCCACCGCGGGTCCGACCGTCACGGTCAGCTTGGCGCCGTCCATGCCCGCGGG
>DASXBE010000151.1:0-6927 GCA_036491815.1 Candidatus Dormiibacterota bacterium | reverse complement strand
TGGATCGTCGTGGACCGCGAGTTCTCCGAGTCCGACGCGGAGCCGCCGGCCTTCGCCAACGCGCTGCTCGCCGACGTCAATCGCGCGCTCAGGCGTTTGAGCCTCTCGACGCGGCTCAGAGACAGAGCCGGTCAGCTGCTGCAGGGGCGATCGACTCGATCGGCGCGCTCGCCGTCAGCTATGGGGAGTTCAAGGTCAGCGTGGATCCAAGGCGGAGCTACAGGCAGTCCCCGCGGCGCCTGGACGACGACCTGCGCGAGGCTCTCCTGCGGATCGGCGAGCTGTGTCAGAGGAGCGAGCACAAGGGCTTCGTGCTCCGCTACGACGAGTTCCACGTGGTCCGCGAGCGGCCCGGCGCTCCCACACTGAGCGCTCTGCTGAGCGCGACCTCGGCGGTGCAGCAGAGGAGCCTGCCCCTGATGCTGATGCTGTGCGGGCTGCCGCCCGTGGTCGACAACCTCTCGCGCTCGAAGAGCTATTCGGAGAGGATGTTTGCCACGCTCGAGCTCAGCAACCTGCGCCCGCCGGAGGACCGCGCCGCGCTCGTCGACCCCGCCGTGCGCCTCGACCGGCGCTACGCGGACGACGTGATCGAGGCCGTGATCCAGGACACCGGCGGCTATCCCTTCTTCATCCAGGTCTACGGCGACGCGCTCTGGGCGGGCTCGGCCGGCGCCACCATCACCATGGCCGACTTCAAGCGCCTGCGCCCGCGCATCCTGGCCACGCTCGACGCGGGGTTCTTTCGGGCTCGCTACGTACGGGCGTCGCCCAATGAGCGCAGGCTCATGCGCCACATCGCGGCCGTCGGCGAGAGCGCGAGCAGCGAGCAGCTGCAGAAGGCGTCGGGTCTCAAGAACAACGAGATCCAGCCGACGGTCAGCGCGCTGATCCAAAAGGGCCTCGTCTACCGTCCCGAGCGGGCCCACCTCGCGTTCACCGCGCCGATGTTCGGAGCGTTCCTCCGCCGCACCCCCGATTGATGGGGAACCGGCCGTATCAAGCCTTATCAGCGACGAAACGCTAGGTCAGCCTCGCCCGGGCCACCGAGGCCGCCCGCGCCAGGGCCTGGAGCTTTCCAAACGCCTTCTCGCGCGGCAGGTACTTCATCCCGCAGTCCGGCGCGAGAATGAGGCGCTCGGCGTCGACGAAGCGCAGCGCGTTCTCGATCCGGCCCACGACGGTGTCGACCGATTCCACCTCGCTCTGGTCGGACAGGTCGATCACGCCGACGATGAGCTCCTTGTCCGCCAGGGCCCGCAGCACCGAGAGGTCGACCTCCTGCTGCGCGGCTTCCACCGAGATCTGGCGCGCGTTGACGGCCGCGAGCTGCTCCAGGAACGGATAGCCGTTCGGCCGGGAATGCACGATGTGCGCGTAGCCGAAGCACGTGTGCAGCGCGGTGGTGCCCGTGATCCCCTCCAGCGCGCGGTTGATGGCCTGGATCGCGAAGCGCTCGGCCTTCTCGGGTCGCGCCTGCAGGTACGGCTCGTCGAGCTGCACGACGTCCGCGCCCGCGGCGAAGAGGTCGCGCACCTCCGCGTTGACCGCCTCGGCCAGCGCCATCGCGAGCGCCTCCTCGTCGTGGTAGTGGTCGTCCTGGGCCTGCTGCGACATTGTGAACGGGCCGGGCAGGGTGGCTTTGATCGGCCGGTCGGTATGGGCGCGCAGGAACTGCACGTCGCGCACCTCGACGGCCCGTGTGCGGCGGATGGGGCCGACCACCCGGGGCACCGGGTTGGGATGGCCGGTCCGGTCCAGCGCGGTGCCGGGGTGGTCGAGGTCCATGCCGGCGAGGGCCGTCGCGAACCGGTTGGAGTAGCTCTCGCGCCTGATCTCCCCGTCCGTGATGATGTCGATCCCCGCACGCTCCAAATCCCGGATCGCGACCACGGTGGCGTCGTCCTGGGCCTGCTCGAGAAAATCGGGGTCGACCCGCCAGATCTCGAGGGCGCGGGTCCGCGGCGGCAGGCGGCTGCCGAGCATGGCCCGGTCCACGAGCCAGTCCGGCTGCGGGTAGCTGCCCACGACGGTCGTCGGCAGAACCTGCATCATTTCGGTCGAGACTAATGGAAGCCACCCACAACCGACTCAAAAGCGACGACTGCGACCGCGACTGGATCTGGGAGCGCGAGGTCGAAGCGGCCTCCTGGGAGGACAACCGGCGCCTGTCGGCCGGCGCCTGGGAGCGGCAGTACCGCCGCCTGCGAGAATCCTCGCCGTTCTACGCCCGGAAGTTCCGCGAGGCGGGTGTCGGGACCTCGTTCGTCAGCCTCGACGACCTTTCCAAGCTGCCCTTCACGACCAAGGACGAGCTGAGGCAGGCGATCGAGGAGGCGCCGCCCTTCGGCACCAACCTGTGTGTGACGCCCGACCAGGTCAAGCGGATCTACCAGACCAGCGGGACGACCGGCTCGCCAAGCGTGCTCGCGCTGACCCGCGGCGACATGGAGTCGTGGACCGTGATGGGCACGCGGACCTACTACGCGACCGGCATCCACGAGCACAGCAGCGTGCTCACCACCTTCGGGGCCGGCCCATTCGTGGCGGGGCACACCCATTTCGTCCTGCTCCGGATCGGAACGCGGTCGGTGCCGGTGGCGCCGGGCGACACGGAGCGTGTGATCTTCGGCCTGCGCTCGGGTCTCGCCGACACCCTGCTTTCGACCGCCTCTTTCGCGCAGTACCTGGCCAACCGGCTGGAGCCAGACGAAACGGCGAGCGGGATACCGCTGAGCCACATCGTCACGGGCGGCGAGCCCGGCGGCGGCATCCCCGAGATCCGCGATCACATCCAGCGCGTGCTCGGCGTCACGGTGACCGAGGTGATGGGCATCGGCGACATCGCGCCGTCGCTCTTCGGCGAATGCACGCACCAGCAGGGCATGCACTTCTGCGGAATGGGCCACGTGTGGGTCGAGCTCGTGGATCCCGAGTCTCGCGAGCCGATGGAGATCGAGACCGGCGCGGTGGGCGAGCTTGCCTACACCACGCTCACCCGTGAGGCGATGCCAGTCGTCCGCTTCCTCGGCGGCGACATCGTTCGCATCGAGGGCACGTCCTGCGAGTGCGAGCGCACGAGCTTCCGCCAGCGGGTGATCGGCCGCCGCGACGACATGTTCATCGTCCGCGGCGTCAACGTCTATCCGTCGGCGGTGCTTTCCATCGTGGGCAACTTCCGCCCACGCGTGACGGGGCGCGCCCGCGTCGTCCGCGCCAACGCACAGACCACCATCGTGCCGCCGGTGCCGATCGAGGTGGAGGTGCCCACGGGCCACGCTTCCGACCCCGGGCTGGTCGAGCAGCTGGAAGCCGCCATCCGGTCGAAGCTCATGTTCCGCAGCCGCATCACACTGGTCGCCGAGGAGTCGTTCGGCGACGCCGGGTACAAGACCAGGCTGACCGTCAACCGGTGAGCGGCGGCCGGAAGAGGATCACCACCCGGCTCGGTTCGTCCACGGCGGACAGCATCACGGTCCGCGGCCTCGACCTGGTCGGCGACATCATCGGCAAGGTGTCGCTGGGCGACATGGCCTTCCTCGAGCTGAAAGGGCGGCTGCCGAGCCCCGAAGAGTCCACGGTGTTCAACGCCATCGCCGTGACGCTCGTGGAGCACGGGCTGACGCCCAGCGCCGTCGCCTCGCGCGTCACCCTCTACGGTGCGCCAGAGTCGCTGCAGGGCGCGGTCGCGGCGGGCATCCTGGGGATGGGCGACCGCTTCGGCGGTTCCATCGAAGACGCGGCGCGCACGCTGCAGGAGGCGTCCCCCGGCGAAGATCCGGCCGCGCTGGCGCGGGCGATCGTCGAGTCGCACCGGTCCGCGCACCGGATCATCGCGGGCGTCGGGCACCCGATCCACAGGGTCGCCGACCCGCGCACCCCGAGGCTCTTCGCCGTGGCCGCCGAGAACGGCTTTTCTGGGCGGTTCGTGCAGCTCATCCAGCTGATCTCCGAAGAGGCGACTCGGGCCTATGGCCGGAGCCTGCCGGTAAACGCGACCGGCGCCATCGCCGCCGTCGCAAGCGAGCTCGGCATCTCCTGGCGGGCCGCGCGCGGGATCGCCGTGATGGCCAGGGCGATCGGCCTCGTGGCGCACGTCCAGGAGGAGATGGAGGATCCGATCGCCGGCGAAATCCTGTCCCGAATCGAGGACTAAGATGGATGCGCTCTCAGCGATCTGACCTGGAGGCGGTGCTTTGTCCCTGACCATCCCCGGCATCCACCACGTGACGTGCATCACAGGCGACGTGCAGCGGTGCGTCAGGTTCTACGTCGAGGTGCTTGGGCTGCGCTTCATCAAAAAGAGCATCAACCAGGACCTGCCCGACACGTACCACATCTATTTCGGCGACTACCTCGGCACGCCCGGTTCCGCGATGACATTCTTTGGCTGGCCGACGTGGCCGGCACGCCGTGCCGGCAGCGGCCAGGTGACGACTGTCTCATTTGCCGTGCCGCCGGGCTCGCTGGACTACTGGAGCGGCCGGCTTCGCAAGCTTGGCCTCGAGTCCAGGCGTACGAATCGCTTCGGCACCAACGCCATCGTCCTGTCCGATCCGGACGGGATCGAGCTCGAGCTCGTGGATCGGGCGTCCGACGCGCGCTTCGTGCCCTGGAAGGAGTCCCCCGTCGGCATGGAGCACGCCATCCGAGGCTTCGACTCCGTCACCCTCACCGTGGCGGAGGCCGCGGGCACGACAGGCCTCCTCGAGCGGACGATGGGATTCAGGAAGGTTGGCGAGGAAGGCAATCGATCCTGCTTCGAGACCGGCGAGGGCGGCGCGCATGCGACCGTCGACGTGATCGAGTCGCCGGAGGGACCCGACGGAGAGGAATCCCTCGGCACCGTGCACCACGTGGCGTGGCGAACGCCGGACGCCGCGACGCAGGAGCAGTGGCGCGAGACGCTCACGCGCGCCGGCCGCAATGTCACTCCTGTGATCGACCGGTGGTACTTCAAGTCCATCTACTACCGCGAGCCGGGCGGCGTGCTCTATGAGATCGCCACGGACGGACCCGGGTTCACGGTCGACGAAACGCCCGAGAAGCTGGGATCCGCCCTCAGCCTGCCGCCCTGGTTCCAGGTGCGCCGAGACCAGCTCGATTCCGTCCTGCCGCCTATCGTCGTGCCGACCACGGCGACGACTGGCGCGAATCACTGAGTGGTCGATCTCAACCCGGGAGGGTAATGCGCTGATGAGCACGACGCTGATCGCTCCGGTCAACCCGATGTCGGCCGAAGGCAAGGACACCGTGATGCAGGTGATGCGGCGGGACCGCGCCAACTTCACCCGCCTGGTCGAGGACCCGAAGAACTGGAAAGTGCAGACGCGCTGCACGGAGTGGGAGACGCGCGACCTCGTCGGACACATGATCGACGTGCTCGAGGGCTACTTCGCGAACTTCGAGAAGGCCCGCAAGGGCCAGGAGGCGAGCGCGCTCGGCCTGCAGGTCATGGCGACGACGCTCGACGACCACGCCAAGGATTTCCGCAAGCTTTCGCGCGAGGAGGCGCTGGAGCGGTTCAAGAAGGACGCGCAGAAGTTCGATCAGATGCTCGAGGAGCTGACCCCCGAAGAGTGGACCGGGATGATGGTGAACCACCCTTACTCCGGGCCGGTGCCCGCCGGCTTCTACGGCACCTTCCAGATCATGGACTACGGCGTGCACCCGTACGACATCGAGTACGGCCTCGGCCACAAGCTGGCGACCATCGATGAGGCAACCGCGGGGTTGATCCTGCCCTATGCCTTCATCTTCTGGCAGTACCAGGTGGACGAGAAGGCGGCCAAGGGCGTGGACACGACATATGGGATCGACGTGGCCGGCCCCTGGGGCGGCAAGTGGCGGATCACGGTGAAGGACGGCAAGTGGACGCCGGCGGCCGAAACCGGGAACTTCGAGGGCTGCGACGCGCTGTTCAAGTTCGACAGCGCCGCGGATCTCGTTCTGACGTTCTTCGGCCGCTTCCCGGGCGGCTCGGCGTCCGGCGATCCCGAGGTCATCCACAAGGTGCGCCACCTGCACTTCTCGATCTGATACGGAGCACTCTCTGGGCGAGCGATCCGGCCTCTCCCAAGCGAGCGGGAGGGGGCCCGGGTGAGGGCCGCCGAGAACAGGTCCGCGAGGTCGACACGCGCTCCGCGGGGCTCATCGCCGCCGCGATGGGGGAGGAGGGCGACCTGGTGGCGCCGCGCCTGGCCCGAGGCTGCCGCTGCTTCGCGGCGTGGATCGGGGATGAGGTCGCGGGCTACGGCTGGCTCTCGACTGACCGGGAATGGATCGGCGAGCTGCAGCTCACCATCTCGCCGCGGCCTGGCGAGGGCTACATCTGGAACTGCGTCACGATGCCCGAGCATCGTCGCAAGGGCATCTTCCGCGCCATGATCGGCGGCATTGCCGAGATCGCCCAGGGGGAAGGGATACGCCGCCTCTGGATCGGCAGCGTGGCCATCCCGGCGGAGCATGCGATGGGTCCGGCGGGGTTCATCCCGACCCTTCATTTCAGCTCCGTCACGTTCCAGGATTACCACTGGCTGCGGGTCACGCCCTCGGACGATCTCGTGCTCGCGCAGGACGCGTGCGAGGTGCTACGCATCCGGCCGGGCGCCTTCCTTCGGATCGCGCATCAGAGGCGCCACTGATGCAGGTCGCGGCCTCCATCCTTGTCGCCCTCGTCGCCGCACTGCATGTCTACTTCCTCGTCCTGGAGATGTTCCTTTGGCGGACCCCCTTCGGGCGGCGGACGTTCGGCACCACCGCTGAGGCGGCCGAGTCCTCGGCTGTGCTCGCCGCCAACCAGGGGCTTTACAACGGCTTCCTCGCGGCTGGGCTGCTGTGGGGCCTGCTGTTCCACGGTGTCACCGGCGGCCGTCCGATCCTGACCTTCTTCCTGCTGTGCGTGGTCGTCGCCGGAATCTACGGCGG
>DASXBE010000150.1:0-5221 GCA_036491815.1 Candidatus Dormiibacterota bacterium | reverse complement strand
GCGGACCTGGCCAAGGCGTGCCCCGTCCTGAAGTCCGGCGGCAAGATCACGGTCTACGAAGTCCACCCGGCGATGTAGGACCAGGAGCCGGCCGCTGCCGGCTCCGCTCCCTACTCGAGCCCGATGAGCGTCACCCGCTTGCTGGTGGTGAGGCGCCCACACGCTCTCGAAAGGTACGTGCCTGAGGTGGGTGCCACGTCGGAGTAATCCGCACCGACCGCGATCGTCATGTACCCCAGGCCGCCCCGGCTCGCGTGGGTCGGGTCGAACGTCCAGGCGATCGCCTCGCCCGTGCCGTCGTGCGCCGGAAGCACCACCTCGACCCAGGCATGGGTGCCGCCCTGGCCGAGCATGTGGCCGGAGACGTATCGCGAAGGGAGACCGCACACGCGGCAGAGCGCGAGCATCACGTGGGCGAAGTCCTGGCACACGCCCGCGCCGGTGGACAGGGCATCCGCCGCCGACGTCCGGACTCCTGTCGCGCCGAACCTGTACGTCATCGATTGGTAGACCCAGTCATTGATCCGGTCGGCCAGCGCGAGACCCCAATCGGCCGAATCCGCAAGCTCCTCCGCCGCGCGCCGGATCCGCTCGTCCGCCGCCGTCAGCCGGGACGGCGCCAGAAGGTAGCCGTCCGCGAGCCAGCCGTCGGCCAGCCGGTTCGGCTCGTCCGCGTGGCGCTCCACGGAGACCTCGGCCTGGAACTCGATCACGTCACGCACACGAGGCGCGAACACATCGACGATCACGTTTCCAAATCGGTCCTGTCGATCCTCGAGCCTGGCCCCATCGAGGTCGACGGAGAGCTCGTGCCTGAGGCGCCGCTGGTCGCCGAATCGCTCGGGCGGGATGACCACCAGCCGGTGGTTGAGGTCGCGAATCGGTTCGGGATACTCGTAGCGAAAGGTCTGCCGGAGCAGGTACGAGGCGCGGCGCGCCGTCGCCCAGTCGACAGTGGAGGGGTCGATCGCCATCAGGAGTCCTTCACCTTGTCCGCCCAGACCGTCATCGAGCGAAAGGTCGCCGGTCCGAAAGTGGTCAGCATGGCCACGTCGAGAGCATCACGGCCGCGACCGATCAGGACCCTCCCGACCCGGCGCGCGTTGTTGCGCGGGTCGAAGGTCCACCACCGGCCGCCGAGCCACACCTCGGTCCAGGCGGCGAAGTCCATCCGGTCGGCGTTGGGTGGGACGTTGATGTCGGGCAGATAACCGAAGACATAGCGCGCGGGGATGTTCATCGCCCTGCAGAAGCTGATCGTCAGATGTGCGAAATCCCGGCACACGCCGATTCTCTGTTCGAACACGTCCAGCGCCGTGGTCAGCGGGTTGCTGGTGCCGTACTGGAACTTGATGTTGTCGTGGACCCAGTCGCAGATCGCCTGGACCCGCTTGCCGCCTGGCTCGCTCTGCCCGAAGAGCTCCCAGGCCACCCCCATGAGCTGATCCGAGAGGCAGTAGCGGCTCGGCAGCGTGTAGTGGAGGAGCTCGCCGGGGACCTCGTCGACCGGTAGCTGGGGCGCGTCGAGGGGGTCCTCGTCGAGCTCGTCCGGGGCGACCACGACCGCGTCGTACCGCAGGACCAGTGGTCCGGCGGGCATCACGAGCCGCTTCACGGGGTTGCCGTAGATGTCGCTGTATTCGTCGACAGGGATGCGCGGCTCGGTCGTCCAGGTCTCGGTCACGAGCTGGTGACGGGCGTCCGACCGTGGGCGGACCTGGATCGTGGCTGCGGTTGGCGCGGTCACGTCGTACCTGAACTCGCAGCCGACCCGGATGTCGATCGTATTTCCAGAAAGGGCGATGGCGCAGACACTATAGCGGTGGCCTCCGTGAAATCCCTCGACTCGGACTACGAGGTAAACGGCTTTTACGACGAGATGCTTGCGGGGCCGAGCCGCCCGCGGCCCGCCTACAGTCGAATCTACGAGCATCTCCGGGATCTCGGCCTAGACGAGCTCCAGAGGCGCCACGCCCTCGCCATGGAGATGTTCCGCAACCACGGCATCACGTTCGCCGTCTACCCGGACGCCCAGGGGACCGAAAAGGTGTTCCCCTTCGACATCATCCCCCGCGTCATCGGCGCGGCCGACTGGGCGCGGATCGAGGCGGGCCTGGACCAGCGCCTGAGGGCCTTGAACCTCTTCCTGGACGACGTCTACAGCCGCAAGCTGATCCTCAAGCAGCGGGCGATCCCACCCGAGATCGTGCTGACGAGCTCCCTTTACCTCCGCGAGGTCGAAGGCCTGCCTGTGCCTCACGGCATCCACTGTCACATCGCCGGCATCGACCTCGTGCGCGACGACCGGGGCGACTTCCTCGTCCTGGAGGACAACCTCCGGACTCCGTCGGGGGTCTCGTACGTGCTGGCCAACAGGCACGTCATGAAGCGCGTCTTGCCCGACCTGTTCGCCGGGTACCCCGTCCGCCCCGTCGAGGGCTACGTCCACGACCTGCTGCGCCTCCTTCGCTGGCTGGCCCCACCCGGGGTCGACGACCCCACCGTCGTGCTCCTCACGCCGGGCGTGAACAACTCCGCCTACTACGAGCACCTGTACCTGGCCAAGCAGATGGGCATCGAGCTCGTCGAGGGCTCCGACCTCGTGGTGGACCAGGACCAGGTTTTCATGCGCACCACGCGCGGGCTGCGGCCCGTCCATGTGATCTACCGCCGCCTGGACGACGAGTGGCTCGACCCGATCTTCGGGCGGCAGGAGTCGCTCGTCGGCGTGGCGGGCCTCGTCAATGCCTACCGCGCCGGCAACGTCGCCCTCGCCAACGCGCTGGGCAACGGCGTCGCCGACGACAAGGCCGTCTACGCGGTGGTGCCGAAGATCATCCGGTACTACCTCGGCGAGGACCCGATCCTGCCCAACGTCGAGACGTACCTGTGCGCCGACGAGGCGGACCGGCGCTACGTGCTCGAGCACCTCGAGGAGCTCGTGGTCAAGACGGTCGACGGCTCCGGTGGCTACGGCATGCTGATGGGTCCGTCCTCGACCAGGGACGAGCGGGAAGAGTTCCGCCGGCGGATCATCGCCCGCCCCCGCGCTTTCATCGCGCAGCCGGTCGTCGCCCTCTCCGTTCAGCCGGTCCTAGACGGCGGGCGGCTGCGCGCCTGCCACCAGGACCTCCGGCCGTTCGTCCTCACCGGGCCCGAGGTCAAGGTCACGCCGGGCGGCCTGACCCGCGTCGCGCTGAAGCCGGGGTCCCTCATCGTCAACAGCTCGCAGGGCGGCGGCAGCCGCGACACGTGGGTGATGGCCGACGACTCGATGGAGGCGCCGCATGCTTAGCCGCGCGGCGACCTCGCTGACTCTGTTCGGACGCCACCTCGAGCGCGCCGACCACCTCGCCCGGATCCTCAGCGTGCACGTCGCGCTCTCGCTGGATCGCAAAGACGAGCCCGGACCCGAGTTCTGGACTCGGTTCATGGAGCTCGCCGGCTGGCGAGGCAGCGACACCGGCCGGCGGGACCAGGCGGTCGAGATGGTGATCGCCGGGACGCTCGGCCCCTCCGTCAGGTCGAGCGTCGCGGCCGCCCGCCTCGCCGCGCAGGCCGTGCGGCCCTCGCTGCCGACCGAGCTGTACGAGCAGGTCAACGCTCTGCACTGGCGCGCCCAGGTCGCGGCCTGGAGGTCTGACCTCTACCCGTTCCTCAATGACGTCCAGATGAGCGTGCGCCTGGCGGACGGCCTGCTCGAGGACACCATGTCGCACGATGAGGCGCGCGACTTCGTGCGCCTCGGCAAGTTTGTCGAACGGACGTCCAACGTCACGGCGATCGTGACCCGCAAGTCGGCCGAGCTGGCGGACTCCGCCGACGAGGCACTCGAGTGGTCCGCCGTGCTGAGGTCGTGCTTCGCATTCGAGTCGTACCAGGCGCGGCACTCCGGCGGGGTGACGGGCGACCGCGTGATCGAGTGCCTGCTCCTCGACGGCACCCTTCCGCGCTCGGCGCGCTTTTCCGCCACTGAAGCACACGAGTCGGTGACCAGGATCGACGGCGCCGGGCACCGGTCGAGGCCCCGGCGGGTGTTGAGCCGCCTGCGCGCGCTTTTCGAACGCAAGGACACCGAGGCGATCGCCGCGCACCCGGGCGACTTCGATGCGGAATGCCGCGCTTTGCTGCGCCAGCTCGAGGTCGCGATGCGGGAGACCTACTTTCACCCGAGCAAGGTGCCGGTGTCGGTCGCCGGGGAGGATGCCAGCCGCGCCATGCCCCAGCAGCAGCAGCAATCGGCCGGGCGCGGCCACCGCGAACTCATCGCGGGGCGGGACGGGCGGCGCCCGTGAAGCTCGAGGTCATACACAGCACGCGGTACCGATACTCCGCTCCGATCGCGGAAACGGTGATGGAGGTCCGGCTCCGTCCCATGGACGGCAACGGCCAGCGCTGCCTCGAGTTCGACCTGGAGCTGAGCTCCGGCCTCACGCCGCACAGCTACGTCGACGGTTTTGGCAACCACGTCCACTACTTCAACCTGGTCCGGCCCCACAGCCGTCTTCATGTGCTGAGCCGCTCGGTCGTCGAGACGGGCATGGGTGCCGACCAGGACACCGGCGAGGAGCTGGTGCAGGACTTCCTGCGCTTCCGATCGCCCGTCAAAAATGTCGAGGGCGTGCAAGAGCTCGCGAGCCGCCACCCCATCGCCGACCTCGCGTCGGCGGATGAGACCGAGCGCGCGCTCGACGAGCTCACCATGGCGATCAGCCGCGAATTCACCTACGACCGCGCGGTGACCAACGTGTACTCGGCGGTCGACGACGTGCTCGCTCTGCGCGCGGGCGTCTGCCAGGACTTCGCCCATCTCTTCATCGCCGTGGCCCGCGCGATGGGGGTCCCGGCCCGGTACGTCAGCGGCTACATCCATTTCCCCGGCGGGCGGGGCGCGACCACCGCGTCCCACGCATGGGCGGAGGCATGGGTACCGGGCCGAGGGTGGGTCGGGTACGACGCGACAAGGCCGGTGCGGATCACCGAGAACCATGTGCGCCTGGCGGTCGGACGGGATTACAGCGACGCGGCCCCGACCCGCGGCATCTACGTGGGCTCGGCGACCGGGGCGATGGAGGTTTCAGTCCGCACTCGTGAAATTTGAGACGGTGCCGTAGTGCCCGACCGGAGCCCAGCGGCCGGGACGTGCCTAGAAGCGCTTTCCTCTCACGTGCTCGATCGAGAACTTCGCCGTGTCCGCGATCAGCATGACGGCCATCACGCC
>DASXBE010000149.1:0-8260 GCA_036491815.1 Candidatus Dormiibacterota bacterium | reverse complement strand
CTCGGCCATCCGTTCGGGATGACAGGTGCCCGCATCCTCTGCACGCTCCTCAACGGGCTGCGGGAGAAGGACAAGACCTACGGGCTGGAAACGATGTGCGTCGGCGGGGGCCAGGGCATGGCCATGATCGTCGAGAGGCTGAACTAGCCCGAGCTCAGGTCCTCACGTCGGCAGCGGGTTGCAGCAGGCCGTCCAGGACCCGCCGGACCAGGCTGCGCAGCGTCGCCCGTTCCTCCGAGGAGAGACCGGACATGACCTCGTCCTCGAGGCTTTCGCGCGCCCGATCGGCCCGGTCGAGGGCTCGGCGGCCGGCGGCCGTTACCTCGACGATGTGGCGTCGCCTGTCCTGCGCGTCGCGGCGCCGGACCGAGTAGCCCTGGGCCTCGAGCTCGTTGAGCATGATCACCACCCCGTTGGCGTCCATCATCATGGCCGTCTCCAGCTCATGCTGGGTCGCCCCCGGGTGGTCGCGAATGTAGCCCAGCGCGATGTACGGCTTGAGGCGCATGCCGAGGAGCTCCTCCGACGAGCGCTTGTGCAGCGCCTTGTAGAGCTGTGTAAGCAGCGCGATCAGGCCCGGTTCGTTGCGCTCAGTGCTCACTTCACTTGATCCTATCACCAATTCTTAACCATGCCCAGCTTCCAGATAATCCATGGAATTGGGATCATCATCATCCTGTTATAGTGATCGTCCCACCCCCTGTATTCATTGGGAGATCACATGAATTCAAATCTACGCCGCTGGACCGCCCTGGTCGTCGTCTGCTTCGGGCAGCTGATGATCATGCTCGACTCCACGATCGTGAACGTGGCCCTGCCTTCGATCCAGGCGGATCTGAGGTTCAGCCAGTCCGATCTCACGTGGGTCGTGAACTCCTATCTGATCGCCTATGGCAGCTTCCTTTTGGTCGCGGGCCGGGTCGGCGATCTGATCGGCCGCCGGAAGGTCTTCCTCGCGGGGGTCCTCCTCTTCACCCTGGCCTCGGTCGCCAGCGGCATGTCTCACGGTGCGGCCGAGCTGATCGCGGCGCGCTTCGCCCAGGGCCTCGGCGGGGCGCTCTCCGCCGGTGTGATCCTGGCCATTCTGGTGACAGGCTTCCAGGCTCCCCGGGAGCGCGCGCAGGCGATGAGCGTCTTCACCTTCGTGATCGCGGGCGGCGGCTCCCTGGGCCTGCTGGCGGGAGGCATCCTGACCCAGCTCGTCAACTGGCACTGGATCTTCTTCATCAATGTGCCGATCGGCATCGTCACCCTGGTCATGGGCGCCTGGCTGATCGAGGAGAACGAGGGTCTCGGCCTGGAGCACGGCGTCGACGCCGCCGGGGCGATCCTGATCACCGCCGCTCTGATAATCGGCGTCTACGCCATCGTCACCGCGGGTGATACCGGCTGGATGTCCCTTCACACGCTTGGATTCGGGGGCGCCGCGGTCGCCTTGGGCACGGCATTCGTGTACCTCGAGTCGCGCCTCAGCAACCCGCTCATGCCTCTGCGAATCCTGAGGTTGCGGTCGCTCACGGGCGCGACTGTCGTCCGCGCGTTCCTCTTCGTGGGCATGTTCACGAACTTCTTCGTCGGGGCCCTTTATCTGCAGCACATCCGCAGCTTCACCGCGTTCGAGACCGGCCTTGCCTTCCTGCCGGCGACCGTGACGCTGGCGATCCTGTCGGCCGGAATCACCGCCAGGCTGATGGCCCGATTCGGTCCGCGCAGGCTCGCGATCGCCGGCCTGATCACGATCACGTCTGCGCTCCTTCTCCTCGCCGGCGCGGACGAGAACGCGGGCTACTTCCCGCGTATCTTCGCCGCTTACCTGATGTTCGGCCTGGGCGGCGGAATGGCGTTCATGCCGCTGTTGACCATCGCCATGTCGGAGGTGCCGGCGGCAGACGCGGGCCTGGCTTCCGGTTTCGGCAACGTCTCGATGCAGGTTGCAGCCGCGATCGGACTGGCATCGCTCGGGACGATCTCGACCGCCCACGCGAAGGCGCTGCTGGCCCAGGGCGAGACGATGTCCGTTGCCATGACCGGCGGCTACCAGCTCGCTTTCCTGATCGCAGCCGCGTCCGTCGTCGTCGGGCTGGCGCTCGTGCTCGGCGTGCTGCGCCCGAATGACGGCGGAGGCCGGCGGCTGCCGGCTCGCGACCAGTACGAACAGAGCCGCGCCGAGGCCGAGGCGGCCTGAGAACGTAGACGATCGGGGCGGGGCGGATGCCTCGCCCCCATTCACATGCCTAAGCTGAGCGGGTGGTCGACGAACCGACCCGGCGGATGTGGTCCGACTGGGTCGACCACCAGATCGGTGGCGATGAGTGGCGGCGGCGGACCGCGCTCGAGGCCGCGCTGCAAGCGCTGCAGACCGGCCGCAGCGCCGACGAGGCCGCCTCAGCCGCCCGCGCGGCGGTGGGACCGATGCCGCCACCCGGGATGCCCCCGCAGCAGATGGCCGTCAGATGCCGCTTCTGCGGCTCAGCCCCCGCCGTGCCGATGACGATCTACGAGCACAACGGCTTCATCATCCTGATGCAGTTCAAACACGTCGCCGGACCCTTCTGTCGAAGCTGCGGGCTCCACGTGTGGCGGCGGATGACCAACACAACCCTTTTGCGCGGATGGCTGGGCTTCCTGTCCTTCTTCATCGCCCCCGCGACGGCGGTCATCAACCTCATCAACCTCCGGAAGCTGACCGGCCTTTCCGCCCCTGATCCGGCGGGGGCGGCGCGCCAGTCGGCCGACCCGGGACCCAGCATGTTCCGCCGCGCGGGAGTTTACGTGTACGCCGCGGTGCTGGTCGTGATCCTGGTCTACGTCGTGCCGCGCTGAGACGCACGCGCGGGCCGGTAGAAGCTGCACGGCGGCGACTCCGCGGTGGTATGGAAGTTCCAGTGGCGGCACCACATGGTTCCGTCGAACATCCGGCATGTGGCGCACGTGACCCGTGGATGTTCGACCTGCGTCTTCTTCATGTGATGGTCCGGCCGCTCACCCTCGAAGCCGCCCTTCACAGGTTGTTCCGGACGGCCCACAGCTCCGGGTAGAAGCGCTTGCCTAGGGTGCCGCGCAGGTACTCCGCGCCGCTGCTGCCCCCGGTGCCCGACTTTCCGCCGATCTGCCTCTCGACCATGAGCACGTGCCTGGCGCGCCAGTGCGCAAATGCCTCGTCGTGGTCGAGCAGCGCCTCGCAGAGATCGAAGAGGTCGCCATGCTCCGCACGGTCGCGAAAGACCTCCAGCAGCGACGGCGACCCTCGCCGCTTGATCAGCTCGCGGAACGCGTCGTCGACCGAGGGCTCCTCCAGCCGCTGCCGCAGGCGCGCCATCTCCTCGGACGTGGCTTCGATTCGGGCGAGGTATTTCGGTTCCTTCAGACCTGAGAGAAACTCGATCTCGCGAAACTGAACCGACTGAAAACCGCTCGCCGGAGCCAGGTGCGAGCGGAAGGCGAGGAAATCCTGCGGCGACATCGTCTCCAGGACCTCGATCTGTTCGACGAGCAGCTTTTCGACGACGTGGATGCGGTGCAGGAAATGGCGAGCGAAGAAGATGTCGTCGGCGGCGATCCGGTCTCGTGCGGCCTCCAGCTCGAACAGAATCACCTTGAACCAGAGCTCGTACACCTGGTGGGCGACGATGAACAGGAGCTCGTCGTGCTCGTCGCTCAGCTCGTCCTGCAGCCGCAGCAGCTCTGGCACCTTCAGATAGGAGCCATAAGAAAGCTTCCGCCCTTCCTCCCCGAATCGCCGGTTCATGGCTCTGCTGGCCCGATCAGTGCCTGAAGTGGCGGCGGCCGGCCATGACCATCGCCACACCGGCGGCGTCGGCCGCGGCCACGACCTCTGCGTCCTTGAGCGAGCCGCCGGGCTGGATGACGGCGGTGACGCCGGCGCGGATCCCCTCCTCGAGCCCGTCCGGAAAAGGAAAGAAGGCGTCGGACGCCATGACGGAGCCGCGTGACCGCTCGCCGGCGCGGCGCACCGCGATCTGGACCGCTTCGACTCGCGACATCTGACCGGCCCCAACACCGACGGCCGCGCCCTCGTTGAAGAGCACGATGGCGTTCGACTTCACGTGCTTGACCGCGGTCCAGGCCAGCTCGAGCTGCGCCCACTCCGCCTCCGTCGGCGAGCGCCGGGTCGCGGGCGTGCACGCCGCGCGGTCGAAACCCGCCCTGTCCCATTCCTGAACGAGAAAGCCTCCTGGCACGGTGCGGACGTCGAGGTCGAACAGGCCGCGGGTGGGAGGCTTGGCGGCGAGCACGATCATCGACCTGCGACGGGCCAGGACGGCTTTGGCTTCGTCGAGCACATCCGGCGCCACGACGACGTGCGTGACGATCTGGACGATGTGCTCCGCGGTGGCCCGGTCGAGCGGACGGTTCACCGCGACGACGCCGCCAAAGGCCGAAACCTTGTCGCACTCGTAAGCCGTGACATAGGCCCGGGCCAGGGTGTCCGCGACCGCGAGGCCGCACGGGTTCATATGCTTGACGATCGCGACCGCGGGCGGCTCGAAGTCGCTCACCAGCTGGAAGGCGGCTGAGGCGTCCTGGATGTTGTTGAACCCGATCTCCTTGCCCTGCACCTGCGTCGCGCCGCCGAGGCCTCCGGGGTCCGGTCCGAATCGATAGAAGGCGGCGCGCTGGTGGTCGTTCTCGCCGTACTTGAGGGGCTGGGCGAGCGACCCTGCAAGGGCGAGCTCCGCCGGAAACCCGTCTTGGTCGCGCGCGCGCATGTAGGCCGCGATCCACGCGTCATAGCCGGCCGTGTGCGCGAACGCCTCGGCCGCGAGCCGGCGGCGCATGGCGAGGTCCAGCGTGCCCTCGTTGAGGGCGCCGAGCACCTCGGAGTAGCGATCGGGCTGGACGACCACGACGACAGAGTCGTGGTTCTTGGCCGCGGCGCGGATCATGGCCGGCCCCCCGATGTCGATCTGCTCGATCGCTTCCTCGAACCGGACGTCCGGGCGCGAGACCGTCTCGACGAAGGGGTACAGGTTGACGCACACGAGGTCGATCTCGCGCAGCCCGTGGCTCCGCAGCGACTCGATGTGCTCGGGCCTGTCGCGGCGGGCGAGGATGCCGGCGTGAACGCCAGGGTGCAGCGTCTTGATCCGGCCATCCATCATCTCGGGAAAGTTCGTCAGGTCGCTGACCGGCCTGGCGTCCACGGCGGCATCCTGGAGCGCCTTCAGCGTGCTGCCCGTGGCGTAGAGGTCGTACCCCAGGCGCGTCAGGCCGCGCGCGAAGGCGGGAAGGTTGGTCTTGTCGCTAACCGAGAGCAGGGCGGCCGGCAACTCTCTCCTCCATCAAGCGGATCGCCGCGGGCAGGATTCGGTGCTCCGCCTCGTGCACCCTCTGCCCCAAGGTCTCCACGGTATCGCCTTCGAGGATCTCGACCGACTCCTGCACGACGATCGGGCCGGCATCCAGGTCGCTCGTGACCACGTGCACCGTGGCGCCGGTTACGCGCGCGCCGCTCTTCAGGGCGCGCTCGATGGCATCCATCCCACCCGCAAACTCCGGCAGCAGCGAAGGATGGACGTTGATGATCCGCCCGGCGAACGCGGCCAGGAAGGGGCGCGTGTGAACCCGGTCGTAACCGGCATCCACGACCAGCTCGACGCGGTGCCCGAGGAAGAAATCCCGCATCGCGGCATCCCTCGCTTCGGCCGACTCGAACTGCTTTTGCGAAAGCTCGCCCAGCGGGATGCCGCGCTCGCGCGCGAATGCCGCAGCGCCGCAGGACGGCCGGTTCGTGGCGACCGCTACGACCTCGAAGCCCCGCTCCACCAGGTTGCGCAGGTTGGACCCCCTCCCCGAAACGGCGACTCCGACCCTCAGATGATCACCACCCGGTCGGGACCCGAATGTCGAATCACCTCGCCGACGACGGACGCTGCGGGAGGGGCATCGTCCGGGTCGACGACCAGGATCATGCCGAGGCCCATGTTGAACGTGCCGTTCATCTCGTCGTCCGCGATGCGGCCCCGCTTTCGGATCAGGTCGAAAATGCGCGGAGCTTCCCAGCTCCTCCGATCGAGCCTCGCCCCGAGGCCGTCCGGGAGGCAGCGCGGCAGGTTGCCGAGCAACCCGCCACCCGTGATGTGTGCGGCTCCCTTCCATCTGATGCGGCCCAGCTCCTCGAGGTAGGAGCGGTGCGGCTCCAGCAGCACGTCACCGAGCGGGCGGCCGAGCTCGAGAAAGACCCGGTCGAGGGGCACGTCCTCGAAGACCTTGCGGACGAGCGAGTAGCCATTGGTGTGCACGCCGCTCGAGGGCAGGCCGACGAGGAGGTCGCCGGCCCGGATCCTGTCGAGGTCACGACGACCGCCGGCCCCGACAAGGCCGACTATGAAGCCCGCGAGGTCGTAGTCGCCCAGCGCGTACACGCCGGGCATCTCGGCCGTCTCACCGCCGAGCAGCGCGCACCCGGCCTGGCGGCAAGCCGCGGTCATCCCCTCCAGGAGCTGCGTGAAGACCTCGGGGTCCAGGCGCCCGGTCGCGAAATAGTCGAGAAAGAAAAGAGGGCGCGCGCCGGCGGTTGCGATGTCGTTGACGCAGTGATTGACGATGTCGACCCCGATCCCGCGATGAGACCCTGCCGCAATCGCAAGCTTGATCTTGGTGCCGACCCCGTCCGCGCTCGCCGCGAGGTGGCCGCCGCCCGGCAGCGCGTAGAGGCCGGCGAACGGCCCGACACCGACCGCCACCTCGCTGCCCTGCGTGGCCGCGATCAGCGGCTTGACGCGCTCCAGCGCCCGCTCGTAGGCCTCGATGTCGACGCCGGCCGCGGCGTACGACAGGCCCTCGCCGCTCATCAGCGGACGAGCTGGGGGGACGGCGGTCCCGGGATGTGGTCGGACTTGAGCGGCGCCCGCCCCGGGTGCGCCTCCGGCGTCTCGAACTGCATCTTGTCCATCTCGAGCTGCTGCGGAACGGGCACCGGGTAGGATCCGTCGAAGCACGCGCGGCAGAACTCCCCGGCGGTGCCGCGGCCGATGGCCCGGATCAGGCCGGGGATCGAAAGGTACTCGAGGCTGTCCGCGCCGACTCGCTGGCGCACCTCCTCGACGGTCCGGCCCGACGCAATCAGCTCCTTGGTCGAGCCGATGTCCACGCCCATGAAGCACGGGAACCGCATGGGCGGGCTCGAGATGCGCATGTGGATCTCGCGCGCGCCCGCGGCGCGCAATCGCTCGATGATCCGGCGGGAGGTCGTGCCGCGCACGATCGAATCGTCGACGGCGATCAGCCGCTTGCCCCTGACCGACCGCGGCAGGGGATTGAGCTTCAGCATGACCCCGGCCTCGCGCAGCGACTGGTCCGGCTGGATGAACGTGCGGTTGATATAGCGGCTCTTCATGAGGGCCTCGCGGAAGGGTATGCCAGAGGCCTCCGCGTAGCCGATCGCCGCCGGCGTGCCGGAGTCCGGGAAGGCCACCACCATGTCCGCCTCGACGGGCGCTTCCTTGGCCAGCTCGTGACCCATGCGGATTCGCGCGTCCTCCAGCTCGCAATTCTTCAAGATCGAGTCTGGCCGCGCGAAGTAGATGAACTCGAAGACGCACATCGCGTGCTTGTTCGAGGTCTGGAAGGCAAGGCTGTGGACGCCATGCTCGTCCATCACGACCATCTCGCCAGGCTGGACCTCGCGCACGAAGTTCGCATGCACCGTGTCCAGCGCGCACGTCTCCGACGCGATCACATGGGCGGGCTGGCCGGGCAGCGGGATGAATCCGATGCACAGGGGGCGGAAGCCATATGGGTCGCGCAGCGCGATCAGCTGGGTGGGCGTGATGATCCCGCACGAGTAAGCCCCCACGACGCGCGCGAACGTGCGGCGTACCACGTCCTCCCAGGTCCGGCCGTGCGTGTGCTCGATGAGCCGCGCCATGACCTCCGTGTCGAGCCCGCTGTCAAACGTCGCGCCCTCTTCTTCGAGCTGTGCCCTCAATGCGTCCGCGTTCAGCAGGTTGCCGTTGTGGGCGATGGCGCCGGGGCCCAGCGTGGGGTGGTGAAAGGGGAGCGGGTGCGCGTTTTCCTCGCGGCTCGCGCCGGTCGTCGAATACCGGGTGTGGCCGAGCGCGAGGATCGAGCCTTCGCCCATGTCCTTGATCTGTGCCGCGGAGAAGACCTGCGCGACCAGGCCCATCCCGCGCTGGATTCGCACGTTCGTGCCGTCCGAAACCGCGATGCCCGCCGACTCCTGCCCGCGGTGCTGGAGCGAGAAGAGCCCGAAGTAGGTGAGGTTCGCGACGTCGAC
>DASXBE010000148.1:0-3586 GCA_036491815.1 Candidatus Dormiibacterota bacterium | reverse complement strand
CGTGGCCGGCCAGGAAGTCGAAGTCAGCCACCCGCCCATGCTAGGTCGGTTTGGCGCTCGGTTTCGCGGTGGGGTTGGGCGTGGCCGGCGCCGAGCACAGGGCGCTGCCGGTGAGCCCGACCGTTGCCGCCACGGGCGGGACGCTGCCGGTCACGACCACGCGGTACCGGGTGCATCCCCCAAGCAGCTGCCAGGTGTCGGACGCCGCCCAGTGATGGATCACCACCCCGGCCGGCAGCGGCGGGTACTTGGCCAGGACAGCCGGCGTGGCGTCAGTGATGGTGGAGATGGGCGAGGGTCTCGACGAGTCGAAGCGCCACAGGTAGATCCGCGTCAGCGGCCGGTTCTGTGGGGTGTCCGCCGCGGCCGGCAGCTTGGTGGCCGCCAGCAGCGCGTCGACCGCGGCCTGCGGCCCGGAGCCCGCTTTCACGCCGGCCATGGTTGCGCCGGCGATGGGTGCGGACCACGCAACGCCGGTGACGCCGCCTGCGATCAAAAAGCGGCCCTCGGGCGCCGCGCCGTCCCGCGCGGTCGCGCTGTACAGCTGAAGCTCGCTGCTCACGGCGAAGATCAGCTCCTTGCCATCAGGGCTCCAGGCCATGCCGTCCGGGTGCGGCAGGCGCGAGTTGACCGGCCGGGGGGTCGCCGATGCGGTCGGAGTCGGGCGCACGCTGGGCGTCGTCGCGGTGATCGGCGTGGCACCGGGGGTCGGGCTCGGCGACGCAACCGGCACCGCGACGTTGATGGGCTCGATCACGGCGCCATGGTCGGGCAGAGCGACGGCGGCCAAGGTTCCGTCCGGGCTGATCGCGATGGGGCCGTCGTCGGAGCCGAGCTTAAGGGGAAAGGGGTTCAACGCTCCCTCGTCCGCGTTCAGCCAGTACCACGCGCCCGTGCCGAAAGCCCGCACCGCGACGAGGCCCGAGGCCGAGGGCCCGATCCCCTCGGTGAAGAAGGTCACTGGGTCCGTCGGCTTGCCGAGGACCTTCAGGCCGGCCTGCGGCTGCCCGAGGTCGAGCGCGTCGACCTCGTAGTTGGCGCAGCAGCCGACGGTCATGGCGATGTAGCGGCCATTCCCGACGAGGCCGATCGGACCCTCGCTTTGCGAGTCCCACGAGGCCGCGACCGGCTCGGTGACACCCGTGAAGGGGTCGACGCGAAAGAGCCAGTCGTAGGGCACGACACCTGCGGAGTTACGGCTCTCGGCCGGCCGGTCGTCGTGGACGGTGAAGTAGATGACGGGGTGGCCGGCGCCGGGGGCCGGGCCCCAGACAGGTCCGGAGGCCCTGAACGCGCCGCCCGCCGGAAAGGGCGCCACGATCGCCGATTTGCCGCTCGCGGGGTCGAGGACTCCGATTCCCTTGTCCACCGCAAAGGCGATCAAGCCTCGAGAGAGTGCGCCTGTGAGCGGCGAGGGCGTGGGCGCCGGCGTGGCCACAGGGGCACCGCCCCGGCAGGCCGCGGCCATGATCGCGAAGAGGATGAGGGAGGCCAGGGCCACCACAGGACGGCGCGTCATCGATTTCCAGTTACCCCAACGGCGCTGTGGCCGTTTCGGTATTGGATGAGGACCTCGTTGCTCGCCGTGCTCCTGCTGACGGTCGCCTGCGGAAGCGCGCCCGCCGGTGCCGCCCGCACGACTCCGACGCCAGGCAGCTCAGGCTCCCCGGGCTACGCGGCGGTGGTGACGGAGCAGGACCACGCCGCGACGCTCCGCGCCGGCCAGAAGCTGGAGGTCGCGCTCAAGGCCAGGACCGGCATGGGCAGCTGGAGTCACCCGATCTCGAGCGACCAGTCGATCCTCGCACCGACAGTGGATCCAGCCGCCACGGCGATCCGCGGCACCACGCTGGCGGCCTTCCTCGCCAAAGCGCCGGGCACCGTGTTCCTCACCGCCTCGGCCACTCCGCTGTGCTCACCCGGTCAGGCGTGCCCGATGTACGCGATGGAGCTGGCCATCGAGGTGACCGTCACGCCGTGAGGCGAGTCCCTCAGCCGGCCGCCCGGATGTGGGCGGCGATGGTCTCGAGCTCTGCGCGGCTGGGTGGCTGGTTGTAGCTGTCGGGGAACGTGAGCCCGAATCCGTCCTTCGGATAGCGCGGGATGACGTGCACGTGGAAATGGGGCACGTCCTGGAACGCGGTCTCGCCGTCCGCCACGAACAGGTTGACGCCGCTTGCGCCCAGGGCGGTCCGGACCACCGACGAGAGCTTGCGCGCGACCCGGAACGTGCGCATCGCGGCCGAGTCCTCCAGCTCCGCCATGAGAACCGCGTGCGCTCGCGGCACCACGAGCATGTGCCCATGCGTGATCGGCTGGAGGTCCATGAAGGCCACCACGCTGTCGTCCTGGTAGGTGAAGCTGGCGGGAGAATCGCCGCTCAGGATCTCGCAGAACACGCACTGGTCGGCCATGAGCCAGAAGCTTAAGGACTCTTAAGCCTCACTCATCATGTTGAGCCGGCGATTCGGCGGGAACCGGTTCGGGCTGCGGCGCGCCCGACCCGTTGGCCTGGGCCTGGGCGTTCCCTTCGTGGGGTTCTGGCGCCGTTTCCGGTGCCTCGGCCACGATCGCTTCGGTGCCGTCCAGGACCACGGCGGCCTCTCCATTCGCACCGGCCTCTCCCGGCAGACGCTGGCCGCGGCGGCGGCGTCTCGCCCGGCGGTCTCCGCGGTGCGGCCTGGACAGGCGTTGGACCTGCGATCGGACGCCGACGCGCTGGCAGGCCGTGACCACGGCCCCGACGCCGGCCACCAGGCCCTCCTCCTTGCAGTGCTCGAAAAGAGGGCCAAAGAGCTCCGGCGCGCCCCCGATGACGGTCTTCGAGTCACCGACGATGACGAGCAGCTTTTTCGCGCGTGAGATGGCCACGTTGACCCGGTTCGGGTCGTTGAGGAAGCCGATCGCGGCGCGGTCGTTGGAGCGGACGAGCGACAGGATGACGCCATCCGACTCGCGCCCCTCGAAGGCATCCACAGACTCGATGTCGTCCGGCGGCACGATGCCCTTCAGCGCCGACGAGAGGCGGTTCACCTGCGAGGCGTACATCGCGATCACGGCCAGCTTCGCCTTGCGCACGCGCCGGCGAATGATCGAGGTGATGTCCTTGCACAGCGCGACCTCGAACTCGTTGGCGACTGACCGCTGCGCGTCGCGGTACTCGTCCTGCGCGCCGGTGTCGACCCAGACAAGCTCGCGGTCGAAAGGCCAGGGCAGCGGCATCCTTGGGCTCGGCGCCTCGTGGATCAGCTTGCCCTCGTAGAAGAGGTCGGAGACGACGCGACCGATGGGCTCGCGCATGCGGTACTGGCGCGGCAGCATGATCCTCGAGCTGGCGGGCACCCGGTCCCAGATCCAGCCATAGAAGCTGTCGTCGCGCACGACCTCGTCGAGCGGCTGCTCGATCTTGAACGTCGACGCGGCCTCCTCCATCACGGGCGGCAGCTGCTTGAGGTCGCCGATCATGACCCACCGCTTGGCGATCGGCATCAGGGCCAAGGCCTCGTTGGCCCTCACCTTGTTGGCCTCGTCGAGGATCAGCCAGTCGAACACCTTGAAGCGCAGCCGCGAGTCGATGGCGAGCCGG
>DASXBE010000147.1:0-2481 GCA_036491815.1 Candidatus Dormiibacterota bacterium | reverse complement strand
CGCGTATGCCCATAAGGCAGGCGTCGAGATCGAGACCCGTGACATCTCCCTGGCGGGGCGCATCCTGGCTCAGTTCGGCCTGGCCGACGACGCGCTGACCGAGCTCGGTGAGCTGACGATGCGGCCCGAGGCCAACATCGTGAAGCTGCCCAACATCTCCGCCTCCGTCCCGCAGCTCAAGGCCGCGATCAGGGAGCTGCAAGGCAAGGGGTACGCCCTGCCGGACTACCCGGAGGCGCCGGCCACGCCCGCGGAGACCGAGATCAGGGCGAAGTACGCCAAGGCCATCGGCTCCGTGGTTAACCCGGTGCTGCGCCAGGGCAACTCCGACCGCCGCGCACCGCTCCCGGTGAAGGCCTACGCGCGCAAGCACCCGCACGTCAACAAGCCCTTCGGCCCCGACTCGAAGACCACCGTGGCCACGATGGGCTACCACGACTTCAGGGACAACGAGAAGTCGTTGACGCTGCCCGCCGACGACATCCTCAAGATCGTCTTTGAGACGACCGCGGGTGAGCGGAAGGTGCTGCTCGAGTCGCTTCCGGTGCTGGCCGGCGAGGTCATCGACGCCACGGTCATGCAGGCCGCCTACCTCCAGGGGTTCCTGGCCAACGCGCTGGCGAAGGCAAAGGCGGCGGACGTCCTGTTCTCCGTGCACCTCAAGGCGACCATGATGAAGGTTTCCGACCCGATCATCTTCGGCCACGTGGTGAAGGCGTACTTCGCCGACGTCTTCGCGAAGCACGGCGACGAGCTGGCGGCGGCCGGCCTCTCGGCCAACGACGGCCTCGGCGCGATCCTGGCCGGGCTGCCGTCGCTGCCGAACGGCGCGGAGATCGAGGCGGCCTTCGAGGCCGCGCTGGCGTCCGGTCCGCGGCTGTCCTACGTGAACTCCGACAAGGGGATCACCAACCTGCACGTGCCCAGCGACGTCATCGTGGACGCCTCCATGCCGGCCCTGATCCGCAACGGCGGCAAGCTATGGGGGGCGGACGGCGCCGAGGGCGACACCCTGGCGGTCATCCCCGATTCTTCCTATGCGGGGGTCTACGCGGCCGTCATCGCGGACGTGAAGCGGAACGGCCCGCTCGACCCCGCGACGATCGGGACCGTCCCGAACATCGGCCTGATGGCGCAGGCCGCGGAAGAGTACGGCTCGCACAATAAGACCTTCGAGATCCCCGCCGACGGCACCGTCACCATCGTCAACCAGGCTGGCGACGTCCTGCTCACCCACGACGTCGAGGTCGGCGACATCTGGCGCGCCTGCCAGACCAAGGACATCCCGGTTCGCGACTGGGTGAAGCTCGCCGTCACCCGGGCCCGCGCGGCGCAGACGCCGGCGATCTTCTGGCTCAACGAGGCCCGCGCCCACGACGCCGAGCTGATCAAGAAGGTCAACGCCTACCTGCCGGAGCACGACACGGCCGGCCTTGAGATCAGGATCCTCACGCCCGAGCTGGCCACGGCGTACTCGCTTGAGCGCATGCGCCGCGGGCTCGACACGATCTCGGTGACCGGCAACGTGCTGCGCGACTACAACACGGACCTGTTCCCGATCCTCGAGGTTGGCACGTCGGCGAAGATGCTCTCTATCGTGCCGCTGATCGCGGGCGGCGGCCTCTTCGAGACCGGCGCGGGCGGCTCCGCGCCCAAGCACGTGCAGCAGCTCGTCGACGAGAACTACCTGCGCTGGGATTCGCTTGGCGAGTTCTTCGCCCTGGTGCCCTCCTTCGAGCAGTACGCCGACTTCGCCGGCGTGCCCGCCGCGAAGGTGCTCGCCGACGCGCTCGACCGGGCGACCGGCACGTTCCTCGACGAGGACCGCAGCCCCGGCCGCAAGCTCGGCACGATCGACAACCGCGGCTCACACTTCTACCTGGCGCTGTACTGGGCCCAGGAGCTGACCAAACAGACCGACGACCCCGAGCTCGCCGCGGCGTTCAAGGGGCTGGCCGAGACGCTGGCGGCGAAGGAGCCCACCATCGTCGAGGAGCTCCTCGCGGTCCAGGGCAAGCCCGTCGACATCGGCGGCTACTACCTGCCCGACGCAGAGAAGACCGCCGCCGTGATGCGCCCGTCGAAGACCTTCAACCAGGCGCTCGCCGCCTTGTGAGACACGGAGTGCGCGAAGGCCCCGGGAACCGCGGGTTCCGGGGGCCTTCGCTATCGCCTAAGAACTAGATGAGGCCGAGGCCCTTGACCGCGTCCCGCTCGCCCGCGAGCTCGGCGACGGAGGCGTCGATCTTGCCGCGGGAGAAGTCGTTGACCGGGAGCCCCTGGATGATCTCCCATTCGCCCTTGACCGAGCGGACGGGGAAGGAGCTGATCAGGCCCTCCGGCACGCCGTAGGAACCGTCAGAGACGATAGCCGCGGACGTCCAGTCGGTGCCGTTGACCCAGTCGTACACGTGGTTGAGCGCGGCGCTGGCGGCGGAAGCGGCCGAGGAGGCGCCGCGGGCCTTGATGATCGCCGCGCCC
>DASXBE010000146.1:0-5421 GCA_036491815.1 Candidatus Dormiibacterota bacterium | reverse complement strand
GGTCGACTTGCCGACGACGAGCTGAGGCAGGTTCGCCGTCGAGATGCTCGAGCCGGAGGCCGGCTGCTTGAGCGTGCCGTAGATCTCACCCACCGCGGGTCCGACCGTCACGGTCAGCTTGGCGCCGTCCATGCCCGCGGGGAGGGGCGGCAGCTTCTTGCCTGCGCTTGCGGCCGAAGCCGAGGCCTTGTCCGCGCTGAAGGTGAAAACGGCGACGGCCTTGGACATCGCAGCGTAGGTCACAGTCGACGAAACGCCGGCCGGAAGCTTGGCTACCACCGGCGCCTGGAGACCTGAGACGGTCGCCGCTTCGGCGGCGCTGGTCACGACCTGGAGCTGCGGCTCGGTGGTCCAGGTCACTGTGCCGTAGGCGCTCAGCTGAGACAGCGACTGCATGTCGGCGACGGTCACCGGAACCGGCGTCACCGTGGTCGGCGAAAACAGGCTTGCGTCCTGCGCGAGGGCGGTAGCGAGCAGCGCGACCGCGGCCACCGCGGTGACAAGCGCGATCGAGACTGGCCGCGAGAGCGGAGGCAGCAAAGGCAGGCGAAAGCCAAACTTCGGCTTGGCCGCAGCGGCGGTCCTGACGCTCTGGAAAGCCCTCGCCACGTCGACTTTGACCTCGGGCACCGCGAGGAGGGTCCCGATGGATCGCGCGTCGGCGGCCACCGACTTGAAGCGGGACTGGCATTCAGCGCAGCCCTCGAGGTGCCGAGCGTCCGACGCGGCCTTTGCGTCGGGGTCGTCGACCATCCGGCGCAGTGTTCCTTCAGCTAGATGTGCCACGGGTGACCTCCTTGCGCAGAGCGACCTCTGCACGTCTCAACAACGTTCCAATCTGTCCAACTCCGACGCCGAGCGCCTCAGCGACCTCGGCATAGCTCAAGCCGCTGGCCCGGAGCACGAGCACGGCGGCGGGTTTCGGTGCGAGCCGGGCCAGCGCCTGGCGCACCTGCCGGCGGTCCTCATTGATCTCGAACTGCTTTTGCGGGTCCATGGACTGGTCGCTCTCATCAGGCGCCTGGGCGATCTCCCGGCGCAGGCGGCGGCGGGCGCCGCGGAGGCGGTTGAGCGCCGCGTGTGCGGCCGCCCGGTGCAACCACGCCGGCGCGTAGTGGGCCTGGGCGGAGTGCCTGCGATTGAAATCGATGAAGACCTCCTGCGCGACGTCCTCGGCCTCGTGCGGGTCGGCGAGCACACGGTTGGCGATGCCGACCACGCGCGGATACTCGGCGATGAAGAGGCCTTCGAACGACCGATCGTCAGGCCGGACGCTTGCCATTCGTACCTCGAGGTGGGTGCCCACTGCCTGGTAAGCACCGTGGGCACGGCGTTTGTGACACCCGTCAGGCCGGCTTGGCCTTGCGCCAGAGGTGACGGGCGACCGCGCCGAGGAAGGGGCCGCCCCAGACCCCGGCCGAAAGCAGTGAGGCGAAGATGACGACCGCATCGATGCTTTCGCGCCCGGCCCCCTCCCAGTACACGTCCTGCAGGTTCAGCCAGAGGGCGAACTCATCGAGGGCGAGGGCGGCGCCGACACCGAACAGCATGGCGGTCAGGCTTGCGATCCAGCTCGACCCGACGCCCTCCTCGATGAGCCAGATGTAGCCGACGAGGAGGAGCAGGAGAATGCCCCAGACCAGATGGTGGATGTGCAGGCCGCCCGCAGTCGCGACGTTGTGGAAGGGACCGATGCCCGCCCGGATCATGTGGGTGATCAAGCGGATGATCCCGAAGGTCACGAGAAACGCGACCGAGGCCAGGAACAACCGCTCCCGGCGCTCGCTGGCGAAGTGAAAGCCGTAGAGCCTTTTCAGCGTGCCCACGACAGGCCTAGCCGGCGAGCGGCTTGCGGCGTCGGGCGCTGCGCGCTATCTCGTCCTCCAGGATGGCGAAATCGGTCTTCGGCAGCGCATGGATGTGGCCCTGGAAGGCGAGCGTCCAGTGCTCGGGTGGCCACTTGCGGACGTAGTCGAGCCGGTAGGCCAGCTCTTTCGCGGGCACCCAGTCGGCCTCCTCCAGAAGGATGTCGGCCCGGATGTGGACGCGCCACGGATAGTCCTCGTCGCGCCGCGCCGTGCGCCAGATCGGCGTGTGGTCCTCGTACATCGGGGAGGCGACGGTGACCGTCGCGGCGAAGGCCATCCTTCCGGTGATGTAGTAGAGGACCCGGTCGCCCACCCGCATCGTCTCGACCCGCCTGCGGTGCCTGCTCTTCAGGCCCTGGATGGTGAAGCCGTGATCGCGCGTCTTGCGGAAGTTCTCCGGCGAGCTGACCACCATCCAGAACTGCGCCGACCGTCCACCGCCGCCGCCTCCGCCCGATTTGCGCTTCCGCTTGGCCCGCCCGCCGCGCGCGCTCCGATCGGTCCGACCCGGTGGTTCCGCCGGCGGCTGCTCGCTCCCGTCCACTCCCTCGTTCTCGTCCGCCACCCCGAGATTGTCGTCCTACTGGACGAGGGGAGGCACCGGCCCGAGATCCTGCGGCTCGGGCAACAGCACCGTCAGGTTGCGGATCTGCGCGATGTGGCTCATCTCGTGGCGGGCCACCAGCCGGCACACGTCGAGCAGAGTGGTCTCAGCTCCGCGTGGATCTTTGATCGTGCGCTCCCACTCGCCCTTGCCCCAGCCGTGCAACAGATCGACCGTCCTGCGGCGCACGCGGGCGAAGTCCTCCAGGGCCTCCTGCAGAGGTCGCTCCAGCTCCTGCTCGTGGCCGGGGTCGATCGCCGCCCGCAGATCGGCTGTGTTGTTGCCGTCGAGGTGTGCGCGGCGCAGGAGCGCATCGACCCTGGTGCCCGACTCGACGATGTGGCCGATCAGTGCTCCCAGGGTCGGAAACGCGGGCCCATGCCGGTACCTCAGCCGCGTCTCGTCAAGCCCATACGCGAGGTCGTTGACGTGCTCGGGCACCGAAGTCATCAGCAGCACCACGTCGCTCGCGGTCATCTCCTCCTGGAGCTCCACGACACCAAGCTTAGGCGCCCGCGCCACCCTGGCCCGATGGGCGGCGCCGGTGTGGACGCATACTGAAAAAGACATGTCCCAGGTGCAGGCAGCGTGCGACTCGTGCGGCGCGACTTTGGTTCCGGACGCCGCCTACTGCGAGAGATGCGGCGCGCGAACGCGCAAGGCAAAGCGGATGGTCCGCCTCGCGATCCGCGTCGAGCTTGTCTTTTTCGTGATGGTGGTCCTGCTGGTGATCGGGTTCACCTGGATTTACGCGGCCCAGAGGTAGCGGCGGAACTTAGTCAGGTCCCCGCGGCCGCGCTCCGTAAGTGACAGTCGGCGGCACGGTCATGAACTGGCCGTCGTCGGTCTTGATGATCTGCCAGCCGCCCTCGTGCACCTTCCAGTGATGCCGGTGGCAGAGCAGGACCACGTTGTCGAGGTCGCTCGAGCCGCCGTGGATCCAGTGGACCAGGTGGTGACCATCGCTCCACGACGCCGGCCGCTCGCAGCCCGGCCACACGCAGTGCCGGTCGCGCGCGATCAGCGCCCGGCGCCGCGATCCATCAAGCACCCGCTTGGTGCGACCGACGTCGATCACCACCGAGTCCTGCATCAGGACCCTGGTCAGGCTGCAGTCGCAGGCGAAGCGCTCCACGGTCTTGGATGAGACCGGCAGCGAGAACTCCATCTCGC
The DNA here is from genome assembly GCA_036491815.1 of Candidatus Dormiibacterota bacterium. Taxonomy (GTDB): domain Bacteria; phylum Chloroflexota; class Dormibacteria; order Dormibacterales; family Dormibacteraceae; genus DASXBE01. The sequence continues at coordinate 1,776 of DASXBE010000146.1, read as the reverse complement.
CCCCAGGCGCACCGACCACACTGAGCAAAGTCTCGATCGAGCTCGTGACCTGGAGCTGGGGCCGCACACCCTTGGAGGCCAGCTCGACCAGGGCATCGGCCAGGCGCTGCTCGCGCTCGCGGTCATCGTGCTCGCCCGACCTGCGGGCCAGCGGCTCGAGCGCGCTGCGCACCGCCGCACCACCGACCGGGTCGAGCATGCCGTCGATTTGGACCCAGCCCTCCTCGGTGGTGAACAAAGAGAGGTGGCGGTTCTCCGCCATCTCGGTCTGCTCGGCCGCGTAGCGCACCGGGTCGGCGGCATGGCGGTAGTGCCGGCAGAAGAAGTGGAACTTGCCCGGCGAGCTCTTGCACGCATGCTCGAGCAGAGCGGACTCATCGAATCGCTCACCGACCGCGTTGGCGGTCCGCGCCATCACCGCGACGTGGGCGAAGCCGATCTCGCCGTGGACCATGGCGGCGACGCTGTAGGTGAGATTGGGCACCTGACTGCCCACAGCGACCCGATCCGCGGCGGCCTGGCTAGTCATGTGGCAGTTGAGGCGGATCCAGTCGATCGGGGTGTTGCAGCCGTCCTCGTCGTAGAAGTCGGTCTCGGCAAACTCAGCACACTCGCGGGCGAAGGCGAGCTCCTGGAGGTCGATCGCATGGCGCATCCGGATCAGCCGCTGGGCTCGGACAAGCCCATCTTCCAGCAACGATTCAGCTGATGCGGCCATGGTTCATATAATACGAACAAACGTACGAGAAGTCAAGCGTTATTATCTTTACCTCGCGCCCCCCGCCCAGGCCCCAACCCGGGCCACCACGCCTCACTACCACGCCCTCTTCACAGCCTCGTCGACGCGAAACCACAACTCCCTACCGGCGTCATCAGCAGGACACCCGCCGCGATTATTCCTACAGTTCCACTCGTGGATCGCGCTCGCGCGGTGGTGGTCGGGGGCGGCATCACCGGCGCGAGCGTCGCCTATCACCTGGCGAAGGCCGGGTGGCGCGACACCGTGCTCCTGGAGAAAGACGAGCTGACCAGCGGCTCGACCTGCCACGCCGCGGGGCTCGTGACCCAGTTCAACCCGTCGCCGACCATGATGCGGTTTCGCCGCTACAGCATCGACCTGTACGAGGAGCTGGGCGTGTTCGAGCGCGTGGGCGGCCTGCGCTTCGCCTCAAGCCCTGAGCAGCTGAAGGAGCTGCAGCGTGGGGTCAGCCGGGCGCGCGGCCTCGGGCTCGACGTCGAGCTGATCTCCGCAAACGAATCAGCGCGCCTGATGCCGGCCATCACCACCACCTCTCTTCACGGCGCCGTCTGGGTCCCCGGCGACGGACACCTCGACCCTCACACCGCGACGCATGCCCTGGCGGCCGCCGCCCGCAACCTCGGCGCGACGGTGCTGACGCAGCACCGCGTCACGGGGATCGAGCTCGGCGACGGTGGAGAGGTCAAGGCCGTGCGGACCGACGGCGGCCGGATCGAGACCGAGGTTCTGGTGATCGCGGGCGGCATCTGGGCGCCGCAGGTCGCCGCCATGGCGGGCGCCTCCATCGTCTCGACCCCCGTCGACCACCAGCACGCCGCGATGCTCGCGGTGCCGGGCCACGAGCTTCCCCACGACATGCCCTGCTTTCGCGACCCCGACAACCTCGTCTATGGCAAGTCGGAGGCGGGCGGCGTGGTGCTGGGCGGCTACGAGTCGAACCCGGTGGCGCGGTGGATCGACGGCGTGCCCTGGGACCACGCCGGCACGTCGCTGCCCCCCGACCAGGCCCGGTTCGA
>DASXBE010000145.1:0-4819 GCA_036491815.1 Candidatus Dormiibacterota bacterium | reverse complement strand
CTCGCTGAGAGAACTCCATGAGGTCGCCGTGCTGTGCCCGAACGAGCTGGCCCCCGCAGCCTGGCGACGGAAGGTCAGCGGTCGCCGGGCGGCTCGTCAGGCGCAGCCGCGAAGGGCAAGGGGAGCCGGTGCGACAGTGATCGTGAAGGCGCCGCCGGAAGGCGAGGCGGTCAGAACGCGGCCCCCCTGATACGCGCCGGTGGTGGAGACCTGGACCGGGCCTGAGCTCGAGACGGTGCCGGTCACCTCCGCCGGCACCACGATGACGGTCGGCGGGTCACCAGCCTTTCCCTTGGCCGCCAGTGTGAAGGCACCGCTCGCGGCGTCGTAGTGAAAGACAGGCGAGGGGTCGGCGGACGCCTGTGGGTAGGCACCGGCCAGGAGTCGCTCGCGCGAGGTCCGCAGGCAGCCGCTCGAGTCGGTCGGGGTGGAAGCCGCGGGCGGATTGAAAACGCCCCAGCTTCCTGGTCCTCCGTTCTCCTTCCAGGTCCAGAACGCAAAGCTGACGTCATGCCGCTCCGCCTCGAGCAGAACGTTCCTGGCGATCTCGTGGTCCCACTCGGGCGAATCGCCGAACTCCATCACGAAAAGGGCGGCGTTCATCGCCTTCGCCTCCCGGTCGGCCCAGGCGAATCCCTGCTCGTAGCCGCCCCACGGGTAGTTCGCCTTGTCGGCCGGCTCCCCCGCAAACGTGTCGAACGTATAGATGTGCGTATAGGCATGGATGCCGAGGACGAGGTTTGGATAGGAGCTGACCGACATGCCCAGGTGCGTGGGGAAGTCGGTCACTTCGCGCAGCAGGCCCGTGTCCAGAAAGAAAAGGTGGCGCAGGTCGTGCACGCCAAGGTCGCGATAGCCGCAGACCGCGGGCATGAACGTGCCCGTCCAGCACGGAAGTCCGTCGTGGATCCCGGTGAGGGCGTCGATCACCCGACGGTAGAACGGCCAGAGGAGGAGATCACCGAATCCTGGAGGGAGGTTCCAGCCGTCGAGTGGCTCGTTGAAGATGCTGTACCCCGCCACCACGGGGTCGTCGACGAATCGTTTGGCGAGGAAGGCCAGCGTCGCTATGTACTCGTCCTGGATGCCGTCGCGGTTGTACCAGAAGTTGCTGAAGGCTTCTAGCACCGCGGGGCTCAGCTCGCGATGCCCGAGGAAGTCCTCAGACGGGAATCCATCGGTGATCGTGGCCCAGGCCGGAGCGCCTGAGTGAGAGCTCAGGTCGACGGTCTTGCCGCCGGGAAGTGGCGGGCTCGACGGGCGGTCGACAAATCGCGAGTACGCGTTCTGGTGCATGTCGATGATCACGTAGAGGCCCAGCGCCCGGGCCCAGTCCACGACCTGCGCCACCCGGTCGAGGTAGGTCTGGCTGAACTGGCCGCGGTGGGGCTCGAGGAGGCTCCAGGAGAGCGGCAGCCGGATCGAGTTGAATCCCATCCCCATCATGGCGAGGAGGTCGGACTTGCATAGAGGCGGGTACTTGTACGCCGCGGAGTTGCTCGGGCAGGTGTTCGCGTAGGCGCCTGGATCTATGGGATAGAAAGGAGCCGGGTAGAGGTTTTTCGAGTCGGTGCGCGACCAGAAATCGATAAGTCCGGCCGGGATCGCGCCATGCAGCAGCACCATCCGGCCGCGGTCATCGGCGATGTATGGACGACCACTCGCTGGATGCGCCACATGCAGCCACGGCAGGGCGCCGGTGGGCCCCGGTGTCGAGGCGGTCGGGGCGGAGCCAAGGCCCGTCAGGATGGAGACGGCGATCGCGCCCGGGTACGTGAAGACCGCCAGCACGAGGACGAGCGCGACACCGAGGTAGCGGAGGACCCTCACGAGGCCAGCCACCAGAAGACGATGCCCAGGATGCTGAAGGTGAAGGCGACGAAACCCGCGACCAGTCCAACCACCGCAGAACCCTCTCCGGTCAGGTTGCCCGGTCCGGTGTGGATCCTGTAGAGGGCCAAGGCCCCCGCCCAGATCGCGAACGGCGAAAGCACGCCGAACAGCAGGCTGAGCAGCCCGAGCACAAGGGCTCGGGTGGCGGAGCGTTCCCTGGTCACATCACCAGAGGTTGCCGCCCCCGACCAGGACGTAGAGGATCGGGCCGATGCCCCAGAAGAACGTGACGATGATCCACACGACCTTGGCCAGGCCGCCGAGGTCGGTGCGATTAACGATGTTGATGATGCACAGGACCCACGCGATCGGGTGCAGGAAGATCGCCAGCAGGATCTCGACGATGAGCTTCAGCATGCCGCCACTCTAGCCGCGCGAGGGGGGCGGCGGCGAGACTAGTTTCCGCAGCGGGCTCGGGATGCCCGGCCACCCGCCGGCCGGAGCGAAGGTGCCGTCATCGGACTGCTCGTAGGCCGCCCTCATCCTTCCGCGCGCGAGGCCGTCGACCGCCCGCAAGAACCGGTCGACCTCCGCCTCGGTGTTGTACGGGGCGAGGCTTGCGCGCACCGCTCCAGGAAGTGCCTGGCGATGCCCGGCCGTCACATCGGCCTCCACAGCCTGCACGGCGTCCCTGCTCATGTGCAGGAGGTGAAACACGTAAGGGTTGGCGCAAAAGCAGCCATGGCGCACCGCGATTCCATGTTCGTGGCTGAGGGCCGCGGCAACCAGGCCGTGGTGGATGCCCTCGACCACGAAGCTGGCCACCGCGAGGCGGTGGGCGCCTGGACGCGGCGCTGGGCCGCCGAGCACCCCGACGCCCTTGATTCCGGACAGGCCGTCGAGCAGGCGGCCGCCAAGCTCCGTCTCATGACGCAGCATCTCGTCGAACCCGAGGTCGATCAGGGTTTCGATCGCGACCCCGAGCGCCACCGCGCCGATCACGTTGGGACTGCCCGCCTCCTCGCGATCCGGCAGGTCGGTCCAGACGGTGTCGTCCCACGTCACGATGTCGATCGCGCCGCCGCCCATCACCTCGGGTGCGCCGGTGAAAAAGTCGCGAGGCGCGACCAGCACGCCCACGCCGTAAGGCGCATACATCTTGTGCCCGGAGAACGAGACGAAATCGAGGTGGCCGGGATCGCCCGCCGGTCGCACGTCGACGCGGTGATGCGGGGCGAGCTGCGCCGCGTCGACCGACAGCAGCGCGCCGTGACGGTGCGCGAGCTCGGCGACCTCGTGGATTGGCGACACGAACCCGGTCACGTTGGACGCGCCGCACACCGCGACCAGGCCGATCCTCCCTTCTCCGGCTTGCAGCTCGTGCTCGATCGCATCGAGGTCGACGTGACCGTCGTCCGAGAGCCCGACGATGACGTGGCCGCTGCGGTGACGCCACGGCAGGAGGTCGGCGTGGTGCTCCATCTCCGTGACCAGGACCTGCCGGCCGTCCAGGCGCGCGTGCTCCGCCGCGATGCGGTTCAGCGCGTCGGTCGTTCCCTTGACGAAGATGACCACCTGCGTGCGCTCGTCGACGTTCAAGAATCCGGCCACCAGCTCGCGCGCCTGCTCGTACGCCTCGGTCGCCAGACGCGACTTGTACCCGGTGCCCCGGTGCACGCTCGAATACATGTCGGAGAAGCTGTGGACGGCGTCGCGGACCCGCTTCAACGGCGGCGTGCTGGCGGCGTTGTCGAAGTTGATTCCCGTGACCGTTCCGCCGCCGAAAAGGGGTACCGGGAGGTCCACTCCGGCGAAGTCGTCACGCCACCGGTGCGGGGAAGACAAGCTTCCCGAAGCGTACCTCGCTCGAGGCGGCCTGGCGCGGATCGGGTGACCCTGTATCAGTCACACTACGCAGTGGTCTATCGATTGTGTCCTTAGCACGAGGGAAGCGGCCGGTCGAACGGCGAGACTCGGGGCTGCCGGTGCCCAGAGAAAAGCCAGCCCGCAACGGGAAGGACTCGGGCCTCGCGGCACGAGAGCTGAGCTTCCTCGTGCGACTCGCGCAGGCGGCGGCCTCGACGCAGCGTCCGGATGAGCTCCTCGAGCTGATCATCCGCGAGACCACGTCCGCGATCGGCACGGACGTGTGCTCCCTCTACCTCGTGACGTCGGCCGGGCGGGAGCTCTTGCTCACCGCGACCAACGGCCTCAACGAGAACATGGTCGGAAAGGTCTTCATGCGCGTGGGCGAGGGCATCACGGGCTGGGTGGCCGAGAGCAGGGAGCCGGCGGTCGTGCCGGACGTGAGCCAGGAGCCCCACTGGAAGTGGGTGCACGGGCTGGACGAGGACCGCTTCCACTCCATGCTCTCCGTGCCGGTCGAATCCGGCCCTCGCCTGGTCGGCGTGATCAACGTCCAGAGCACCGAGCGGCGCGACTTCAACCACGGCGACATCGACTTCCTGAGGGCGATCGCCGGTCAGGTCGCGGGCATCCTGGAGCGCAGCGAGCTGCAGCGCCGCACCGAGGAGCAGCTCGCCGAGATCCAGCTGTCGCATGACATCCACGAGCGGTTCACTAAGCTCTCGCTCGAGGGCGCGGGGATCAGGTCGATCCTGGAGGTTGTCGGCTCACTCGCCGGAGGCCACGCCGCGCTGTACTCGACGGACGGCTATCGGTTCCGCGGGGCGGGCAGCGCCTCGGACGGGATGCCGCAGCGGATCCACGTGCCGAATCCGCTGGCGCAGGCCGGCGCCCGCGAGGTGCGGATCAACGTGGGCCGGCCACCGCGGCCGGTCGACGTCGTGCCGGTCCGAGCCGGCTCCGACCTTTTGGGCCTGCTCGCCGTGGGCGTCGATGAGGCGACCGTCGACTCGGAAGGACGGCGGCGTGCGCTCGAGCACGGTTCCACGGTGCTCGCGCTCGAGCTGTCGAAGGAACGGGCGGCCGCCGAGGTCGAGCGCCGCTTGCGCGGTGACCTCGT
>DASXBE010000144.1:0-5360 GCA_036491815.1 Candidatus Dormiibacterota bacterium | reverse complement strand
GTCACGACCTTCCTGAGCGCGGCGTAGCCGCCGAGCGACTCGTACACGTCGAGCTTCGGAAGGTCGGCCGTGCCGAACCACTCGGTCAGAACCGGGCCGCCAACCGTGCCGCGCTGCTCAGGCATCGCTCTTCTTCTTCCTGGGCGCCCGAGGCTTCGTGGCCTTGCCGCCGGTGGCGAGCGGGTCGGTGTGCGAGGCGGCGACGCCGCGCTCGGCGAGCGGGAGCGGATCGGCCGGGGCCGAGGCCGGCGGCTTCGCGCTCTCGGTCGTGTGCCGCCGCTCGGAGAGCAGCTCGTCGAGCTTCTCGTTGGTCAGGTCGTAGTGGTACCGATGGTCGAGACGCATCATCGGCGCGTACTCGCAGGCGCCCATGCACTCCACCTCCTCATAGGAGAACAGCCCGTCCTTCGAGACCTCGCCTGCCTCATGCACACCGATCTTTTGTTTGAGGTGCTCGACGAGCTCGCCGGAACCACGCAGCATGCAGCTCAAGTTGGTGCACATGTAGAGGCGGTGCTTGCCGATCGGCTCCAGGTGGAACAGCGTGTAAAAGGTGGCCACGCCTTCGACATAGCCGGGGTCGAGCTGCAGCGCTCCGGCCACCTCGGTCATGGCCTCGGGCGTGAGGTGGCCGAGCTCCTCCTGAGCCAGGTCGAGCGCCGGCATCACAGCGGAGCGCGGCTGCGGGTAGCGGCCCGGCAGCGCCCTGATCTCCTCGAGGAGATGTGCGGAAAGTGCGCTCACCGATCGACATCTCCGAGCACGGTGTCCGCGGTGCCGATGATCGCGACCATGTCGGCGATCATGTGGTTCAGGGCCATGCGCTCCAGGGCCTGGAGGTTGACGAAGGACGCGGAGCGGAACTTGACCCGCCGCGGCTTGTGCGTCCCATCGCTGACGACGTAGCACCCGTTCTCACCGCGCCCCGACTCGACGGCCACGTACACGTCGCCGGGCGGCACCGAGTAACCCTCCGTGAACAGCTTGAAGTGGTGGATCACGGCCTCCATCGAGGTCTCGAGCTCCTCTCGCGGCGGGGGCAGCATCTTGCGGTCGTCCACGTTGACAGGCCCGTCGGGCAGCGTGTCGAGCGCCTGGCGCAGGATCTTCACCGCCTCGCGCATCTCTTTGATGCGCACGAGGTAGCGGCCGTAGCAGTCGCAGTCGTTCGAGGTCGCGACCTCGAAGTCGTACTTCTCATAGCCCGAGTAGGGCCTCGTCTTGCGGAGGTCCCAAGCGACGCCCGAGCCGCGGATCATCGGCCCGCTCGCGCCGAGGACCTTGGCGTCCTCGGGTGAGAGGCGGCCGATCCCGATCGTGCGCGAGCGCCAGATCGGGTTCATGGTGAGGAGGTCCTCGTACTCGTCGACATGCCCCGGCATCGAGTGGATGAACCGATCGAGCAGGTCGAGGAATCGCGGCGTGGCGTCGGCCATCACTCCGCCGGGCCGGATGTACGAGGTGTGCATCCGGAAGCCCGAGATCTCCTCGTTCATGTCGAGGATCGTGTCGCGCTCTCGGAAGCAGTACATGAGCATCGACATCGCGCCGAGCTCGAGGCCGCTCGTGCCCATCCACACCAGGTGGGACGAGAGCCGCGTGAGCTCCGACATGATCACGCGCAGCGCCTGCGCCCTCGGCGGCGCCTCGACGCCCATCAGCCTTTCGACCGCGAGCGCGTAGGCGAGGTTGTTGATCGGCGGCGAGAGGTAGTCGTGCCGGTCCGTGACGACCACGCCCTGCTGCCAGCGGAGCGCCTCCATCTGCTTCTCGATGCCGGTGTGCAGGTATCCGATGACCGGCTTGATGCTGCGGATCTGCTCGCCGTCGAGCTCGACGATCAGGCGCAGCACCCCATGGGTGGAAGGGTGGTGGGGCCCGAAGTTGACGGTCAGCAATTCGCCTCCGAAGGCGCCCTGCTCGCCCGTCCTCATGATCGTGACGCCCTCGGGGACCGTCGTGGCTCCCCCGGAGGTGCTCATGCTTTCTCCGGCGCGGTTTGCCACGCCGCGTGCTCCTCGGAAAACTCGACGACCTCGCCGCCGACGGGATAGTCGCGCCGGAGCGGATGGCCGACCCAGTCGTCGGGCATCAGGATCCGGCTCAGGTCCGGATGCTCGTCGAACACGACGCCGAAGAGGTCGTAGGTCTCGCGCTCGTCCCAGTTGGCCGGCGGGTAGATGTCAGACACGGAATCGACGCGGGGAGGGTCGCCGTCGACGAATGTGCGCACCCGGAGCTCCTCTCGGGTCTCCAGGTTGCGGAGCTGGTAGACGAGCTCGTAGCGCGCGGGCCATTGCCTCGAGGTGTCGGCCAGGTGGTCCACGCATGTGAGGAAGACAAGGAGGCGGTAGCCGTCGGCCTTCAGCGCCGTCAGCGCTTCGCGGATGGCCGCGGAGCCGACGGTGACCCACGAGTCCCCGGCGCTCCGGCCCCGCTCGACGATCAGCTTTTCTTCGATCACGATCGGGGGGTGATGCCCTGGGCCTTGATCCGCTCCTGCAGGATCATCAGGGCATTGAGCAGATCCTCGGGCCGCGGGGGACACCCGGGGATGTAAACGTCGACCGGGACGATCTTGTCCACCCCCTGGAGCAGCGCGTAGTTGTTGAACACTCCGCCGGTCGAGGCGCACGCGCCCATCGAGATCACCCACTTGGGCTCGGGCATCTGGTCGTAGACAGTCCTCAGGACGGGCGCCATCTTCTGGGAGACGCGGCCCGACACGATCATCAGATCGGACTGGCGCGGCGATGCTCGCATGGCCTCAGATCCGAAGCGCGCGATGTCCACGCCGGCGGTCGCGGTGGCGATCATCTCGATGGCGCAGCATGCGAGGCCGAACTGCGCGGGCCAGACCGAGTTGCCGCGGCCCCAGCCGACGAGCTTGCCCAGAGTCGTCGTGAGGATGTTCTTGCCCATCGGGTCGAGCATCTCCTCTATTCCCAATCCAGCCCTCCCTTGCGCCAGACGTGGGCGAGGGCGACGAGCAGGATGCCCATGAAGACGAGCATCTCGATCAGGCCGAACCACTTGAGCTGCCGGAGCAGCACCGCCCATGGATAGAAGAAGACGGCCTCGACGTCGAAGATGATGAAGAGCATCGCCGTGAGGTAGAAGCGCACCGAGAGGCGCCTGTGGGCGGGCGCTTCGGGGACGATGCCCGACTCATACGGCTCGAGCTTGGCCTTGAACGGCTTCGAAGGGCCGAGCACGAAGCTCAAAGTGACCAATGCTCCGATCAGCCCGAGGATGATGAGAACGTAGATCAGAACTGGGACGAAGCTCTCGAGCAAGTTTCCGGGACGGCCTCCAACGGTTAGGGGGGCTTTCGGGGAACGGCCTTTATTCTAGTTAGTCCTTGAGAAAAGCCGTCGCGCCCGCGGGGGGTGTCGCCGGTCGATCGGCGCTAATCGTCCTTGCGACGATGCTCGATCTTGGTCCCTGCGCTCAGCGTGGCGTGGATCGGGCAGTAGCGGTTGCAGGCCCAGTCGAAGGCACGCTCGACGAGCTCCTTGTCGAACTTGCCGTCCCAGCCGCAGTGAAAGGTGACCTCGATCTTCTTGAAAGCGCGCGGCCACTCCTTTTCCTGCTCGCCCTCGACCTCGACCTCCAGGGAGCGCAGCGGCTGCTTGAACTTCTTCAGCAGGAGCACCGCGTTGAGCCCGGTGCACCCTCCCAGCGCGCCGAGCAGCATCTCGGTCGGCCGCATCGCCGTGTCGTCGCCGAAAACAGGCGGCTCATCGATCGCAGCGGAATGGCCGGAGGCCGACTCGATGTCGAACCTGACCTTCTCGCCCGCCCAGCGCGCCGTCACCTTCGCCATGCGACCGAACTCTAACCGAGCGCTCCCGCTCACCCGGCGTTGCCTACACTCAGGCCGATGCCCGACGACGTGAGGTCCCGATTCGCCCCGGTGGCGGCCAACTACACGCGGTCGACCTTCCACACCGCCTCGGACCGGCTGCAGGAGGTGCTCGACCTGGCGCAGCCGCAGCCGGGCGATCTCGCGCTCGACGTGGCGACCGGCACGGGCAACACCGCCTTCGCCCTGGCGCCGCACGTGCGTCGCGTGGTGGGCCTCGACGTCACGCGCGAGATGCTGGACCAGGCCCGTCGCATCGCGGGAGAGCGCAATCTCGAGAACACCGGGTGGGTGATCGGTGATGCGGGCAGCCTTCCCTTCGCGGACGCGACCTTCGATCTGTACACCGTGCGTGCCGCGCCGCACCATTTTCCGGACGTCGACCTTTTCATGTCCGAGGCGCTCCGCGTGATCAAGCCCGGCAGCCGCGCCGTCTTCATCGATTGCGCTCCGCCCGCGCCCGCGCGCGACGTCCTGCACACCGTCGAGGTCCGCCGGGATCCATCTCACGTCAGGTCGCTCAGCCTCCCCGAGTGGGTGGCGCGCCTCGAGCAATCCGGCTTCGAGATCGAGACGGCCTCCGCCCGTGAGCTGGACTGGGACTACGAGGAGTGGATGGGCAACATGGCGGTGCCCGCCGAGCTCGCGTCGGAGCTGGCGTCGCTGATCGAAGGCGCCAAAGGTGAGGCACTCGACCAGCTCCACCCGGTCCGCCGCGACGGCAAGCTGCGACACGCCTACTGGCACTGCCTCATCCGAGCGCGCAAACCGGCGTGAGCCGGGAGCTGGTTGAAGGTGATCGCATTCTCCTCATCGACAAGGTGGGACGCCGCCACCGCGTCCGCCTGAAAGCCGGTGAGCGCCACTCGATTCACTCAGGGATGATCCAGCACGACGACCTGATCGGCCGCCCCGAGGGCGTGATCGTGACCACCCAGATGGGAGCGCGCCTGCTGGCGGTCCGGCCAACCTTCGCCGAGCAGGTGACCGGCCGGGTGCGCCAGGCGCAGCCCATCTATCCGAAGGATTTGGGCGCGATCCTGGTCGGTGCGGACATCCACCCCGGCGCCCACGTCCTGGAGGCCGGCACCGGCACGGGCGCGCTCACCCTGGCAATGCTCCGCGCGGTGGGTCCGACCGGCTCCGTGGTGAGCTACGAGCAGCGCGAGGAGTTTCTTGAAGCCGCGAAGCGCGCCATCATTGAGACGTTCGGCGAGCTGCCGCCGAACCTGACCCTGAAGCTGGGCGACGTGTACATGGGCATCGAGGAACGGGACCTCGACCGCGTCCTGCTCGACCTACCCGAACCCTGGCAGGCCGTCCCGGGCGCCAAGGCGGCCCTTCGCCCAGGCGGCATCCTGTTCGCCCACTGCCCAAACGTCAGCCAGGTCCAGCGCTTCTTCGACTGCCTGCGAGACGTGAAGGGATTCGGAATGCTCGAGGTGTTCGAGCTGCTGCAGCGCGGGTGGACAGTCCGCGGCCGCAGCCTCCGCCC
>DASXBE010000143.1:0-2334 GCA_036491815.1 Candidatus Dormiibacterota bacterium | reverse complement strand
CGACCAAGAAATGCCCTGAATGCCTCAGCGAGATCCCGATCGAGGCGAGGCGCTGCGCGTTCTGCACGCAGCTTCAGCCTCAGCCGGCGGTCACCGGAGCCTAGGCCGCCGCCTACGCCGCCGTATCGGGAATGACCCACACTTTCGAAGCCGTCTCGTGGCTCAGCGTCAGCTCGCGCTCGCCGACTCTGACGCGAAGCGTCTTCCCCACCTCGTCGACCTCCTCCACGGTCACCTCGCGGCCCGGCACCAGGCCCCGCTGATCGAGGTAGGCGAGCAGCGGCGGAGCCTCGCGCTCAGCGACCTCGGAGACGCGCGAGACGCTGGCCCGCGAGCCACCCCTCAGCGACGCGAGCGTGACCTCGCGGGGCGAAGCCTCCGAGTGTCCGGGTATCGGGTTGCCGTGGGGGCATGTCGCCGGACGGCCCAGCACCTCATACAGCCTCTCCTCGACCACGGTCGAAACCGCGTGCTCGAGTCGCGCGGCCTCGAGGTCGGCGGTCACCCAGTCGAGGCCGAGCCCGTCGGTGAGCCAGCGCTCCATGATCCGGTGGCGCCGGACGATCGACTCCGCCATCCCCATGCCGTCGGGAGTGAGCTCGATCTCCTTGTGCCCGTTCATCCGGACGAGGCCGTCGCGGGTCATCCGGCGCAGAGCGACAGTCACCGTCGGGCGGCTGACTCCCAGCCAGTCGGCGAGGCGCGCGCCGCGGAGCGGCTCCTTCTCCGACCACATGTAATAGATCGCCTCGAGGTAGCGCGACACGACCTCGGAGGGCTCGCGATGGCCGCCGTTAGACTTATCTAATTCCAGCTTTTGCACGTACTAATCCGTCTGATCCGTGGCGACAACTATGAGCCAATGGGCCGCTGTCGCACTGGGAGCCATCGCCGGGGCGACGGTTTTCCTCGGCCTCCCCGTGGCGCGCGTTCGCGGCCTGCCCAAGGCCGTCCAGGGCTTTCTGAACGCGTTCGCCACCGGCATCCTCGTCTTTTTGCTGTGGGACATCCTGAGCCACGCCGGTGGCCCGGTCGACACCGCGCTCAAGCAGGGCAACCGGGGGTCCTTCGCCGCCATGGTCCTGATCTTCGCGGCGGGCATCGCGGCGGGCCTGCTCGGGCTCGTCTACTTCAACCGCTCCATCTTCAGCCACCTCAGGCAGGGCACGCCGAACCCGAGCCCGCGCGCCCTCTCCCTGGCGATCGCGACCGGGCTGGGGCTGCACAACCTGTCGGAGGGCCTGGCGATCGGCGAGTCCGCGCACGTCGGCACGATCGCCTTCACCGGCGTCCTCGCGGTCGGGTTCGCGCTCCACAACATCACCGAGGGCTTCGGCATCGCCGCCCCCATGACCACGGATGCGAAGCGCCCGACCTGGGCCTTTCTCGGCCTGGCCGGATTGATCGGCGGAGGTCCTACATTCCTCGGCACGTGGATCGGGTACCTGGCGAGCTCGACGTACTTCTCGGTCGCGTTCCTCGCCGTGGCGGCGGGGGCTTTGCTCTACGTGCTGAACGAGCTCTTCAACCTGGGGCGGAAGATCAGCTCACCGCCCAACTTCGCGTGGGGGCTGCTCTTGGGCTTCCTGACCGCCTACGGCACCGACCTGCTGCTCACCGCGGCGAACGGCTAGGGCGCGGCTCAGCCGGCGATGTCGACGTCCGCGCTCTCGGGCTCGGCGTCCTGCCAGTCCGGGAAGCGCCAGCGGAACAGGCGCTCCTGGACCTCGAAAAGGCTGTCCAGGGTGTCCTGGACCTGGCCGCCGTCGCGCAGCGGCTCTCGGATCCGGTTGGGCATCGTGCCCACGACCTCGCGAAGCTCGGCCCGCACGGGCCCGGGGATGGTTTTGACCCCGTCGCGGTTCATCTCCTCGAGGCGCCACAGGACCCTGTCCGTGGCTTCCAGCATGCGCTGGAAGGCGTAACGGCGCCGGTTCAGGCGTCTCAGCGACGCCACCTGCTGCTCGATCCGCGTGCTCGTGTGATCGATCATGCTCAGCTACTTTTCTTAGCTTACGCGCTGCCGGTGAGCCGGTGAAGGGGTTCTTGAGCAGCCTCGAAGAGCTGCTCCTCCCGGTCGACGGATGGGGTGACTTCCGCCCCGGGGCCCGCCCGGCCGCGGTCGTTTTCATCCTCTACGAGGCATCCGCCCCCGGCCCCGCCACCCCACCCTCCAGCCGGTGGATCGTTCCCTTCGTCCGCCGCCGTGCAGACCTCCGCGACCATCCCGGCCAGGTGGCCCTGCCCGGCGGCGGCATCAAGCCGGGCGAGTCGGCCTGGGAGGGCGGACAGCGCGAGGTGGCGGAGGAGCTCGGGGTGCCGGTGGGCCGCCTC
>DASXBE010000142.1:0-2507 GCA_036491815.1 Candidatus Dormiibacterota bacterium | reverse complement strand
AGATGACCGACCTCAAGACCATCGTGATCGAGATCGGGGCCGAGTGACCGACGGTCCGCTGGAGGACACCATCGCCGAGGCCCATCGAGTCGCCGACGCCGCGAGGTCCGAAAAGCTCGGCGTCAAGCTGCTCGGCGGCGCCGGGATCCACCTCCACTCGGCGAGCGCACAGCGCGTCCCGCTGAAGCGCAGGTACGGCGACCTCGACTACGCGATGCCGAGCCGTGACCGCAAGCGCGTGCTGGCTTTCTTCCCGGCCCTCGGCTACGAGGCCAACGAGCGGTTCAACCTGATGCAGGGCGACCGGCGCCTCTACTTCTACGACACGCAGCACAGCCGGCAGATCGACGTGTTCATCGACCAGATGCGCATGTCGCACGTGATCGACCTGAGGGGGAGGCTCGATCACGCCGGGCCATGCGCGAGCCCGTCCGACCTGCTGCTCAGCAAGCTGCAGATCTACGAGGTCAACCGCAAGGACCTCGTCGATTTGACAGCACTGCTGCTCGATCACCCCGTCGAGGCCGGCGGCGACGAGACGATCGACAGTGGGTACGTCGCGCGATTGTGCGCCGAGGACTGGGGCTTCTATCGGACGCTGCAGGTGAACATCGAAAGGCTGAGGGCGGCTCTCCAAGAGCTCGACGTGGACCGCCGGCTGGTGGCATCGAGGCTGGACACGTTGTGGACGGCGATCGAGGCGCAGCCGAAGCCGCTCAAATGGAGGCTTCGGGCCCAGGTGGGCGACCGCAAGCGCTGGTATGAGCTGCCGGAAGAGGTCCGGTCGCCCTACCAGCCGGAGTAGGCGATGAGCGATCTGCCGAAGCACTCGCGAGCGGTCGTCATCGGGTGCGGCATCGTGGGCAACAGCCTCGCCTACCACCTGACGCGTCTTGGCTGGAGCGACGTGGTCCTGCTGGACAAGGGCCCGCTGCCGAACCCCGGGGGCTCGACAGGGCACGCCTCAAACTTCATCTACCTGGTCGACCACTCCAAGGAGATGACCGCCCTCACGACCGAGAGCGTCCGCCAGTACAAGGAGCTCGGCGTGTTCATCCAGTCGGGCGGGATCGAGGTGGCCAGGACCCGGGAGCGAATGCAGGAGCTGGCTCGTCGCATGGCGTCCGCCGAGTCGTGGGGCATCGAGCCCGTCTCCATGCTCACGCCGGGGCAGGTCAAGGAGCTGGTGCCCTACATCGACGAGTCGGTGATCCTCGGCGGCTTCTACACGCCCGGGGTGGGGGTGGTCGACTCGCTGCGCGCGGGGACGCTGATGCGCGAGTCGGGGCAGGCCGCGGGAGCCCTGCACGTCTCTCCGATGACAGAGGTGATCGGCATCGACGTCGAGCGCGGCGGCGTGCGGCGCGTCCGGACCAGCCGGGGTCAGATCGAGGCCGAGACCGTGGTGATCACGGGCGGAGTCTGGAGCCCGCGGCTGGCTCGGATGGCGGGCACGCGCATCCCGCTCACTCCGGCCGTGCACCAGATGATCGACATCGGCCCCGTGCCTCGCTTTCGCGGGGCCAAGAGCGACATCGAGCATCCCATCGTGCGCGACATGGACACCAACATGTACGAGCGGCAGGCGGGTGGCGACCTGGAGATCGGCTCATACGCGCACCGTCCGATCCTCTACGACCCGGAGGACCTGCCGTCGGTGGAGCAGGCCGCGCTGTCGCCCACGGAGTTTCCCTTCACCGAGAGCGACTTCGAGGAGCAGATGCAGCACGCCCTCGAGCTGATGCCCGAGATCGTCGGGGATGAGTCGGTGGGCGTGAAATACGCGATCAACGGAATCCTTTCGCTCACGCCCGACGGCATGCCGATCCTCGGCGAGTCGCCGGATGTGCGCGGTCTGTGGTCGGCCGCGGCGGTCTGGGTGAAGGAGGGACCAGGCACTGGAAAGGCGGTGGCGGAGTGGATGGTGAACGGGGAGTCGGAGATCGACCTCCATGCCTCCGACATCGCCCGCTTCCACGAACATCAAAAGACGCGCGCCCACGTGCGCGCGCGCGCGGCTGAGGGTTTCAACAAGACGTACGGGATCGTCCACCCGGCCGAGCAGTGGGCGTCCAACCGGAACGTGAGGCTCGCGCCCTTTCACGACCGCGAGCAGCAGCTCGGCGCCGTGTTTTTCGAGGCGGCGGGATGGGAGCGGCCGCAGTGGTACGAGTCCAACGCGCCGCTCCTCGAAGAGTTCGGGGATCGCGTCACGCGCCGCACGGCGGAGTGGGAGTCACGCTGGTGGTCGCCGATCATCAACGCGGAGCACCTTGCGATGCGCGAGCGCGCGGGCCTGTTCGACCTCTCGGCCTTCACGG
This sequence comes from Candidatus Dormiibacterota bacterium, assembly GCA_036491815.1. Classification (GTDB taxonomy): domain Bacteria; phylum Chloroflexota; class Dormibacteria; order Dormibacterales; family Dormibacteraceae; genus DASXBE01. Next base: position 186 of record DASXBE010000142.1, on the reverse strand, counting down.
TGTTCGACATCACTGGACCCGGCGCGCTGGCTTCCGTGCAGTGCATGGCGATGCGGCAGATGGATGTGCCGCTCGGGCGCGTCGTGTACACGCCGGTGCTCAGCCACAACGGCGGCTTCCGGTCGGACCTGACGATCATGCGGCTCGGCGACGAGCGGTTTCGGGTCGTCACGGGCGGGGCGGCGG
>DASXBE010000141.1:0-7309 GCA_036491815.1 Candidatus Dormiibacterota bacterium | reverse complement strand
GATCGCGGTCCGACCCGGCTCTCCAACCTGGTCCTGCTCTGCTGGTATCACCATCGCTGCGTCCATGAGGGTGGATGGCAGGTGGTCAAATCGGGCGACGGCTTGCGGTTCATCCCGCCAGAGCGGGTGCTCAGGATCCAGGCGCGCGGACCGGGATGGTGGCGGGCGGCCTGAGTCGGTTGGCGGTTCAGGACTCGAGCAGGAAGTCCAGGACGAGCCGGTTGAACTCTTCGGGGTGCTCGAGGTTCGGCATGTGGGCCGCGTCTTTGATCACCGCCCTGCGCGCGTGCGGCAGCTTCTCCATCAGCATTTCTGTCGCGTCCATGACGGTGGGGATGTCCTTGTCGCCCACGATGACCAGTGTCTGCGCTATGACCTCATGCAGTCGTTCCACCGCCGGCGGGTCGAGGTCCTTCGTCGGTGCGGCTTCCCAGTCGTTCTGAAGCGTGCGGCCGTTCATGTCGAGGAACAGCTCCCTCAATCGGGGATCGGACACGTAGCCTTCGGGGCGGCCCGGCCCGTCCAGGAACAGTCGCATCTCGGCCCGGTTCAGGCGGTCCCAGTCCTTCGCCTCGTCAGCTGCGTTGATGTCGGTGAACAGCTCCGGGTATTTCTTTCCGAAGTTCGCCCCGCTGATCGCGGTACCCATGAGCACGAGTCGCGACACGCGTTCCGGGTGCTCCAGGGCGAAGTCGATGGCCAGCGCGCCGCCCATCGAGCCGCCCACGAGGTGGGCCGGCTTGAGGCCCAGTTCGTCCACCAAGCCGAGCACGTCCTCGACCGGGGACCACTGGACGGGCGGCAGCTCGGACTGCCCAAAACCCCTCATGTCCGGGCGGATCACGTCGAAGTGCTCGGCGAACGCCGCCACCTGCGGCTCCCACATCCTGGAGTCGGCCACCCCTTCGTGGAGAAAGATCACGGGCATTCCGGCGCCGGCTCGCTCGTAATGGATCCTCGCTCCGTTGATGGTCGCTTCCATCAGACGAGGGCCGTGAGCAGCGTTTTGAACTTCAGCTCCGTTTCCTCCAGCTCCCGGGCGGGGTCCGAGTCCGGCATCACGCCGACGCCAGCGTAAAGGCGGGCTCCGTCCTCCCACAACAGGCCGCAGCGCAGGGCGACGGCGAACTCCCCGTCGCCGCGTCCGTCGATCCAGCCGACGGCGCCCGCGTACCAGCCGCGCTCCATGCCCTCGAGCTCGTCGATCAACGCGTCGGCCGCGGCTCGCGGCCAACCGCCCACAGCCGGGGTGGGATGCAGGGCCGCGGCGAGCTCGAGCGCATCCGCGGGCGGATCGGTCAGCTCCGCGGAGACATTCGTCGCGAGGTGCTGGATGTTGGTGAAGCGGACCACCTCCGGCTCTCGCGCGCGCACGTCAAACGCAAATGGGCGCATCGCCTCCACGACGAACCTCGATACGAGGCGATGCTCCACCGCGTCCTTGGCGCTCTCCTCGAGCTGGCTCGCCAACCGCGCGTCCTCGCTCTCGCTCGCGCCCCGTGCCACCGAGCCCGCCATCGGCTGCGAGTAGGCGCGCGACCCCGACCTCCGGACGAGCAGCTCCGGCGAGGCGCCTGCGAAGGCGGTCCCGTCCGCCCCCGTGACCAGGTACGTGAAGCACGACGGGTAGGCCGCGCGGAGCGAGCGCGCCACCATGCCGGCGGAGACCACCCCATCGCCGCGGGTGAGGATCTCGCGCGCGAGCACGACCTTCTCCGCCTCCCCAAGGCGCAGGCGAGCCGCGGCGCTGCCGACGGCTGCTGCCCACGCCACGGTGTTGCGGACGGACGACACCGTGAGGCTTCGGGCGGCGGGGGCTCCGGCGCTCGTCGAGGACGCTGCCCACCCGATGTCGAGGAGCGCCTCGGCTTCCGGCGTCGCGGCCGATGCGAACGTTCTGCCGCGCACCCGGGTGACCGCGAGGGCGGGCACCCGCAGCAGCAGCGCGGGGAAGCCGGCCCAAGGGCCGCCGGGGTCGCGGTCTGGACGGTAGGCGAAGCCCCCGACCGCGACGGCACCGGTCGCCGGCTGGTCCGGGGCCTCGCCGTTGAGTGATGCCGCGAGGCGCCGCCACACCCGGGACGCCGCCAGGATCCGGCTCTCGCCGGCCTCGAAGTCCACCACCTGGCCGCTCGCATCCTCGAGGGCGACGCCGCCGGGCGCCGCGACGATGTCGAACGCCTTCCCCAGCGCGGCCACGCTGACCGCGTCGGGCATCGGCCGCTCGATCAGCATCACCTCGTGGCCCGCGTCGCGCGCGGCGGCGACCAGTTCCACGAGGTCAGGCGTGCGGTCGAGCTCCCGGGTCCTGACCTGGGTCGCCGTGATCATGGCCGCCGCTCGATGTGCTCGCGCGCGGCCCGGAGCAGGGTGCGCTGGAAATGGTGCCGGACCAGCGTGCTGCTCGCTTCGAGCAGCTCGTTGAAGGTTTCGAGGAGCCTGCGCTCGGCGGCCTCGGCGGCGCCGCCTTCCGCCTGGATGCGTTCCCTCACATGCCGGTCGAAGAGGTCGACAGCCTGCCGCGCCGTGCGCTCCACGGCCGCCGCGTACTCTTTGCCCAGCTCCATCAGGGAGCCGAGCGGAACGCCCGCCGCGATCAGCTTCATGCCGGCCTCGATCGCCTGCAGGTCGTCAGCCGGATACAACGGATCGTCGGCGCCGTCGACCGGGACCAAAAGGCCCGCTTGCTGCAGGCTCAGGAGAAGCGGTTCGGCCACGCCGCTGCGCTCGGACAGCTCGTGCAGGGTCAGCGTCTGGGGGGCGGCCGGCCTGGTCACCGCGGCGACCAGCGCCTCGTCGGACTGTTCGAGCTCCCCGGTCAGGAAGCGCTGGATCACGGTGAGGCTGAAGCCCTGCTGCTGCAGCTCTTTGATTCGCCGCAGCCGAGCCACATGGCCTTCGCCGTACCAGGTGACCCGCCCGTCGCGGCGCGGCGCTTCCAGCAGGCCCTTGCCCTGGTAGAACCGGATCGTGTCGACCGCGACCCCCGCGGTCCGAGCCAACTGTTCGATCCGCAACTCCATGAGTACTTACTCTAACGATCGCAGGGGAGCCGCTGGGCCGCTATCCGAAGGTGTTCCAGTAGTAGATCCGGTCGAGCCAACCCGGGTCCGAGCGGAAGGCTCGCGCGAGCGATTCCACCGCGTCGACGTAGTTGAAGTCCAGGTTGTAGTGGTAGATGGCGTTGCGCATGTCGTACGGCGCCCCGTTGGCGACCAGGAGCCGTGCCGCGCCGAGGATCGCGTCATGCGGGTCGTTGATGTTGCCGCCCTGGCCGTACTCGGACCAGGTCCCGGGCTCGAACTGCATCGGCCCGACCGCCCCGGCCGAGGATGGGCCGTTGATCCGCCCGAAGTTGCTCTCGATGTAGTTGATCGCGGCGAGGTAGCTGCCGTCGATGCCGTACCTGCGCTGCGCCTCCAGGTAGTAGGCACGCAGCGAGTCAACCGGCCTGGACTCGGTGTAGGCGTGCGTGAAATGGGGATTGACGAGGTAGTACTGGTCGATCCCGGCCAGGATGTAGATGGAGTGCAGCATCGAGATGGTGTCCTCCAGCGAGCCGCGCACGGCCGCGGGTAGGAGCGGCACGACGGAAGACTCGACGCTCGCGTAGCCGGCGAGCTCATAGATCCGGCTCTGCTCCTGGCGCGCCGCGACCCGGAAGTCATACGCCGCGGCATCGCCGGCCAGCTCGAGACGGATCGAGTCCGCGAGGTCGGCGGGCTGCTGGCCGGCCAACGCGCTCATCCGGCTCGCCGCGTCGGACATGGCGATCTCCTCGGCGATGATGCGTGCCGCCTCGTGGTGCGTGTTGGGCCCCACGCCGGGATCCTGCGCGTGGACCGCCTGAAAAGGGGAGGCGGCGAAGAGGACGACGACCGCCGCCGCCGCGGCTCTGATCAGGCCGTCTCCTCGACCGTCGTGAGGTCGACGCGCTGGTCGGGAACGAGCTGGCTGTCCTCCGGGTATGGATCAGAGGCGTTCGGCATCCGGAGGCCGACCGAGTCGAGCAGGCCCGAGATCTCGTCTCCCATCAGCTCGCCGCCCTGCGCGAGGAGCGCCTCGGACACCTGGTCGATCGCCTCCTTGTTGACGTACATCAGTCGCCAGTCGTCGATGTATGCCGCGCCGATGATCTGCGCGACGATCCGGCGGGCGCGCGGGTTGTGCAGGACTGCCCCTTCCCAGGTGGATTGCTCGTGGAGTCCCTGGGTGATCTCGGAGACCGAGATCAGCTGCTCGCCGATGTTGGCGGCCTTGACCGAGATCTTGGGGTCGAGGTTCTCGGGCCCCATGCCGATCGTCCCGACCATGCGGCAGGCGATCGCTGTCGCCGTCCTGAGGTCGCCGTAGACGCCCGCCGAGTTCTCGCCGTAAAACACGCGCTCGCAGGCGATGGCCCCGAGGCCGTGGCGGATTTCGGCGGCCAGCTGCGAGCGGAACTTGGACCACTGCTCCTCGGTGGGGAGGGAGAGGTGGTACCCGCCGATCTCCCCCTGGACGCTCGCGCGCCTGCGCACCGAGAGCCGCACATGGGCGTGATCGGGCAGGAAGAAATGCGACGCGACCGCATGTCCGACCTCATGGCGAGCGATCGCGATCTTGTCCCGCTCCGTGTATTCGACGGGAATCGCCAGGCCGGCCTCCACGTTGCCCATCGCCTCGCGGATGTCCTGCCAGTTCAGCACCTCGCGGCCATCCTCGAACGCGTACAGCAGCGCCAGCGACAGCACCTGCTCGATGTCCGCCGGCGAATAGTTTTCCGTGATCCGGGCGAACTCGTCGCGTTTGCTCGGCGTGTCCAGGGCGGAATCGTGCTTCTTTTTCGCGAAGTACAGGTCGGCGATGTCCTTGCGCGCGTCGCGCTTCGGCATCAGGAACATGATCTGCCGGCCGAATCGGCCGGGCCGCACCAGCGCCTCGTCGAGCACCGACGGTCGGTTGGTGGCGCCGATGAAGAGGATGTTGTAGTTCGGAGCCTTCAGCGGGCGGATGCGCAGCTCCGCTCTCGTTCCGTTGAAGCCGATCACCCTTGGAAGGAAAAGACCGTCCAGCGTGAGGTTGACGAGGGCTCGCACCTGCCGGATGACAAGCCCCGGGTTGTCGATGCCGTCCATCAGGACCAGGAGCATGTTCAGGCCGAGGCTGGAGTTCCCACCCATCATCATCCCGCCCATCATTCCGCCGCCGCCGCCGCCCATGCCGGAGCGTCGACTTCCGAGGGCGTCGATCTCGTCGATGAACACGATGCAGCCGCCCCACGTCTTGGCCTTCTTGCGCGCGGATCGCACCATCAGATAGACGCTTAGCGCGTCAATCCCCAGGAACATGCCGGCGAACGAGCCGCCGTTGGCGATCGAGATCGGCACGTGGAGCGAGGATGCGATGGCCTTCGCGAGCATCGTCTTGCCGGTTCCCGGAGGGCCGACCATGAGCACGCCCCGCTCGCGCTTGCCGCCGGCCTTGACGAAGAGGCGGCCGTGCTCGATCAGACTGAGGATCTTCTTCATCTCGTCGACGGCAGGCTTCTGGCCGCGAACGTCGTCGATCTTGACCCCGAAGTTCGCGTCGTCCGGGTTGATCATCGTCTTGCCGATGCGCGTGTAGATGTAGAAGGGCAGGAAGAATATCGAGAACTGGGCGATGATCAGGAAGATCACGTAGAGCAGGTTCGTCAAACCCGCCTGGATGACCTGCGGGATGACAGCGATCGCGTCGGCCGGTGCAAGACCGAACGCGATGTCCATGATCGCGAAGTAGAGGACGGGAATCGCCAGGAGGTACAGGGCGCGCCTCCAGAAGATCGCCCGGTTCGTCTCGACGGTTCTCTCGAGGACGTCGGTCTCGGCGGTGACCGATTCGCGGACGATCAGCCATCGCCGGACGATGCTGAGCAGACCGCGACAGATCAGCATCGCGACCAGCGCGAAGATCAGCGACCACACGATGCCGTACTGGAGAAAGATGTCGGCAAACGCGAAGGCCGTGGCTCCGACGAAAAGGGTGAAGATCCAGAAGATGATCACGGCGGGGTCACCTCACTATACGGACTGGGGTTGCGGTGGCAATGAACACCGCGACGACAAGCCCGATCGCGACCAGGACGTCGCCGGCGCTGTAGGCCTCGGGCAACGGGTGGATGGAGACCCAATCGCCGAGCAGGTTGAGGTTCGTCGATGAGCTCATCACCGTGTATTGCCCGATCGTCCCGCGCTGCAGCAGTGCGCCCGCGAGCTCGTGTGCCACCGGCATCCGTCCACCGTTGGCCACGAGGACGAGCAGGTTCAGCGCGCTGCCCGCGGTGACCAGCCAGATCGCCGGCAGCCGGCTGACGTTCCACAGCGTCCACGCCACGGTCGCCGCGAGCGCCGCCACGTACACGTACTGCGCTCCATCGACCCGGTTCAGCGGCGTGAGGAGGATCAGCTCGCGGATCAGGACGACCACAGGGATCACCCATGGCCAGCGGAACCTGAGCCGGGCGAGGTTCCCCACGTCGCCGCCGGCGATCAGGCCGGCGACGACCCCCACCGCGATCGCGGCCAGCCAGAGCAACTAATCGGCGGCGAGCCTGGAGGCGGCTCCGGCGAGCACCTTCACGCCGACCGGGAGGGCCTCCTCGTCGATCCGGAAGCCTGGTGAGTGGTGGGCCGGCGGCGCATCACCGGGCGGCATCGCGCCGAGCATGAAGTAACACCCCGGGATGCGGGTCAAGAACTCAGCGAAGTCATCGCTGACCGTCAACGGACGGCCGAGCACGGTGGCCCTGTCGCCGATCAGCTGCTCGCCGACCTCGAGCACGGTCCTCGTCACGTTCGGCTCGTTCATCAGCGGCACTGTGCCATGGACCAGGTCGAGCGCGGAGCGCACCTCGAACTCGCTCTCGGCCTCGCGCAGCAGGTCCTTCAGACGGTCGAGCGCCTGCTCGCGCAGCGAGTCGTTGAACGTGCGCAGGCTGCCCTGCACGAGCACCCCGCGGGGCACGATGTTCCAGGCGCCGTCGCTCTCGATGTTGCCGATCGTGGAGTGGCACTGCACCCCCTCGTGCTCGAGACCCTCGACCACGGTGTGGAGGCGCTCGACGAAGAAGGCCTGCGCCGCGAGCACGTTGCCGCGCCGCCCCATCATGCCGCCGTGGCCGCCCGGACCTGAGAACCGGATGTCGAAGGCGTCGGAGCCCGCCCACAGCAGGCCGGGCCGCGTGACCACGGTCCCCGACTCGAGAAAGCTGACCACGTGCAGGCCGATCACCGAGTCGGGCCTGTGGTCGTCGAGGAGGCCGCGCCCGATCATCGCCTTGGCGCCGGAC
>DASXBE010000140.1:0-11845 GCA_036491815.1 Candidatus Dormiibacterota bacterium | reverse complement strand
GACCTCGAAGGCGACGAGGACGAGTCGTTCGCCCGCACCCTGAAGGCGGTGCTGCAGAAGTACGACAGGCTCTTCCAAAGACCGCTGCCCTATGTGATGGCGATGCACCAGGGGCCAACCGGCCGGCGCGTACGCCACCATCACTTCCACATCGAGATCTACCCGCCCAACCGGACCCGCGACAAGTTGAAGTACCTCGCCGGGTCGGAGCTCGGCGCCGGCGCGTTCATCCTGGACGCCCGGGCGGAGGACACCGCGGCGGAGCTTCGTGCCCTCTGACCCTCATTCGTGGCATGGGCGGGCTCCGGGCCGGGTGAACCTGATCGGCGAGCACGTCGACTACATGGGCGGCCCGGTGCTGCCGGCCGCGGTTGACCGGTACACGCTTGTCGACGGCCGTCCATCGATGGAGTGGTCGGTCAGCAGCGAGGTCGACGGCGGCCTAGGCTATGTCCGCGCCGTGGGGGAGGAGCTGGGCACCGCCCCTCAGGCGGTGACCATCACGTCGCATGTTCCGCCAGGGGCGGGGATCAGCTCCTCGGCCGCGCTCCTGGTCGCGGTGGCGTCCGGCCTGCGGCCCGAGCTCGACGGCGTTCAGGCCGCTCTCCTGTGCCAGCGCGCGGAGCAGAAGGCGACCGGTGTGCAGGTGGGGGTGATGGACCAGTTCGCGTCGGCTCTTGGGCGCCGCGGCTGCGCGCTGCTCCTCGACTGCACCACACTGGATTACGAGGAGGTGCCATTTCCACAAGAGGTCGCGATCGCTGTCATCGACTCGGGTGAGCACCGCTCGCTGGCCGGCACGCCTTACAACCAGCGCCGCCGCGAGGCTGAGGCCAAAGACCCAAAGCGGATGCGCCACGTGGACTCAGAGATCGCGCGCGTGGCGTTGTTCGTGGAAGCCATGAGACACGACGACCTCGCCGCCATGGGCCGGCTCCTGAAGGAGTCGCATCGGAGCCTTCGCGACGACTTCGAGGTATCCACTCGCGGAGTGGACGCCCTTGTCGAGCGCGCCTGGGCAGCGCCAGGCTGTCTTGGCGCCCGGATCATGGGCGCGGGGTTCGGAGGCAGCGTGCTCGCGCTGGTCGACCAGGCGAGGACCGATGCGTTCGCCGGCGCGATCGACCGGCCAGTCCTTTACTGCGCCACCGCCGACGGCGCATACGTGGCGGCTGGCGAGGGCCACCGCAGATGAGCGACTGCCTCTTTCTCCCGATGACTCAGCTTGCGGCGGGTAAGCGCGAGCTCACCGGCTGGGAGGCGGTCTGGATGCCCCTCGGCGAGGGTGAGGCCGAGCGCCTCACGATCGGACGTGGCGCCGGATGGAAGCCCGCTGAGGTGCCGAGGCAGCTCATGGCGCAGGAGGGCCGCCAGGCCGTGTGGTACCGCACCGAATTTCCACGTCCGGATCACGCCGGGCGCATCATCCTGCGCATCGGCGGCGCGTTCTTGGCCACCAATGTCTGGCTCAACGGCCGGCTGCTGGGCTCGCATTACGGCTACTTCGCACCTTTCGGCTTCGACCTCACGCCCTACCTGAAGCCGGAGAACCTGCTCGTCATCTGCTGCGAGTCCCCCGTGGAGACCGAGCCCGACAAGAAGCGGCACATCATGGGCCTGTTCAACGACGGGGAGCTCAAGCCCTACCCCGCCTCCGCCTACGCGAGCCTGCCCGACCGCTACCGGATCGAGGTTCCGGTGGGGTTGTGGCAGCCGGTGGAGCTGCAGTACGTCGGACCCATCGCGATCGACTCGGTGAGGCTCAAGCCCGGCTTCGAGGTGGGGGACGGACGGCTCGAGGTCGAGGCGCGTTTGCGCAATCTCGACGGCCGCCAGATGGATGGGGAGCTCGAGCTTGTCGTGCCCTCGGGTGGACATGAGGCGATGCGACTTCGCCGCGAGGTCCGGCTCGCGGGCGGCGCCGAGCAGACCGTCGCGATGCGACTCGCGATGCCCAGAGCCGAGCGCTGGCATCCGTGGCGCCTGGGTGCCCAGCCCGTTTACAGAGCCGAGCTCACCGCTCGCCTGTCGGACGGGACGGAGTCGGCGCGCGTGGAGGACACGTTCGCCTTTCGGGAGCTGACCTGGGACATCGGGCCGCGGCGCTGGAGCCTCTCCGTCAACGGCCGCAGGATCTTCCTGCGGGGCGCCGGTTACGCGCCGGCGTGGCGGATGGACGAGATGACCGCCGAACGGTTCGCATCAGACCTTGCCGTCGCGAGGGAGGCGGGCATAGATGCGCTCCGCGTGATCGCGAACGTGCTGCCCGCGGAGTTCTACCGCCAGGCCGACGCCGCCGGCATGCTGATCCTGCAGGAGCTCCCGCTCAGCGGCAGCTACGGGTACCACGCGCGCGCCGACGACACCCGCTTTTTCGAGGCCGCCGCGCGTGAGCAGCTCGCCGAGATGGTCGCCCTGCTGCACAACCACGCCTCGGTCGCGGTCTGGATCGCGCACGACGACCCGCCATGGCTCTCGACCAACTTCGACCTCGGCGAGGTGCACGCGGTGCGGCAGAACCACTCGATCGACCAGGAGCTCAAATCGATGTTCGAGGCCCTGGATCCAACCCGCCCTGCGCTCGCGGCTTCAGGCGATGTCGACCTTCACCTGATGCAGGGCTGGTCGTCCGGCTCCTGGAAGGACATCGCCGGGGTCGAGCCGATGCTCGTCAGCGCTTTCGGTGCGCAATCGCTGCCGGAGGCCGACTCGCCGGCCTGGGATGGGATCGAGAAGCGCTGGCCGGTTGCGGATGACGAGCCGGCCTGGCGTCACGCCGGGTTCCAGCCGGTGAACTGGGCGGAGCGCGGCGTTGGCCTACCGTCGGCGCACGGAGATCTCGAGTCCTACATCGAAGCCTCGCAGCAGTACCAGGCTGACGTGGTGCGCTTCGCCGCCGAGCACATGCGCACCAGAAAGTTCGAGTCGTGCTGGGGAGCGTTCGCATACCACCTGGTGGATCCGTTTTCTGGCATCGGCTATGGATTGCTCGATGGAGCGCGGCGCCCGAAAGCGGCGCTCGACGCGCTGGCGCGGGCTTTCAAGGCCACGCGGTTGATCATCGAGCCGCTTGGGTTCGAGGCGGGCCGGCCCTTTGGAATCCTGCAGAGGCCGGGCGTCCCTTTCGCGGTCCGCTTGGTCGTGGTCAACGACGACCCACAGGTCTCGGGCCGGGGGCAGGTGAGATGGTCGGTGTCGAGGGAGCGCGCGGCGAACGCGCGCGGCATCGATCGCCTGCGCGACGTGGTGCAGAAGAAGTCCTACTCCGGCCAGGCCGACGCCGAGGTCCCGACCGCGTTTGAGCCGGCCGTCAGCGTGACCACCTTGAGCCTGCCGCTGCAGGCGGAAGGCGAGTACGTGTTCGAGGCCTCGCTCACGGTCGCCGGCGTGGCCGTCGACCGCACCGAGCTTTTTTTCACCATCACGTCGAACCTTCCTCCGCCGCGGGCCCGGCCCGAGATTCCCCGCTACCTCGCGGAGCGGCTCGCCGACCTGACCAGCTTGCGCCCGGAGAGCGAGGGCTTGAGCATCGTGCTCGAGAACCGCACGCGACCGGGCGTGCTCGCGGGGATCGCGGGCCTCCGGCTCGACGGAGTGGCGATGGCGGGCCATCAGCTCAGCATCGAAACAAACGGTGGCCTGGCCCCGCTGCCCAGGCGGCTGGACCTCCCGCTCGGGCGGCGCGTGGTCGTCCATGTCGTCACGGGCGCGCCTCTCGGCGGTGGAGGTCATTCGCTCGAAGCGGACATCACGATTCCGGGGGTTGCGTCTGGCCGTCTGGTCGTCGAGGGCACGGTTGCGGATTGAGCCTTGGGCCGAATTGCGGTGCGTGAAGCCGGCCTCACATCGCGAACTCGGATGGCATACTTCAGCACTACGCGGTCGCCGTTTCAACCCGTCGCAACAGGACTCGTAGCAAGACCATCGGATTCGGCGAAAGGGAGGCCCTCGATCGGATGCCTTATCAGGACCCGGTAATCATTCTTCTGGCGGTGGCGGCGATCGCCGCCGTCTTCCTGCTGCTCAGAACCGGCCGGCGCCGCAAGAAGAAGAAGGGCGCGCCCCCGGTGCGACCATCCGCTCCGACGAACCAGACCGCCGGCGTGGCGGCGACATGGGCGCCGCCCACCCCCGCCGGACGGGCAGCCAGCCCGATTGCGCCGACGATCGTCGTACCGCCCTCGCCAAGCTGGGACCAGAGCGCTCCGAAGCCGCCCGGCCAAAGCACATGGGGAGCCCCGGGAGCGCCGGCCGCGCCCGCGGCCCCCGGGCAGCCTGCTACCTCGCCTTCGTGGGGCGCCCCGGGGAGCCCCGCGCCCACGTGGGGCGCGCCTTCGCCCGCCCCGCCGCCCGCCGGGCCTGGTGCGCCGCCGCCTCCGGCTCCGACGTGGGGTTCGCCGCCCGGCGCGGCGGCACCGTCCGCGGCGCCCAGCTGGGGAGCGCCCGCCGCGCCGCCACCGGCTCCTGCCGCCGCGCCGCCGCCGCCCGCGCCGAGCCCCATCGCGCCGCCTCCGGTGTCGCCGCCGACCGGCGCACCCGCCCCTGCGTGGAGCGCTCCGGCGCCCGCCGCCTCGACTCCTCCGGGCCCGCCCTCGGGCGCCCCATCCTGGGGCGCACCCGCGGCGCCGGCGCCGTCCTGGGGACCTCCTTCCGCCGCCCCGGGCTCGCCGTCTTCTCCGTCCTGGAACGGCCCCCCTGCCGAGCCGGCGCCCCCGGCCTCGGGCTCGGCTCCCGCCTGGGGTGCGCCCGCCCCCGAAGGCGCTGAGCCACCTGCCCACTCCGCACCGTCGTGGAACCCACCCGCCGCCTCCGCTCCCTCGGCCCCGTCAGCTCCGGTTGAAGACGCGTGGGCTGCCCCGCCGGCGGCTCCGGGTTCGCCCCCGGCTGTGCCCCCGACCGTCGCTCCGGCGTGGAGCGACTCTGCCGCGCCCGCCTGGGCCGCCCCGGCTCCCAGGACGGAGGACCCCGCACCCGCCGCGCCGGCATGGTCGGCTCCTGCCGCCGAGCCGGTCGCGCCGCCCGCGGCGCCGGCGTGGGGAGTGCCGCCGGCGGTCCCAGCATGGACGCCGCCAGCGCCTGCCGGGTCCACCGAGCCCGCGCCCGCATCCACCGATGCGGACCTCGCGGCCGGGGCTGCCGCAGCCGCAGCCGAAGGTCCCGCGCCCGCCCCGGTCATCGAGGATTCGGCCGAGGCTGCGCCCGTCGAGGCTGCGCCCGTGGAGGCTGAGCCCGCCGAGGCTCCAGTGCCAGGGCCCCCGGCCGCCGAGCCGGCGGCGTTCGCGCCTCCGCCCTGGGAGGCGCCGGCCAGGCCCGCACCCAGCTCGGATGTGGCGGCGACGATGGTCCAGCCGCCGGCCGGGATGATGGCGGAAACGCCCGAGAACCGCGAGTCCACGACCTTGATGCCCACGTGGCAGCCTCCACCGGCGGCCCCCGCGCCCGTCGCCGAGACGCTGGCCATCGGCACCCAGGGAAGCCGGCCCCCGGCCGGCACCGGACCGCAGGCGGAGCTGACGATCGAGACTGGACCGGATGCCGGTCACAGCCACCGGGCGGGTGACCACGCGCTGAGGCTGGGCCGCTCGCCGGACAACGACGTGATCCTGCGCGACCCGGCCACCAGTGGCCATCACGCGCGGCTCGAGCGCCGAGGTGAGCAGTTCTGGATAGTCGATCTCGGCAGCACGAACGGGACGCTGGTCAACGGCGAGCCGGTCCAGGAGAAGCAGCTCAACCACGGTGACCGCGTGACGGTCGGCCAGAACGCGGTTCAGTTCTCGATGCTCGGAGCGTAGTCAGTCCAGCACTGATGCGTTTACGGATCGCGTGGGCCACGGATCCGGGCCTCGAGCGCGAAGAGAACGAGGATTCCGTGACTGTCTGGCGCAACAAGGCGGGCCTCGACACCCTGCTCGTCGTGTGCGACGGCATGGGGGGACACGCGGCCGGTCAGACGGCGAGCTCGATCGCGGTCAAGACCGTCACCAAGGTCCTGGCCGAGGACGGGCAGGAGGGGCCGGACCCGGACCGGTTGAAGCGTGCGTGCAAGGAGGCGAACACCGCGGTCTTCCAGGCCGCCCGCGACAACCCGGACTGGGCAGGCATGGGCAGCACCATGGTCGTCGTGGCGATTCGCAACGGCGAGCTCGCGGTGCTCAACGTGGGTGACAGCCCCGCCTACCTGTTCCGCAACGGCCTCGCCAAGATGATCTCGCAGGACCACTCGTGGCCCGCCGAGCAGGTGAGACTCGGCGTGATCAAGCCGGAGGAGGCCGCGACCCATCCCTTGAAGCATCGCCTCACCCGCGCGATCGGCGTGTGGGAGCAGATCCAGTCGTTCACCGACAAGATGAAGCTGCAGGAGGGCGACGCCGTGGTGCTCTGCAGCGACGGGATCGAGACGGCCGGAGTCAGCGTCGAGGAGATGGGACACCTTCTGCTCCTGGACGGAAACCTCGACCGGGGAGCGGAGCGGGTGATCGAGCGCTGCCGCGAGCTCGGCGCGCCCGACAACATAACGCTCGCGGTGGCCCGAGTGGAGGTGGACGTCACGAAAACCGCGGTCCTGCCGAAGCTGAAGCTCTAGCCACCAGATCGCTTCAATTCATCGCGCCCACCTAGTCGATCGGGCGTTGACGCCCGGCTGGCTTCGGTCGATAGCTGAATAACCTCGAGCGGCGGCACAAGCCCTTCGACGGAACAGGTGCCTATTCCGTTTACGATCATCGCCGGCTTGATTGCGTGGCTGGCGAGTTCCGGCGTCGTGCAGGGTGTGATCATTGGCGCCACCCTTGCGTTCTTGACGACGATTCTCATCCTGGACGCCGTGGCGAGGGCGGAGACGCGCACGGTCAACGGTTGGAGCTCGATCCGGAAGGCTGGTCAGCCCGGTAACGGTCTGCTGGTTCGTGCCGCGATGCAGAAGGCTCTACCAGTCGTCAACGTGTTCGAAGAGGCCGCGTACTGGACAGCCAGTGAAGATAGCGGGGGGAAGAAGCTCAGTGGCGAGCACACCTACCGCCTCCACTTCCCGCCTGGCCAACTCCCCCCGAACGACGCTTTCTGGTCGCTCACCGCGACCGACGTTGTCGGCTATATGGTCAGGCACCCGAGCGGCCGCTCGAGCGTGGATGACCATTCTGGCCTGGTGACGAATTCGGATGGCTCGGTCGACATTCGGCTCCAATCCCAAGACCCGGGTGATCCGGCACAGAATTGGCTTCCCACACCGACCGGACGATTCAACCTGATGCTCCGCGCCTATCTACCCGGCGTCGGCATCGTGGACGGCAGTTACCAAGTGCCTCCCATCGTCGAGGTTGGGTGACATGAATCGCCTCATTCTTAAATACGGATACCGCATCACCGCGATCATCCTGCTGATCTTCGCCTGGGTCGTCTACCGACGGCTCGCCGGCGGCGTGGCGGCGATCATTCCGCTCGCTGTGACGGCCATCGTCGTGTGGGTGCTCGGCACGCTGGCCTTCATCTACTACTGGCCGCGGATCACCGTCGGCGGGTTCAAGCGGGCAATCCTCAGACGCGGATTCGGCGGCGGCCCGATCCCCGTGAACACGCTGTATGCCGTGCTGGAACGCTCCTCACAGTCGGGGCCGACCAGCAGCTTGATGGGAGTCGGCACCGATGATGTGCTCTACCTTGGCGGCTGGCTCGATGTGAATGCCGGACCGCGCGTGCTTCACGTGCCCGAGATGGACGGGCGCTACTACAGCGTGCAGCTCACAGATCCGACCAGCGGCGCCAATTTCGCCTATGTCGGAAAACGGGCCACCGGGACCGCCGCGGGCGATTTCTTCCTCTGCGAACGCGGCTGGAAGGGCGACTTGCCCACTGGGATGACGCGGATCGACGTGCCGCACCGTTCCGCCCTCCTCATCGGCCGCGTGTTCGTGGCGGATGAGGATGACCGACTCGCTGCTTTTTCGCTCGCGAAGCAGATCCAGCTCGAACCGCATCCTAACCCGGCGTGAACGCGACTCTTCCCACGGTGGGCGGGGGTGAGCTTCAGCCGGACTGCGGATGCAGGGTTTCACCCCTTGCGAGGAGCTGAACGAACTGCTCGACGCGTCGGGCCCTCGTATCCGCGCGCCGCGCGGTGGTGACCCGATACAGGACCGCGTAGCGATTCTGTCGGTTGAGCTTCCTGAACATCGCCATCGCTTTCGGGTTGGCGTCGAGGGCCATGGCAAGGTCGGCGGGAACCTCGATCGTCGCCGGGCCGGAATAGGCGGCCTGGTACCTGCCGTCCGCCCGCGCCCTTTCCACCTCCGCGATGCCCGCCGCATCCATGCGGCCCTCTGCCGTCAGCCTCGTAACTCGCTCGACGTTGCGCTTGGACCACATGCTGCGGGCGCGCCGCGGAGTGAACAGGACGCGCCACGTCGACTGGTCGCGCGTCGCCCCTTGGCCGTCGATCCAGCCGTAGCAAAGTGCCTCCTCCAGCGCTTCGGCATGCGTGAGGCTGGTCGGCATCACCGCCCCCTTCTTGGCGAGGACGAGCCTGACTCCCTGGGAGTCGCGGTGATTGGCCAGCCAGGACCGCCAGGCCCTGGCGTCGGCGACGATCAGCTCCGGTCGCTCAGCCGCCACGCCTGACTCCGCGCGGCGGCCCCTTCCGGGCCACATCAACAGGGGCGCATACATGCCAGGCTTCGACGATCGCCGCCGTGAGGTCGCGCTTGCCCACGACGTCGAGCTCGATCAGAACCGCCGGGTATCCGCTGAAGTGCTCGATGTCGAAAAAGCCCTTTGGTGGATCCATCAGGAGCACCGCCTTCTCCTCCAGGTCGGCGACGCGGACCGCAAGCAGGGGGCCCGTTGGAGGCGGCTGCCCGCCAAGGCGCCTGAGGTCGGCCTTGTTGAGCGGCCGTTCCCAGGCGAACGATTTGCCCGCCACGAACCACGTGCGGTTGCGAAAGCGCAAGCCTTCGGTCACCTCGGGCAGTGAGAGGGCGATCTGCGCCGCCCCCTGGACCGTCATCTACCGGCGGCCGCGAGTAATCGCATCGATGCCATCGTGCTCGATTTTCCTCGGGCGCCGTGGTGGCTCGCGATCTGCCCCAGTGCTAACTGTCCCGAGGGCGCTGGCCCGGGCCGGCAACGCTGGCTGGCGCATTGCCGGTGCCGGCCTGCGGCTGAAGCCGATCTCCCCAGCTGCTCAGCCGCTCGATTGCCGCCCGCACATTCGTGACGTATCGCTTTACGGCGGCCTGCACGGCCGGTTCGGCGGCGTGGTCGGGCAGCCCACGCATCAGGTTCAACCGGCTGTTCGCGATCCACTCTGAGACGTCGGGCTCCCTCATCCAGAGCGCCTCGGCGGTCCACGTGCGGCCCATCATGCGCGGCCAGTCGTGGGGGCTGCTCGGATAGGCGTGGGGTGGACAGAGCCGGTTCTTTTCCACGTCGCCGTCGCGATGAGCTTCGATGAAGCCGATCAGGCCTGCGTTGAAGGTTGGAGAAAGGAATCGGACCTGCTGGAGCACTATCCGGTGGGGCTCGAAGACGGCCGTGGCCGGGGCGCTGTTGAGTCCGAGCGCGGTGCAGTCGACGTGCACGACCTCCGGGCCGGTTCGAATCTCGCCGCGTTCCAGCAAGATCCTGTCCACCTCGATCCGCCGCACCCGGCCGAGCCTGACGACGTCCTCGATTCGCCGCACGGAATCGAGCTCGCGCGCGCTGAGCATCGTGCCGCGATACATCGTGGCGGGCCAGGAGGGGTCGATGCGCACCAAGCGACCCGAAGCTTCGAGGCGCTCGAAGACGCCTTCGACGTTCGCCGCCTGCGCGCCGGCCTCGGCATCGAGGGAGATCCCCTCGACGACCTTCCCAACCTGATCCAGGGGCTGAAAGTAGCTGCGGTCGTAGAACCAGGCGTCGCGCGGTCGGATCCAACGAATCCGCTCGGGCTGAACCTCGTGATCCAACAGCCATACGCATGCGTCCACTGCCGTCTTGCCTGACCCCAGCACCGTGTAGGAGGACGCCGACTCGGCAGCGGCGGGGAGGTCGTTGATGGGGATGACCCGCGCGGAGGCGCTCATTTCGAAAGGGAGGGCGTGAGTGGCCGGGATCGACGCCTCCAGGTACCGGGCGTCGACGACCTTGCGGCGTACCTCGACATCGTGCAGCTGTCCGGTGCTCAAGTCTCGGACCAGTTCGCCATCAGCCCCCGGGCCCAGGTGCTCGTGCCGGGTCAGCAGGTGCACCCGGCCTGCCTGTCTGAGCTGCGCGGCACCGAGCGCGAAATGCTCGCGGACCTCGCCGCCCGTCGCGCGTTCGTAGAACCCCGCGTTCTCGCCGACTTGATCGATGCGGTTCTCGCCGAGCGGCAGCGAGTTCAGGCCGTAGTACGCGGAGGGGGTGTGCAGGCGGACGAAGGGATACGCATGCAGCCAATGACCGCCAGGGGCCTCCTGGCGATCGACCAGGATCACCTCAGCATCCGACTCGGCTGCCAGCACGTCGGCGAAGGCAAGGCCGCTCGCACCAGCCCCCACGATCAGATAATCAGTGTTCAGGACCACGTTCTGTCCTCACGGCTGTGGATGCCACGCTCGTCCCAATGTGCCGAGGAGGAGAAGCGTACGGCGTCCGCTGGCTCTTCGCCGACCGGTGCCCGCAGGCGCGCAGAGTGGCGGATGAAGCCTTGCCGGGGCTAGTAGGCCCGCAGCAGCGTCTCGGCGACGTGCTCGACGCGCATGCTCGAGCCCTTTGACCTCAGCCCCGACTCGAGCTGCATCTGGCACCCGGGGTTGGCCGTGACCACGATGGCGGCGCCGGTGGCGGCCAGGTCGTCCAGCTTCTCCTGGAGGATTCGATTCGACATCGCGGGCTCTAGCGTGCTGTAGAGGCCGGCCGCGCCGCAGCAGATCTCGGCGTGGCGCATCTCGACCAGCTCGACGCCCGGAATGGACCGGATGAGGTCTCTAGGGGGCTTGCGGATGCGCTGTGCGTGGGCGAGATGGCAGGCGTCCTGGTACGTCACGCGCGCCTTCACCTCGCGCCGAGGCTCGGGAAGCCCGACCTCGAAGAGCCACTCGCTGAGGTCCTTCACGCGGCCCTTCAGCTCCGGGTAGAAATCCTTGAGATGCGCGCCACATCCCGCCGAGTCGACCACGAGCGCGTCGAAATGCTCGGCCGCGTAGATGCGGCTGTTGTGGTCGCGCAGCCGCCCGGCGCCGTCGAGGTCGCCGTTGTGCGCGAAGAGCGCGCCGCAGCACCGTTCGCCCGGCGGAAACCAAACCTCGCACCCGGCGAGCTGCAGCAGCCTCACCGCCGCGTCATGCGACTGGGGATACATGATCGGCATCACGCAGCCCACCAGGAAGGCGACGCGGTGCTTGCGTTCGCCGATGGCCGGCGCCACACGCCCGGCGGGGGCGCGGAACGCCGGACGGAGCCGCGGCAGCTGCCGCCCCGCCGGGACGATCGACGTGAGCCCGACCTTTTGCGCCGCTCGCGTCACTGCACCGAACGCCCTCAGTCGCCGCGGGTGGCCCAGCAGCTGCCGCAGCGCCGTCTTGCTGACCCGCCGCTTCAGGGTTGGGCGGCGCAGGTCCTCGACGTCGGCCCGCCCCGACTCGATGATGCGGCCGTACGGCACGCCTGACGGGCAGACCGCCTCGCATGTCCTGCAGCCGAGGCAGAGGTCGATGTGCCGCACCTGCTCCTCGTCGAATGGAAGGGTGCCCCGCTTCCACTGGGTCATCAGATAGATGCGCCCGCGGGGAGACTCCGTCTCGAGCCCCGTGACGCGAAACGTCGGGCAGGCGTCGAGGCACAGGCCGCAGTGGACGCACGTCGCAAGCTCGTCGTCGGAGAGGCG
>DASXBE010000139.1:0-3124 GCA_036491815.1 Candidatus Dormiibacterota bacterium | reverse complement strand
TCGCCGGGCGACTACGGGGTCGTGATCAAGCCGATGCGCTACCGCACACAGCCGAGCCTCTCCGCGCTCTGCGAGTTCGACGAACGGCGGATCATCCTGCGGGTGCCCGAGCCCTTTCGCGCTTTCGAGGAGCCCGTCTACTACAGCGCCCGGCGCAAGCGCGGGCAGGGCATGCGCTTCAAGTGGGTCTCGGAGAACGTGACCTTCCGCTCACGGCGCGATGTGCTGCGGTTTCTCTACTGCCACGAATGGCTGCACTGGTACATGCGCGAGATGCGCGGCTGGCGATCCGGGGCCGAGACGGCCTGCGACCGGTTCGCCCTACGCAACTTCCGGCGCCGCCAGGTCACAGTCGAAGACGCGCTCGAGGCCCTGCGCGGCTGCCGGACGCAGTCAGTGCCGATCGTCCAGCTGGCGGCTTAGCGGCTCAGCGTCCTGATCGGAGCGCGGGCGTTCTCGCCCGCAGGTCGGGCAGCGGTACGAGGTTCGCCTCGACCTGGGCCCGAAGATGCTCGAAGGCCGGCGGCAGGGAGAGGCGCTCCCCGAGGTGCTCCTTCGGCTCGTCCGAGGTGAAACCGGGGCCGATGGTCGCGATCTCGAACAGCACGCCGCTCGGCTCGCGGAAGTAGATCGAGCGGAAGTAGAAGCGGTCGATCACCGGAGTCGGGTCTCCGCCACCCTCGATCACCCGGTCGCGCCACGCCTCATGGTCCGAGAGCGTCGATGACCAGGCGACGTGATGCACCGTGCCGGAGCCGCCGAGGCCGCGGGCCTCGGGCGCGTCGTCATAGATGTAGAAGGAACCCCTGGATTCGCCGCGCGACTCGAAGACCGTCGGGTCCTCCGACTTGAAGCCGAGCGTCTGGCGCAGAAATGCATCGCTGGCCTCGGGCCGCCGCGCGAAAACCCTCACTCCGGCGAAGCCCTGCAGGGCAAGCGCCCTCGGGATCTCGGGGTGCTCGGCCACGAGCGGCCGGTCCGCCGACTCGCCCGCGATGAGCTCGAAGCCCAAGCCCTCGGGGTCCTGGAAAAGGAGCCTGTCGCCCTCGAGGGTCGACTCGATCCCAGCCGCCGCGAGGCGCCGCGCCCAGAATTCGAGCGCCGCCTCGGAGCCGACGCGCATGGCGATCCGGTGGATCATGCCGGCGCCGGCGCGGCCGCGCGCCAGGCCGGGGTACTCGAAGAAGGTCAAATCGGCGCCAGGGCTCCCGTCCTCGTCCGCGTAGAAGAGGTGGTAGACGGTCGGGTTGTCCTGGTTGACGGTCTGCTTGACCAGCCGCAGACCCATCACGCCCGTATAGAAGAGGACGTTGCTGGTCGCGTCGGCGGTGATCGCGCTGATGTGGTGGATTCCGTTCAGTGGCTTCATGTTTCGAGGATTCCAACCCGGAGCGGAGCCCGTTTTGTTCCGAGTCCGTAACGGACCGGGTGTTTCGGGCGTAGAACCGGTACGAAGGTTGAGCGAGGAACAGGCGCGGCAGCTCGACCGCGCGAAGGCCGGCGACGCCCGCGCTTTCGGTGAGTTGATCGCGCCTGTCCTCGACCCGGCTTTCCGGCTTGCCATGACGATGCTGAACGACAGGGGTGCGGCCGAGGACGCGGTGCAGGAGGGCGCCCTGAAGGCGTGGCGCAAGCTCGACCGCTTCCGTGCGGGCGCAGCGCTCAGGCCCTGGTTCCTCGCCATCGTGGCCAACGAGTGCCGGACTGTGCGCCGCTCGCGGTGGTGGCATGTGCTGAGGCTGGAGGAGCCGAGGCCGGAGCCCGGAGAAAGCGCGCGGTGGGCAGACCGGCTGGACCTGGACGCGGCGCTCGACCGCCTGCCGCGACACCACCTGCTTCCCCTTTCGCTCTACTACCACCTCGACCTCCCGATCGACGAGGTGGCGCGGGTGCTCGGCTGCTCCGAGGGCGCGGCCCGCCAGCGTCTCCACCGCGCCCTTGCCGCCCTGCGGCCGGGCATGGCGATGGAGGCCGAGTCATGACACCGGCGGAGCGCGAGCTCCGGCGAGCTCTCGAGGCCAGGAGCGGTACTCCCTCGCCCGACCTTCCTGCCCGAATCAGCGCGGCCCTTCACCAGGCACGGCCATCGGCAACCTTGATGCCCGCGCTGGCCATGGTCGCGGCGGTCGTCCTAACCCTCACCACGGTGGGCGTGCTCGTGCTGGCGCGCAGCGCGAATCAACCGACGAAGGGGGCGATCGCGAGCGGTCCGCGGGTGTCCATCAGCCCAACGCCGACTCCGGCGATCTACCTGCCGACCACGGTGACCCTCAGCCCGACGTCTTCGAATGTTGTGTGGGCACTCGTGGACTATCAGGAGCTGTTCCTTTCGACGAACGCCGGCAGCACGTGGCAGGCTCGCTCGCTGCCCGCCGGTGCCGCGTCGGGAGGTCGAGGGCAGATTTCGTTTGTCGATGACCGCGTCGGATGGATGCTCATCCCGGGATCTCCGGAGACGCAATGCAATGGCGATGCGGCGGAGCTATGGCGAACCACCGACGGAGCCGCCACCTGGCAGCAGATGACCGCGGTCGACTATCAGAGCTCGCGGCCGGGTGGCCTCGGCTACGCGCAGTGCAAGGATGGCCTCGCGTTCGTGGATGCCGAGCATGGCGTTGTCACGGCCTGGGACGACAACCATCGACCGACCATCTGGCGCACGTCCGATGGCGGCGCAACCTGGACGGCAAGCACGCTCCAAGATCCGCCTGGTTTCGTCACCCAGGGCGGCGGCTTCGCGCTGCACGTGGGCACGATCCGGTCCTTCGGCCGGACCATGGTCCTGACCGCTTCCGGCAGGCAGGACGGCGATGCGCTTGACCGGTTCTACTTTTTCCAGTCGGTCGATGGCGGCGCCCGGTGGAGCTACCTGGCGAGGCTGCCCGACACGGCGTCTCGTGCGGTCGGCGTGGCCACGGTATCCCGGTGGCTTGCGGTCTCCCCCGGCGGTCCTTCGTTGGAGACCTCAGACAAGGGCAGGACCTGGCACGGATTTACGTCCGACTACAACCAGGCAGCCGGAGTGGCGCCTCAAATTGTTTTCGGCGATTCCCTCACCGGGTACGCCACGGTGCGCGGTGAGATCCAGCGGACCGCGGACGGCGGAGCGCACTGGACCACTCTC
>DASXBE010000138.1:0-9573 GCA_036491815.1 Candidatus Dormiibacterota bacterium | reverse complement strand
TCTCCTCGATCAGCCGGTCCGCGAGCCGCCCGGCCAGGTCGAACTGGCCGACCAGCGGATGGGCGAGCAGGGCCGCCGCCACCCGGTCCCGGCCGCCGCGGAGCGCCGCGTCGACGGCGAGTTCCTCATACCCCGACACGTGCCCGATCAGGCCGCGCATGTGCGGGGTGACCGGGGCGACCGGCCGGGCCTGCGGCCCGTCCGCGCCGATCACCGCGGGAACCTCGATGACCGCCTCGTCCGGCAGGAACGGCAGCGTGCCGTCGTTGCGCAGGTTCACGACCTGGGTGTCCCGCTGGTCACCCGCCAGCGAGGAGAGCAGGTCGACGGCCGCCTCGGAGTAGTACGCGCCGCCCCGTTCGCCGAGCAGGGCGGGCTTGTGGTCCAGCGCCGGGTCCGCGTACATCGCCAGCAGCTCGCGCTCCAGCCGGGCGACCTCCTGCGCCCGGGTCGGGCGGGTGCGTTCCTCGGCCACGACCGCGTCGTGCTCGTAGAAGTAGTGCAGGTAGTAGGACGGCACGGCGCCGAGCTCGCGCGTGACGGCGGCCGGCAGGGCCGTGTGCGCCGCGATCTCCTCCTCATGCGCGGCCAGCAGGCCGGGCAGCCGGTCGGTGCCATCCACCAGGACGGCGCGCTCCCAGGTCAGGTGGTTCAGGCCGACATGGTCCAGGAGGACGCGCCCCGGATCGACGTCGAGCATCGCCGCAAACCTGCGCTGGAAGCCCATGGCGGAGTTGCACAGCCCGATCGCCCGGTGCCCGTCGTCGAGGAGCGCCTGCATCACGATGCCGACCGGGTTTGTGAAGTCGACGACCCACGCGTCCTTCGCCCCGAGGCGTGCGGTCTCTTCGGCGATCTCCATCACCACCGGCACCGTGCGAAGCGCCTTGGCGAACCCGCCAGGACCCGTCGTCTCCTGGCCGATGCACCCGAACTCGAGCGGCAGGGTCTCGTCTGAGAGACGCGCCGCCTGGCCGCCGACCCGGAGCTGAACGATCACATAGCTCGCTCCTTCGAGCGCCCGGTCGCGGTCGCCCGTCAGGAGCAGCCGTCCGGGCCATTCGTGCCGGTCGAGGATGCGCTGCGCGAGTCCGCCCACGACCGCCAGGCGTTCGGCATCGATGTCGAGCAGGACGAGCTCGTCGACCGGCAGCCGCTCCCGGCGGGAGTGGAACCCCTCGATCAGCTCGGGCGTGTATGTGCTGCCGCCACCGACAACTGCGATCTTGACGCCCACAACGGCGCATGGTACGCGAGAATATGGGGAAATTGTTAGGGAAGTTTCCAGATAGAAAGGTCGTCCTCGCCGTCGATGGCGGGGCGTCCAAAGGCGACGTCGCCCTCGTCGACGGAAGCGGGCGCGTGCTCGCCGCCGGACGCCGCGCTGGCAGCTATCACTTCGGACTCGACCACGTCGGCTTCGACCACTACCGGCCGCGCGAGACGCTGGCCAGGACGATCGGCATCGTGGCCCAGAAGGCGGGCTTGGGCCCGTCGCTCAAAGACATCGCGGACATCGGCGTGTACTGCGTGGCCGGGGCCGACATCCCAATCGACGACCGCAGGATCAAGGCTGATCTGGACCGGATGGGCTGGGCCGGCAAGACGATCGTGCGAAACGACACGTTCGCCGTCCTGAGGGCGGGTACAGACCGCAAGTGGGGCGTCGCCGTGGTCTGTGGCACGGGGATGAACTGCGCCGGAGTCGGTCCCGACGGCAGATCGGTCAGGTTTCCGTCATTCGGCGAGCTGTCCGGCGACCGCGCACATGGGGGCGGCTGGCTGGGCAGGACGGCGCTCGGGGCTGCCATCCGCGCCCGTGACGGACGCGGTCCGCGCACCGCGCTCGAGCAGATGATCGCCGCGTATTTCAAGATGTCGCGCCCCACCGCCGTGATGGAGGCGGTTTACACAGGACGCCTTGACTACGACCGCCTGAGCGAGCTCGCTCCACTCGTCTTCCGGGCCGCGGCCCAGGGCGACCGCATCTCGCGCGACATGATCGATGAGATGGCCGACGAGATCGTGATCACGGTCAACGCAGCCATCCGCCGGCTCCGCCTATCCGATCGCGACGTCCACGTCGTGCTCGGTGGCGGCGTGCTCCGGGCGGGCGACAAGAGCCTGCTCGACCGGGTGTGCGCCGGCATCGCGGCGCAGGCCCCGAAGGCCGTGATCCGACGGCTGGAGGCGCCCCCTGTGGTGGGCGCCGCGCTGATGGCCCTCGACGAGCTGCACGCGCCGCCGGCCGCGCGGAGGCGGCTCCGCGAGACTCTGACGCACCGGCGCCTCATCGAGCGAGGGGCGACCGTCAGGCGGAAGGGCTGAGCGGGCCGCCTCCCAGAGAGCACTCGATGCTGCAGTAGGCCTCTCCGCGGCGCATCACCGACCCGAACTCGATAGGCGCAGCGCACCCCGCGCAGAACTGAGCCGCGGCGGCCGTCACGACCCGGAGCGCCGGCCGCACCGGCCGCGGCGCGGCCACCCCGGCCCGCAAAGCCCCTCTCTCGATGAGGTTTCGGCCTCTGAATCCCGTGTGCGGATGCAACACGCCCATATCCCCGGTCCTCCATCCAACCCAGCGCTTGGGAAGCCCTGGTAGGAAGTATCGGGATCGGGACGCCGGTGTCGTCGTACAGGTGTATGAGCCTGAGCTACTACAGCCCAGACTCGGTTTCAGGCCTCGCGAATCTCAGGCCTGGGGATTAGCGCGAGGTGCTCTTACGCCCCTTCGTGCCACCCTTCATCAGGGAGCGCCAGCCGCGGGCCGAAACCTCGACCCCGAACTTGCGCGCCGCGGTGCGGATCCGGCGCCAGGCGGCGTCCCGCTCCGCCTCGCTGACGCCCTCCACCTGGTCGAAGCGGGCGATCGCGTTGCGCACGTGGCGCGCGTCGTTCAGAGGCTCTTTCCGCTCCTTCGGAAAGGCAAATGTGCCCTCCGACATGCGGTCCCTCGAGCGGGTGCTCAAGCCGGACGATCGACGGGTCGTGCTCTTCCGCTTGGTCGCTGCCATCTTTTCCTCCTTTGTTTTCCTGACCGACTCCGTCAAAGGAAGAGGGCCGCGTCCCGAAGGACATGGCCCTCAACTCCCTAAAGAGGGGGCTTGATTACGAGGGCGACGCGCTCGGCGAAGCCCCGCCACCGCCACCACCGCCGTTGTTGGTGTTGGTCGTCGGCATCGGTGAGGTCACACTCGGGTTGTTGTTGGTCGCCGGAGCCGCTGACCGGGCGCCAAACCAGTTCCACTGGGTGAAGCCGAAGAACAGGACAATCAGGACCAGCAGAGCCAGGATGGCCGCCGCGATGCCAGCGCCGGCACCGGACCCCGTCGAGCCACTCGTTTCGACCACCTCAGAGCCAGCCGGGCTCCAGTACCGTCGAACGCTGTACCCACCGGCTCCGAGGAGCACGGCGAGCACCAGGACGATGAGCAGAATGAACAGCAGAGTTCCCAAACGAACGAACCTCCTTTCGCGTCAATGGACGGCCTCCCCCGGGAATCCGTTGGGCCGTTCAAAGAGATAACGCCCAGCGCCGCCCGGTCTACTGACCCTGGAGCAGCCGCTAGGCCGCGTTCCGGCGCCTGCTGCGGCGGGGCGCGCCCCCGGTCCGGCGGCTGCGCCGGCTCAGCACCCCCCCGGCGATCGCCAGGGCCAGGGCCGCCGGGACGGCGACGCGCTGGAAGACCGAGCTGGGTGGACGTCCTCGCCCCGCCGGCGACCCTTCGGCCGCGGGGCCGTCGAACGAGCCGGCCTGCGCCTGCTGCTGCTTGATCGCCTCGACCGGCCTTTTGGCCTGCTTCGAGTCGCGCATCGGGCTCGCGATCAGGCCGGGTCGGGCCGGGTCACCCATCCTGAAACGGTTGTACACGGCACCCAGCAGGAGCAGCTCGCTGAGCAGGTAGAACCACGTCGCCAGCAGGAAGAACAGCCCGAACT
Source organism: Candidatus Dormiibacterota bacterium (assembly GCA_036491815.1). Lineage (GTDB taxonomy): Bacteria > Chloroflexota > Dormibacteria > Dormibacterales > Dormibacteraceae > DASXBE01. Next base: position 5,634 of record DASXBE010000138.1, on the reverse strand, counting down.
GGGCGCCGTACGTGTTGAAGTGGCCCGCGAACCGCCCGTAGAGGGGAAAGGCGAGCGTCAGCACCTCGATCAGGACGCCGGCGAGCAGGGCTCCGGGAAGCACCTGGGCGAGGGTGAACGTGCGGTTCGGCACGAACCGATAGAGCACCGTCAGGAGCCCGATCATCACCAGGGCCCCCGCCACGAAGGTGAGCCCCCACGCCATCCAGGAGTAGCTGGTGGGGATGAAAGCCGCCAGTGAGTTCACGCCGACCGTGGCCACGATGGCAACCACCAGAAGGAGCATCATCACCAGGCCCATCAGCTTTTGCCGGATGAGGTCGCGCTGCTTGGTGCCGAAGATCTCGGTCAGCACGAACTCCATGGTGCCGAAGATGCTGCTGGCACTCCAGACCAGGCCGCCGATCGACACCAGGCCCATCCATCCCGCAGCCTGCTTGACGCCGTGCAGGGCGCTCTGCAGCTCAGGCTGCGCGTTGCCCGGGAAGAGCTGCAGGATGAGGAGTTGCGCGCGAGACTCGGCGCCGGGGTCGCGGATGGCGAGGCCGAGGATCGACAGCGCCCCCAGGATCATTGGAAACATCGACAGGAAGCCGGCGAATGCCAGAGCGGAGGCGTAGTTGCTCGCCTGACTCTGGCCGAATGCGTTGATGACCCTGACGGGGGCCGTCCGCTGAAGACGTTCCAGCCCTGCTTGGATGCGCTTGCGCATGCCGCGCCTCAGTCGAACGCCGGAGCCGCGTGACGCGCTGCGGTCTGATCCTCCTCGCCTGTTCCGCCGCCGCGGGTCATCCTCTCGATCAGCGCTGTCGACGCCGTGCCGACAAGGCCAGGACCGACCTTTCGAATGATCGACTCGAGCGCGCCGGGCTCGGTTTCGCGGTCTCCGTTGACCGTGACGCTGACCGAGGGCATCGCCCTTTTGGCGTCCTTGAGGCGCGTGGCGAGGTCGTCGGCGAGGGCATGCAGCGAATCGGGCGACAGGGCGGCCAGGCGGTCCTTCCACGTCGGCCGCCTGTAACGACGGTAGATGAGGTACGCCACACCACCCGCGGCGAGCGCTCCCAGCACCACACCGGCGATCCGGCCGTACCGGATCGCGCTGGAGGTCGCGCGCTCCTCGAGCACCTCGATGTTCTCGTCGATGCGGTCGCGGGTCTCCCTTATCTGACGGTCGATCTCATCTGCCGAACGGCCCATTCCTTGTTCTCCTTGAGGCTGGCCAGCGTCTTGCCTGGGAGCTTGACCTGGAACCTTGACTTGCCGACGAGGACTGCGACTGCTCCGACGAGCAGGTAAGCGGCGACCCAGACGACCGCCGCGATCCAGTGGTCCGGCACCAGCACCACGACCAGGACCGGAACCGCCACCAGGACGCCCAGCAAGATCACCAGAGCGCCCGCGGCGACCAGGCCGGCCGCGATCGCGTTGGCCATCGCTAGGTCTTTCAGCTCCTGCTTGGCCAGGGCGAGCTCGAGGCTGACCAGGCGCTGGGCGTCATGGACGACCTCAGCCGCAAGGTCACCCGACTTCACCGCCGGGCGCACCGCCTCCGTTTCGCCGCCTGGAGCGCGCACTCGATAGGTCAACGCCCCGCGTCAGGGCGTTACGCAGGGGTGCTCTATCTAGAGCGGAAGCAAGGTCGCCAGCAGTGCGATGCCCGCGACCGTCATCACGCCGGCGGTGACCCAGGTCAGCGAGCGGCTCAGCGGTCCGCTCACCCGGTCCGCCATCATGCCCCGGTCCGAACCCAGGAGCACGATCAGCACGAGCAGTGGCGGAGCGACAAGGCCGTTGATGATCGCTGTCACGAAGAGGGCGCGAATCGGGTCGATCCCAACCAGGTTGATGCCGATCCCGGCCACGGTGGACAGGGCCATGATTCCGTAGAAGGTCGGGCGGTAAAGGGGCTTGTCGGCGAGCGCGCCCTTCAGCCCGAGAAACTCCTTCACCGCATATGCAGCCGACCCGGTGAGGATCGGGATGGCGAGCAGCCCGGTGCCGATCATGCCCGCGGCGAACAACACGAAAGCCCACGGCCCGGCGAGTGGGGCGAGCGCCTGCGCAGCCTGGTCCGCGGTCTGAATGTCCGTCTTGCCATGCGCGTGAAGCACGGCCGCCGTCGTGAAAATGATGAAGTACATCACGAGGTTCGAGAAGAACATGCCGACCAGGATGTCGGTCCTTGCCGCCTTCAGCTCGGAGACCTCCACCCCGCGCCTGTCCGCCTCGGTGAGCTTGCCCGCCGCGCGCATCTCGTCGACCTCCGATGAGGCCTGCCAGAAGAACAGATACGGCGAGATCGTGGTCCCGAGGATCGCGACGATCGCTGCGACAAAGTCCTTGCTCAGCTCGATGTGCGGAATGAAGCTCGACACCACGATCTGCCGCAGGTCTGGGTGGACGAGAACCCCGGTCGCGACATACGCGAACAGCGCCAGCGTGAGCCATTTGAAGACCTTGAAGATCAGGCGATAGGTGACGAAAAACTGCAGAGCGAGCACGAGCAGGGCCACAGGGGCGACGAGCCAGATCTCGTGCACCGCCCCTCGGGTCAGCATCGACCCGCCCGCGGCCACCGCGCCCAGGTCCGCCCCGACGTTGATCGTGTTGGCGACGAAGAGCGCCACGATGCACACCGCGACGAGCCACGCTGGAAACTTGCGCCGCAGCGCGACGCCAAGGCCGACGCCGGTCTGGAGGGCGATGCGGGCGCACAGCTCCTGGACGGCAGCCATCAAGGGGAAGGTGAAGACCGACATCCACAGCAGCGAGTACCCGAACTGGCTTCCGACCTGCGAATAGGTGCCGATGCCGCTCGGGTCGTCGTCGCTCGCGCCGGTGATCAGACCCGGGCCGAGCAGCTGCAGGAAGCCGAGGGGCCCCTTCCCGGCGACTTGCTCGATCGTCGCCCGCCCGGCGGCCGGGGCACCGGAATCCGCGTCGTCCCCTGATTTGCGCCGACGCTTGCGCAGCTCGTCCGGGTGGGGCTCGACATCCGGCCCGGCCGGTATGACTCTCAGGATCGGGTCCTGGATCTCAGAGCCCGGTTCACCCACGTGATCATCGGCCGGCTCGGGAGCCGGCCCCATTCCTCCCACACTCACAGAACGCGCGGAGTCGGCAATCCGACCGCGGCGCCAGTCGTATGCTGCCCACCGGGCGTTGAAGGATTGATGGCCGCCACACCTCAGGTCCACCCCGTCTCGCTTCCCGAGTCGGTCGATCGGCGCCTGTACCAGATGGTGCACGGCCTACCCCATTCGCCGGTTAGCGACCGCTACATCACCATTCTTTCCGACCTTGGCGAGGGCCTGGGCTGGGTCGCGGGCGGCCTTGCGGTGGCCTGGATGGGCGGCCGCAAAGGCCGCCGCGCCGGGCTGGCGATGGCTGTGGCGTCACTGGCCACGACGTATGTCGTGCAGCAAAAGATCAAGCCGGTCTTCCGGCGCAAGCGACCGCACATCGGTCGCGAGGTCATCGTGGTCGGCATCAAGACGACGGACGCATCATTTCCGTCCGGTCACACCGCCTCTTCATTCGCCGCCGCCACGGCCCTCTCCACCTTCTATCCCAAGGCCTCACCGCTCGTGTTCGGCCTGGCCGCCGCGGTCGGCCTCTCGCGCGTGCACCTCGGCCACCACTTCCCGAGCGACGTCGCGGTCGGCTCGCTGATCGGCATCGGGAGCGGTACTTTGATCGGCTGGCTGTTCAGGATTCAGAAGGCGATCTAGAGCACAGCCCAGAAAAAATGGCGGAGGGCTCGGCCATTGCTGGCCAAGCGCCTCCAATTATTCAACGGCGCTCCGACACCGACTACCCATGAGCAGCGCCACGGCCGCCGTATCCTGTCTCGATCGTGGCCATCCGATCCGACCTCCCGGGCTACTCCACCGATCAGGCCCGGCGCGCGCTCGTCGGTCTGCCGCCCTGCGACTACGACGTCGTGGTCAAACCCCTGCGTTACCGGCGAGCGCCTCATCTCGCCGCGCGCTGCGAGTTCGACGACCGGCGAATCGTGCTCCAGGTACCCATGCCGTTCAAGGCCTTCAGGGAGCCGGTGGTCTTCGCCGCCCGGCGCAAGCGCGGCGATGGCATGCGATTTGCCTGGGCGTCCGAGACCGTGGCGTTCCGCGGCAGAAGGGACGTGCTCAGGTTCCTTTACTGCCACGAGTGGATGCACTGGTACCTGCACGAGGTGCTCGGGAAGGGATCCTCGGCGGAAACCGCCTGCGACCGCTTCGCGTTGCGAAACTTCCGGCGGCCGCTCGTGACCACCGACGACGCCGACGAGGCGCTCAGGCGGCGGCCGGCGAGGGCACGCGCGTCGTCCTGAGGCCTGCCGCCTCCGCCAGGGCGGCGAACGTGACTGCGTCCGCCAGCGCGTGGCCGCCCGTGTCGTTGTTGAAGTACACATAGACGTCGTCCGCCGGACCCCAGAGCTCGGCGATCCGGTGAACCCATCGCTCCAGCACGTCGCGTTGATATCCGGGGGCGTCAGGCCCGCGACCTTCGTGGAACCTGACGAATCCCCAGTTCGCCGTCCGCCGGATGGGCTGCCGGCGGCGGGGCGAGTCCGCAAGGCAAAGCGCGGCGCCGTGCTCCTCGAGCAGGCTCTCGGTCTCCGGGGTGAACCAGCTCGCGTGCCGGAACTCGACGGAGACCCGAACCGAGGCCCCAAACAGGGACAGCGTCTTTTCGAGCCGGCGATGGTCCGCCTCGAGGCTGGGGGGAAGCTGCAGCAGCACCGGTCCAAGCTTCGAGCCAAGACCGCGGGCCCGTTCCATGAAGCGGTGCACCGGCTCCTCCGGGTCATGCAGCCGCTTGAGGTGCGTCAGGAAGCGGCTCATCTTCAGCGCAACGACGAAGTCGGGCGGCGTGCTCCGCCTCCAGTGCTCGAACACGCTGCGCTCGGGCAGGTTGTAGAAGGTGTTGTTGACCTCCACCGTCTGGAAGCGCTCCGCGAAGTAAGGCAGCCAGTCCTTCTGCGGCAGGCTGTCCGGATAGAAGACGCGCTTCCAGTGGCGATACTGCCAGCCCGACGTCCCCACGTAGAGCACCCCACTATCACAACGCTTTGCGAGGGAGCACGATCAGGGCAACCGGCAGGTCCACGTTCACCAGCCGGGAGACAAGCCCCCGGGTGAGCTTTTGATAGATCCGCCCTCCCGCTGTCGAAATCGACAGTGCCCGTTCGTCGTCTGGGCGAGACCACCAAGCAGGTCATCACATCCGGCCGAGGAGGCAGCAATGGCGAATTACGTACTTCTGTACAGCGGCGGGGGCATGCCCACGAGCGATGCCGAGCGCAAGCAGGCCATGGACGCCTGGGGCGCCTGGTTCGGCAAGCTGGGCGACAGGATCGTCGACGCGGGAAACCCATTTGGTCAAGCGAGCAAGAACGTTTCGGACGGCGGCGCCGTGCACGACGGCCCGATCGGGACCGCGGCGACCGGCTACTCGATCCTCAAGGCGGACTCGCTGAACCAGGCTGCGGACCTGGCCAAGGCGTGCCCCGTCCTGAAGTCCGGCGGCAAGATCACGGTCTACGAAGTCCACCCGGCGATGTAGGACCAGGAGCCGGCCGCTGCCGGCTCCGCTCCCTACTCGAGCCCGATGAGCGTCACCCGCTTG
>DASXBE010000137.1:0-12822 GCA_036491815.1 Candidatus Dormiibacterota bacterium | reverse complement strand
CCCGCCGAGGAGGTCGGCGCCCACACCTCCCCGCCCCGCCGGGGAGGTCGGCGGCGCAGCCGCCGGGTGGGGAGATCGAAGATGAGCATAAAGTGCGGCGCCGGCCCACACCTCCCCGCCCCGCCGGCCCACACCTCCCCGCCCCGCCGGGGAGGTCGGCGGCGCAGCCGCCGGGTGGGGACGCTGTCGACTCAACCGACCTGCAGAGACGGCTGAAGATTCCGCCGATCACGTCGTCCAGGGACTCATCGAGCTCCTGGACGGGGATTCGCAGGACCTGAAAACCCTGACGTTCGAGATATCTGGTCTTGCGCTGGTCGGCCGCCTCGTCCTCGTGACCGGCCCCATCGACCTCGACGACCAACCGCGCTCGAAGGCAGACGAAATCGGCGAAGTAGGGGCCGAGCGGCACCTGGCGGCGGAACTTATATCCAGCAAGCTGGCGGCCGCGTAGCCGCGCCCACACCTTCCCCTCGGCTCCGGTCATGTTGTTCCGCAATTCCCGGGCCCGTTCCGTTTCGGGTGAGCGCATGGACACAGCGTTCCACCGCCGGGCATCTGCGGGCAAGCCAGCCTGTTAAAGGAGGTCACCAACCCAGACCATGGACAATTGAATCCATGACCAAGACCCTCCGCGTCGCCCTGGCGCAGATCAACCCGGTCGTGGGGGACCTGGAAGGCAACTCGCGCCGGATCATCGAATGGATCGATCGCGCCCGGGAGAAGGGCGCCGACATCGTCTGCTTTCCGGAGCTCGCGATCACCGGCTATCCACCCGAGGACCTGGTGCTCAAGCCGGCCTTCGTCCGCGACAACCTGAGGCAGCTCGACGTGATCGCCGCCGCCACGCGCGGCATCTCGGCCGTGGTCGGCCACGTCGATGAGCAGGGCGACATCTACAACGCCGCGGCCTTCCTGCACGATGGCGAGGTCAAAGGCGTGTACCACAAGGTCTTCCTGCCCAACTACGGCGTCTTCGACGAGAAGCGCTATTTCGAACCCGGCCACCAGTGCCCCATCTTCGAGCTGGACGGGGTCCGGATCGGCCTCTCGGTGTGCGAAGACTGCTGGTTCCCCTCAGGCCCGATGGCCTGGGAGGCGCATCACGGCGTCCGCCTGATGATCAACATCAACGGCTCGCCCTACCACATCGGCAAGCGCGCGCTGCGAGAGGCGATGGTTGGCGGGCGGGCGGCCGATTATGGTGCCTTCGTCGCGTGGCTGAATACTGTCGGCGGACAGGACGAGCTCGTCTTCGACGGCAACAGCGTCGTGTTCGACCCCCACGGACGGCTCCTGGCCCACGCAGCATCCTTCGAGGAGGAGCTGCTCGTCTGCGACCTCGACCTGTCGGCCCCGGTCCACAGCCCCATCGAATCGATCCGCCACGAGGCCGATGGCGCGCAGCGGCTCGAGCTCGAGGTCACAGAGGTGCCACTCAAACCCCTCCAGTCACAAAGACCCAAGCCGGCCATCCCCGCGCGCATGGCGGTGCCGCTCGAAGGGCCACAGGAGATCTACGCGGCGGTTGTCCTCGGCACGCACGACTACATCCGCAAGCAGGGCTTCAACAAGGTCGTGATCGGAATGTCAGGAGGTGTCGACTCGGCCCTCACCGCCGTGATCGCGGCGGACGCCCTTGGAGCGGACAACGTGATCGGCGTCCGCATGTCCTCGCGCCACACGTCCGCACAGAGCCTCGAGGACGCGGGGCTCGTGGCCGAAAACCTGGGCATGCAGCTGCTCGACTTCTCGATCGAGCCGCCGCACGAAGGCTTCGAAAAGATCCTCGCCCCGATCTTCAAGGGCACGCAGCCCGGCGTCGCGGAGGAAAACCTTCAGCCGCGAATCCGCGCCACGATCCTCCATGCGCTCTCGAACAAGTTCGGCTACATCGTCCTCAGCACAGGCAACAAATCCGAGCTCGCGACCGGCTACGGCACGCTGTATGGGGACATCGCCGGCGGCTACGCCGTGCTCAAGGACATCACCAAGACCACCGTGTACGAGCTCTGCAAATACCGCAACTCGGTGGGGACCGCGATCCCTGAGCGGGTCATCACCAAGCCACCCTCCGCCGAGCTCAAGCCCGACCAGAAGGACACGGACAGCCTGCCTCCGTACGAGGCGCTCGATCCGATCCTGCGCGGCTACGTCGAGGACTACCTGAGCCCTGAGGAGCTGATCGAGCAGGGCCACGACCCGGCCATCGTGGCGCGGGTCATCCAGCTGGTCGACCGCAGCGAGTACAAGCGCCGGCAAGCGCCACCGGGCGTGAAGATCACGCCGAGGGCGTTCGGACGCGACCGGCGCATGCCGATCACCAACCGCTACGTCCCCAACGCCCCGCGGCCCATCGCGCCCGCGGCGCGGTGATCGACCGTTACGGCTTGAGCATCGCCCCTTCGGACGCCGACCCGACCAGCAGCGCGTAGCGAGCCAGCACTCCGTGGCGATAGTTGGGCTCCGGCGGTGACCAGTCCTTGAGCCTCGCCGCGATGTCGACCGCAACCACCTCGAGGCGGCGGGTTGCCACATCCATCTCGATCACGTCGCCGTCGCGCAGCGCGGCCAGCGGCCCGCCCACGGCGGCCTCCGGCGCCACGTGCCCGATCATGAAACCCTGGGTCGCGCCCGAGAACCGACCGTCCGTGACCATGGCCACCGAATCCCCCAACCCCTCCCCCACGATGGCCGCCGTCACCTGCAGCATCTCGCGCATCCCGGGGCCGCCCCGCGGTCCCTCGTAGCGGATCACCACCACGTCGCCGGCCTTGATCCGTCCGGCATAGACCGCCGCGAACGCATCCTCCTCGCGGTTGAAGACCCGGGCCGGACCGCGGTGCGTCACGGGCGTGTGCTGCGTGACCTTGACCACCGCCCCGTCCGGAGCGAGGTTGCCCTTCAGCACGACGAGGCCGCCCTCCGGCCGCAGCGGCTTCGCGAGGGGCGCGACCACCTCCTGTCCCGCGGTCTCGACCACGTGCTCGCACTCCTCGCCGAGGCTCCGGCCTGTCACCGTGAGCGCCTCTCCGTCCACGTACCCGCCCTCGATCAGGCGCCGGGTCAAGAGCGCGATCCCGCCCGCCCGATGCAGCTCGACCGCGGCGAAGCGCCCGCCCGGCTTGAGGTCGCACAAGAGGGGCGTGCGCCGGCTGATCGTGTCGATCTCCTCGATCGACAGGTCCACCCCGACCTCGCGCGCCAGCGCGAGCAGGTGGAGCACCGCGTTGGTCGAGCCGCCGCTCGCCGCCACCGCTGCGATCGCGTTCTCAAACGCGCGCCGGGTCAGGATGCGAGATGGCCGCAGGTCCAGATCGAGCGCGTTCATCGCCACGCGGCCGATGCCTTCGGCCGCGCGCTGCTTCGCCGGATCCACCGCCGGGATCGAGTTGAAGCCGACCGGGGACAGGCCGATCACCTCCATCACCATCGACATGGTGTTCGCCGTGTACTGGCCGCCGCACGCCCCCGCGCCGGGACACGCCACCAGCTCCAGCTCGGCGAGGTCGGCGTCGGACATCATGCCCGCCGCGGCGGCGCCGATCGCCTCGTAGATGTCGCCCACCGCGACCTGCTTGCCCTTGAACGACCCGGCCATGATCGAACCGCCGTACAGGAGCACCGCGGGCCGGTCGAGCCGCGCCAGCGCGATCGCCGAGGCCGGGATCGTCTTGTCGCACGCGCACAGGGCGACCATCGCGTCGAACATGTGACCCCGTCCCACGAGCTCGATCGAATCCGCGATCACCTCGCGGCTCACGAGCGAGGTCTTCATCCCCTCGGTGCCCATGGTGATGCCGTCGGAGATCGCGATCGTGTTGAACTCCATCGGGTTGGCGCCGGCCGCGCGGATCCCCGCCTTGACCGGCACGGCGAGCTCTCGCAGCCCGAAGTTGCACGGCATCGTCTCCGTCCAGCAGTTGGAAACGCCGACGAAAGGCTTGTCGATGTCGGCGGCGGTCAGCCCGATCGCGTGCAGGAACGCCCGCGCCGCGGCGCGGTCCCGGCCCTGGTACAGCGCCCGGCTCGGGAGCTCTCGCGGTGGCATGTGCGCAAAATCCTAACGCGGCTAACATGAGCGGCGATCTGAGTCCTGACCAGACGCTCATCAGGCTGACGCGCTGGGCGCTGGCGCTGACCGCCGCGGCGACGCCGCTCTACATCGTCCGCTGGCACTACGGCCCCATTCCAACCACCCTGCTCGAGACGCTCGTCCTGTTGACGATCCTCCTCTACGTCGCGACCGTAGTCCGGAATCGTGGACCGCTGCCCGGAAGAACAGGCCTCGAGATACCGATCGCGCTGTTCCTCGTGGCGGGCGCCATCGGCGTGCTCGTGGCGCCGGACCACCGCGGCGCGCTCGGCATCTTTCGCGCGTACCTCATCGAGCCCGTCGCGATCTTCTATGTGGTGGTCGCCGTGATCGACTCGGCGGCCGCCATCGACCTGGTGCTCGCGGCGTGGGCGGTCGGAAGCGTCCTCTTCTGCGCCGTCGACCTCCTCTACTTCGGCCGGGCCGTCGTCGGGCACAGCCTCGTCGCCGGCCACGCCGCGGCCGCTTTCAACCTCGACTCGAACGCCGTCGCCCTGTACCTCGAGCCGCTGATCGGCCTCGCCGCCGGTTTCGTGCTGATGGGCCGCGGCCGGCAGCGTTGGGCGGCGATCGGAGTGCTGATTGTGATGCTGGCCGCCGAGCTGGCGACCCTCTCGCGCGGAGGACTGCTCGCCCTGGCGGCGCTGGTCCTCATCGCCCTGGCCGGAGGCTTGCCGGCCCGGACGCGGATTGGCCTCGCCGCGGCCGCGCTCGTCGCCGGCCTTGTGATCTGGCGCCTGCCGGTGATCGGACCCCGGATCGGCCACGCGCTCGACCCCCGGACCGGGACCTTCGACGTCCGCGGCCAGATCTGGGCCGCCACCGCGCGGATGCTGCGCGACCACCCGATCTTCGGCGCCGGCGTCAACGCCTACCAGTCGACGATGACGAAGTACATCGCCCACAACCCATACCTCGTCCCCGAGCCGTACCCGCACAACATCTTTCTCACGTCGTGGACCGAGCTCGGGCTGCTCGGCCTGTTCAGCTTCACCTACATCCTCGTCGCGCTGATCGTGCAGCCATGGCGGGCGTTCCGCCGCGCCGCCGGCGTCAACCGCCCATTGCTGTGGGGCACGGCCGCGGCCTTCGTGATGGTCCTCGTCCACGGCCTGGTCGACTCGCCCTACTGGAAGAACGACCTGAGCGTCGAGTTCTGGATCCTCGCCGCCCTCGAGATCGTCGCGCTGAGGGGTGCGCGCAACGACCAGCGCACCGAGCCTCAGCTCAGCGTGTAGTCGAGCCCCACGTACGTGTCGTACGCCGCCGAGCTGCGGGCGTCGCGCACCCAGACACCGAACCGCTCCGTGCCGGCGGGCGCCCCGTTGGTGTTCCACGTGTAGGTGGCGGTGGTCGTGTAGCCCTGGAGCAGGACCCACCTCGTCGAGCCCGCGGGCAGCATCCAGAACTCGAACAGCGGGTTCGCGTCGGTGCATCCGGCGGCGACAGCGGTGACGGTGACCTGCGCGCCCGTGCCGTGACCCGTAGGCGACGCCGGCGAGGCGGACGCGGTGACAGAGGCGCACGATGGGCCGACGATCGAATACGGGGCCCCGCCCGTGTCGTCGTAGCGCGCCGATCCGCTGCCGATCGTCCCACCGCTGCTCGCGTCACGCACCCACACACCGAGCTGCTCGGTCCCCAGCAGCGCGCCGGCGCTGTTCCACGTCACCGTCGCCGTCGTCGACCAGCCCTGCAGCAACCACCATGAGCTCAACCCGGCAGGCCGCATCCAGAACTCATACAGGGGGGTGGGGTGAGCGCAGGTCGAGGCGCCGGTCAGGGTGACCTGGGTGCCGGAGCCAGACGGGGACACCGGAGACGCGGTCACGGTGGTTGAGGTGCACGGCGTCGTCGTCAGCGTGTCGGCGAATCCGGTGAAGGCGTCGTAGGTGCCACCCAGCCCGCTGGGTGTCGCCGACCCGCTGAACGTGTCGCGCACCCAGGCCGACAGCTGGTACGTGCCGGCCGGCGCGCCGCGGGTGTCCCAGCGGAAGGACGGGTCCGTGCTGTATGGCCGCCCGAGGATCCACGTGGTCGATCCGGGCGGCTGCAGCCAGAACTCGTAAAGCGGCTGGGGACACGTCGTCGTGGTCGCGGTGAAGGTGACCGCGGTGCCGGTGCCCTGAGGCGTCGCCAGGTCCGTGGCGACGGTGGGCGCCGTGCACGGCGGGTTGCCGAGGTAGTACGGCATGGTCGCCACGGCTTCGTACGAGGTGGTGGCGGCGCCGGCATCGCGCACGTCCACACGCAGCCCGTACGGCCCGAGCGCCTGGCCGGCCGTGCTCCACGCGTACGTGCTCGCCGGACCGTAGTCCTGCACCACGCTCAGCGAGCCGTCGGGGTGGTCGATCAAGAAGCGGTATTGCGGAGTCCCTGGACACGTGGCCGCCCCCGTGAGCGTGACGGTCGGTCCCGGTTGCTGCGGCGACGCGAGGCTGGTGGTCAGCGTCACCGCGCTGCACGCCGTGAGCTGGTAGGCGACGCCCGCGCTCGCCATGGCGCTCACGGGTGCGCTCGCGGACTTGGCGTCGAGCTCGAGGTTGTAGGTGCCGCCCGCGCCGCTGGCGTTCCACGTGAAGGTCGGTGCCGCCTGGAAGTCCTGGACGACGGACCACGACCCGCCCGGAGGCTGGATCATGAACCGGTACTGCGCCGTGCCCGCGCACGTCGCGCTGCCGGTCAGTCCGATCGACGTGCCGGTCGGTTGAGGCGACGCCTTGTCCGAGGCCAGGGCGGCGGACATGCATGAGGTGAGGGAGTAAGGAGTCGAGGTGTAGCTCTCGTACGGCACGGACGTGCCCGCCGTGCGGACATGCACGCCGATGTTGTAGTTGCCGTAACCGAGAGCGCTCGTGTCCCACCTGAACGTGGACGCGACGCCGTAATCCTGCGCGATCGACCAGGATCCGCCGGGCGGCTGGACCCAGAACCGATACTCAGGCGTGCCCTGGCACGTCACCGCCGGCGTGAACGTGATCGCGGTGCCCAGCAGCTGTGGCGGCGCCTTGTCCGAGGTCAAAGTCGGCGTCACGCAAAGCGCGAGCTGGAACGTCATGCGGCTGTACGTGTCCAGCGTGGATGCCGACCCCTGGTTCCGAGCGTCCACCTGCACCGTGTACTGGCCCAGCGGAAGGCCGGTGGTGTTCCACGTCCAGGTCGCGCTGGTGCTGTGGTCCTGCTGGAGGGAGAACGATCCGCCAGGAGGCTGGATCCAGAATCGGTACTCCGCGGTGCCCGCGCACAGGGCGCTGCCGGTGAATGTGACGCTGGCGCCGGGGATCTGCGGCGAGGTCTTGTCGGACGAGATCGCGGCCTCCGAGCACTTTCCGAACTTCAGGTTGATCAGCGACCACAGCTCGGGCGCGCCTCCGCCGTAGTTGAGCGCGAAGATGCCCGCCCCGCGCAGGTGGTTCCTGATCACGAGGTCGTACTTGTTGCCGATCGCGTTGGCGTCATCCCAGTACAGCTCTCGCGTGCAGTTCGCGGTCGAGCTCGTGAACGTGTCCCACCGCGTCGCGCTGAGCGGGTCGCGAGTCTCGGTGTGAGTCACGTAGTTGGAGTTGTTCACGTAACCGTTCTCGGTCGACGCGTCCAGGTACCCATCGGCCGCCGCCGCGGTGCCCTCCGCGTTGGCGGGCGCGTCGAAAGGCGTGTGGCCGGCCACGCATTCCTTGCGGCCGTAGTAGGGGACGCCCATGATGATCTTGGACGCCGGCACCACGGCCGTGTACTCCTGCGTCGCCCGCGTGTCGTTGAAGAGATAGGTCGACAGCGGCGCGGTCGGGCCGATGCAGAAGCTCGGACAGTTCAGCGGAGCCGCGCTCGCGTTGGCGTACTCCATGTCGTAGGCCATGACGAAGAAGGAGTCGACGTAGTTGGCGAGGCCGCCGACGTCGAAAAAGCCGAGGTAGGCGCCCGTGCCGTCACGGAAACCGGCCGCGCCCGAGTACGTGTCCACCGACAGGTAGGAGCCCGAGGGCAGGGCGGCGCGCAATTGCGCCACGAAGTTCGTGAACATCGACTGCGACGAATGAGTACCGCTGCTGTCGGTGCACGGCGTGTTGTTGCTCTCGTAGTCCACATTGACGCCGTCGATTCCCTTGGCGCGGACCTGCGCCACCGTGTTCTGGATCGTCAACGAGCCGCGCGATAGGGCCGAGCACATGTTGGGGGTCCCGCTGGTCGAGTCGAACATCTCGATGGTCAGCACCACCTTGGTCCCGTTGGCGTGCGCGGTCTGGATGAAGCCCGGGACGGGGCCGTTGGGGTCGTTCCAGGTGGTCAGGCCAGAGCCGCTGCTGAAGGCGCCGGTCCAGTCCACGTGAAGGCCGAAGTAGGCGACCGTGGAGAGGAGGCTGAAGTTCCAGGACGGGTACCCGATGGTGGGGTCTCCGAGGCTGTTGGAGAAGGCGAAGCCGAAAACCTCGCGAAACAGGCGCGGGTTGCTCGCCGCGAGCGCCGCGGCCTTGACCGGCGTGGCCGCAGCGTAGGTGTGGATGGGCGCGGCGTCCTGGATCTGCGCGGCTTGCTGCATCACCGGAGGCCCGCTGTCCCTGAACCTGGTGAGCGCCGCGCTCTCGGGCGGGAGAGCGGCGGCGGGCCGCGAGGCGGCCGCCGGGCTCGACGCCTGGACCGGGGCCGCCGTCGCGATTCCGAGGAGCCCCACGGCCAGGGCGCCGAGGGCAAGCCGCGACCATCGCTTGGACATAGGCAAGAGGTGCACTGTAGGCCCCGGGCCGGTAATGGTCAACCCACAATGCCAAACGGCGCCTCACCTCGAGGATTGCGGTCCGAGTTGGGCGCCGGGGCGCGGATATGATCCTGCCCTAGCGAATGGCAACACGGGTGGCGGAGGATTCCGAAGGGCTGCTCGTCCGCTGGAGCCGCCTGTCGCTTGCCGTCACAGCAGGCTGCCTGCCCCTGTACGTGGTCCGCCTCTCGGCCGGTCGCGTCCATTCGACTCTGCTCGAGGTCCTGATCGTGATCACGATCGCGCTCTGGGTGGCCGGCCGCGCCACCGCGGGCGGATGGCGGCCCGATCCGACATGGCTTGGCATCCCCATCGCGCTCCTGCTCCTGGCAGGGCTCGTGGGCATCGCCGTCTCGCCGGACCGCCTCGGCGCGATCGGCATCTACCGCGCCTACTTCATCGAGCCGGTCCTCCTCTTCTATGCGGCGGTCGACCTCTTCCGCAATCCGGACGACTTCCGCGTGGTGCTCGCGGGCTTCGCGGTCGGTGCCACGGTGTTCGCGGTCATGAACCTTGGCGCGTGGGTGATCGCGCTCGCGACCCGCGTCGACATCGACCTCGGCAACGCGCCGAAAGCGCTGTACAGCAGTCCGAACTCGGTGGCGCTGTACCTCGAGCCGCCCATCACTCTGGCGGCCGGCTTCGCCCTCTACTCAGGGACGCGGCGCGACCGCGTCGTGGCGCTCGTGTGCCTCCCGATCCTCCTGGCGTCGATGGTGGCCACGCTGTCGCGCGGCGGCCTGCTCACCCTGGCGGTGCTCGGCGTGGTCGGCGTGCTCACCCTGCGCAGCGCCAGGCTGAAGCTCGTCATCCTCGGCGCGCTCGCCATCGCGGCCATCTCCATCCTGCAGATCCCTCAGGTTTCGAAGCGGCTCGCCCACCAGTTCGATCCCAGCTATCCGTACAACACCTTTGAAGGCCGGCTCCAGATCTGGAGCGACACCCTTCACATGCTGCGCGACCATCCCATCCTCGGCGCGGGCCTCCGCGGCTACCAGGCCGTGATGAAGCCGTACGTCACCACGGCCAGGCACATTCCCGAGCTGTACCCGCACAACATCCTGCTCGACATGTGGTCGGGGCTCGGCCTGTTGGGGCTCGCCGTCTTCGTCGTGCTGGTGGCGATCCTGTTGTGGCGCGGCTGGTCATCCTTCGGGAGGGCGGAGGGCCTTGCCAGGCCTCTGCTGTGGGGCACGTCGGCCGCTTTCATCACGGTCGCCGTGCACGGACAGTTCGACAGCCCCTACTTCGGGAATGACCTGTCGGTCGAGTTCTGGCTGGTCGCTGCCCTGGAGGTCGCGGCGATAATGGCGTTCGTCAAACCGAACAACCCAGCGCACCCGGTGCTGCGTTCATAGGAGCGAGATGCTGACGAGAAAACTTGTCGCCGCGGCGATTCTTGGAATCGGATTGGCCGCCGGCGAGGTGGCCACGACCGCTGCAGCCGCCCAGCCAGTGGCGCGGCCACACGTGCTGCGTACAGCCGCGGTGGCCGGCGGCGCCTGGACGGTGTACCACCGCGACGACGCCCACACCGGCTTCGACAGCACCCAGCCGCAGGCCTCGACCGCCGCGGCGGGCTGGACCACCGTGGCGCTGGACGGCCAGGTCTACGCCGAGCCGCTGGTCTCCAACGGCATCGTTTACGCCGCGACGCTGAGCGGGACCGTGTACGCGATCAACCAGGCGGACGGCACCGTGGCGTGGTCGAAGAACGTGGGCACCCCGTCGGCCCAGCCCTCGAACACGTGCGGCAACGTCAGCCCGCTCGGCATCCTGGGCACGCCGGTCATCGACACCGCGGCGGGCCGGATCTACGTCTCCGAGAACCTCGACGCAGACAAGGCCTGGCACGTCTTCGCCATCGACCTGACCACGCACGCGGTGGTGATGAACACGACCATCCCATCCAACACGGGCAGCGGTATCGACTGGACGATCCAGCAGCAGCGGGGCGCCCTCGCGCTGGCCAACGGTTACGTCTACGTCCCGCTCGGCGGCCGCGCCGGAGACTGCGGCAGCTACCACGGCTGGGTCATCGGCGTCCCGACCAGCGGCGCCACCTCGGTGGTCCACTACGAGACGCCGTCGACCGCCTCGGGCGTTTGGGCCGCGGGCGGGGTCCTCATCGATGACGCCACCGGCAACGTGCTCTTCGCCACGGGCAACGCGATCCCGTGCAGCGGCGCGGTCAACAGCGACTCGATCATCCGCACCGCCCCGGGCCTCGGCGCCGCGACCTCCTTCTTCCAGCCCAACGACTGGAGCAACCACTGGTGCGGCACGGACACCGACCTCGGGTCGGCCACCCCTGTCTTGATCAGCTCCAACCTGGCCTTCACATCAGGCAAGTACGGCCAGGGCTTTCTGCTCGACCCGACGAACCTCGGCGGCAAAGACGGCCAGGTGTTCCCTGCCCAGAGCCCGTACGTCGGGGCGGACGTCTGCCGCGGCACCCACAGCGACGCCACGTTCGGATCGTTCGCCTACGCAGCGCCCTACGTCTACATCACCTGCCAGTCCCAGGGCATCGTCGGCCTCGACGTCGACACGACCGCCAGGACGTTCACCCCTTGCGGCTCGACGTGCGCGTCCCCCTCATGGTTCACGTCGGTGCCCACAGACCTCGGCCCGCCCATCGTCGCGGGCGGAGCAGTCTGGGCGGTCAGCCAGGGGGGCGGCGGCCTGTACGGCTTCGACGCCGCCACGGGCGCCCAGATCTACAACAGCGCCGGGTTCTCCGCGAACCGGTTCTCGACCCCCAGCGAGGCGGGCGGCCAGATCTTCGTCGGCGCCGGCAACGCGATCAAGTCCTTCAACATGGTCACCGGCTGCTCGTCGGCCACGCTGAGCGCCTCGCCACCCACCACGCAGCGAACCGGGAATCCGGTCGCGCTGACCGCGGGCGCCTCAGGCCCCAACTGCACATCGCCGCAGTTTCAGTTCTGGGTCAAAGACCCGTCCGGCACCTGGAGCATGGTCCGCGACTACAGCGCCACCAACACGTTCACGTGGACGGCTCCCGCGCAGCAGGGCACCTACTACCTCGGCGTGCACGTCAAGCAGCTGGCGTCCGCCGCCCCCTACGAAGCGGTGACGAGCATCCAGTACCTCGTCGCCCCGCAGACCTGCTCGGCGGTGACGCTCTCTGCGGCACCCGCCTCGCCTCAAACCTCCGGCACGCAGGTCACCCTGACGGCGAGCGCTTCAGGCTGTTCCGCCCCGGCCTACGAGTTCTGGGCATCGTGGGCGCCCAACCAGTGGCAGATCATCCGCGCCTACTCGACATCTTCCACCTACGTTTGGAACAGCACCGGCGCCCCGACCGGCACCTACCACTTCGGAGTGTGGGCGTGCCGTGACAGCGCGTGCGGCCCCGACACCTCCGACACCTTGACCAGCATCCCGTACTCGGTTAACGCGCCCTCTTGCGCCTCGGTGACCGCCTCGGCCGCCCCGACCACGGTCGTTCACGGCAGCGGCACCCACGTCACCATCACAGGCGCCGCCACCGGCTGCACCAACAGCCCGACCTACGAGTTCTGGATGCGCGCGGCGTCGCAGACCAGCTGGCAGCTGGTCCAGGGCTACGGCACGAGCGCGACCTACGACTGGAACAGCACAGGCGCCCTACCAGGCACCGTGTACTTCGGAGTGTGGACCCGAGACACCAACAGCACCACCCCCTACGACACGTACACCAGCACCTCAGTAACAGTCACCTAAAAAAAACCTCCCCCCCCGGGGAGGTCAGCCACAGCGAAAGGAGCCTAAATCACCTCCCCGCCCGCCGGGGAGGTCGGCGCGCAGCGCCGGGAGGGGACCAAGTCAAGCCCGCAGCGAAACGAGCCGAATCCACCTCCCCGCCCCGCCGGGGAGGTCGGCGCGGAGCGCCGGGAGGGGGCCAGGTCAAGCCCTTGCCGGCGCTGCCGGCTACCTGCGCACGAAGGTAAGATTGGCCTCCTGGCCGTGC
>DASXBE010000136.1:0-14716 GCA_036491815.1 Candidatus Dormiibacterota bacterium | reverse complement strand
GGCGATCCTCGTCGCGGACGGGTCGGATGGAGTTGTGGTCTCCGGCACGACGGGCGAATCGCCGACCCTGCGCGACGCCGAGAAGATCGAGCTGCTGCGGGCCGTCAAGGCCGCCCTGCCCAAGCACGACGTGGTGGCGGGTACCGGCAGCAACGACACCCATCACTCGGTGGAGCTGTCCGAGCTGGCGATGAAGGCAGGTGCGGACGCCCTGCTGGCCGTGGTCCCCTATTACAACAAGCCGCCCCAAGAAGGCATGTTCCAGCACTTCAAGGCGATCAGCGAGGTCGGCCCCACCATCATGTACAACATCCAGGGACGCACCGCGGTCAACATGTCCGCCGCCACGACGCTTCGCTGTGCGGAGCTGCCGGGAATCATCGGAGTCAAAGAGGCGAGCGGCGACCTGGACCAGGTCGGGGCCGTTAGCGCGGGCAAGCCTGCCGGCTTCAAGGTGTGGAGCGGGGACGACAGCTGGACTCTGCCGGTGCTGGCTGCGGGTGGCTACGGTGTGATCTGCGTCGTCTCGCACATCGCGGGGCGGGCCATGGCGCGGCTGGTCGACGCGTACGGCAAGGGCGACAACGAGGTCGCGCGGGACATCCACCAGGGCCTGCTGCCCGTGATCAAGGCGCTCATGACCACCGCGGCCAACCCGGTGCCCGTCAAATCGCTGCTCAACTCGATGGGCTTTCCCGCCGGTCCTTTCCGCTTGCCCCTGGTGCCGCTCACCGACGAGCAGCTCCAATCCGTGAAGCAGACCGTGCGCGAGGCGGGCGAGCTGATCACCTTCAAGGCGGGCGTGAGAGTCGCTTAGCGCTCCGCCGGAGCTGACCCAGCTCCACGACACGATTCGCGCGTGCACGATGTGCGGCCTGCATGCGACCCGCACGCAGGCGGTGCCGGGGACGGGCCCCTGTCCAGCCGACATCATGATCGTGGGCGAGGCGCCCGGATTCAACGAGGACCGCCAGGGCGAGCCCTTCGTGGGCGCGGCCGGAAAGCTGCTCGACACCCTGCTCGCGCGCATCTCGCTCAGCCGAGCCGACGTTTACATCACCAACGTCCTGAAATGCCGGCCGCCGATGAACCGCGATCCCATGCCCAACGAAGCGGAGGCATGCTCGCCTTACCTCGAGCGACAGGTTGAGCTGATCCAGCCGAAGGTGGTGCTCATCCTGGGGCGGCACGCGCTCGAGCGCCTGATGCCCGGCCAGGGCTCCATCTCTCGGATTCACGGCAGCCTGATCAAGCGTGGGGAGATCGCGTACGTCCCGCTCTATCACCCGGCGGCCGCGCTGCACAACGGCTCGTTGGTGGCGGACCTCGAGCATGACTTCGACCAGGTGAAGCGGTACCTGGACCGGCTGCTGGCCCCGCCTCCGCCCCCCGAGCCACCGCCGGTAACGAGGCAGGAACCCGAGCAGCTCAGCCTGTTGTGAGCTCCGGACTCAGGTACCTGCCCCTCGGCGGCCTGGGCGAGGTCGGCATCAACATGTGGGCCCTGGACTGGGAGGGCAAGGTCCTCGTCGTCGACGCCGGCCTGATGTTTCCGCAGGAGGACATGCCGGGGATCGACCTGGTCCTGCCCGACATCTCGTACCTGCTCGCCCGCGAGCGCGAAGTGCTTGGCATCGTGCTGACGCACGGCCACGAAGACCACATCGGCGGGCTGCCTTTCACCCTCCAGAAGCTGAACGTGCCGGTCTACGGCACGCGGCTCACCTTGGGCCTGGTCAAACCGAAGCTGAAGGAGCACCGCATCCTCAGAGAATCCGACCTGCGCGAGGTGCGCGTCGGCGACCAGTTCCAGCTTGGGCCGTTCCGGATCGAGACCATCGCGGTGTGCCACTCGATCCCGGACGCGGTCGCCCTCTCCATAGAGACCCCGGTCGGACGCGTCGTCTACACGAGCGATTTCAAGCTCGATGCGTCACCTCCGGACGGGGACCCGACGGACATGGCGCGGTTCCGCAAGCTCGGCGACGAGGGCGTGCTGCTGCTCCTCAGCGATTCGACCAACGCGGAGAGGATGGGCCGCTCCGGCTCGGAGCGAGACCTCCATTCGGCGTTCGAGCGAATCTTCGGCGAGGCGCCCGGCCGCATCGTCGTCGCCAACTTCGCCTCGAACATTCACCGCATCCAGCACCTCGTTCGCATGGCGGCCCAGTTCGGCCGGCGTGTCGCGGTGGTCGGCCGAAGCCTCGAGACGAACTTCAAGACCGCGCGCGAGCTCGGGTTCCTCGAGGTCCCCGAGGACCTGACCATCCCGCTCTCCCAGATCGGCAAGGTGCCCCCTTCGAAGCTGCTCCTCCTGACCGCGGGCAGCCAGGGCGAACCGATGTCGGCGCTGGCCCGATTCGCCGCTCAACGACACCCGCTCGTCAACGTGTTGAAGGACGACTGGGTGGTGATCTCGGCCCGGCCGATCCCCGGCAACGAGCGCATGGTCCATCAGACCGTCAACAACCTGTATCGCCATGGGGCTCGTGTCTTCTACTCGGAGGTCGGCAACGTCCACGTCACGGGCCACGCTCAGCGAGACGAGCTCCTCGAGATGCTCTCCGCCGTGAGGCCCCGATTCTTCGTGCCCGTCCACGGCGAGTACCGCCAGCTGCTCCTTCATTCGGAGATCGCGCGCGACTCGGGCCTGGCTGCGGATCGGATCGAGGTGGTGGAGGACGGCCAGAGCCTGGAGTTCGGCCCGGAATCCATGCGGCGAGGCGACAAGATCGCGACCGGGCTCGTGTACGTGGACGGGCTCGGAGTGGGAGACGTGGAGAAGGCGGTGCTCCGCGATCGACGGCACCTCGCCGAGGACGGAATTCTCGTGGTCACGCTGACGCTCGACCGCGACACCGGAGCGGTCGTGGCAGGCCCCAACCTGGTGTCCCGCGGCGTCATCGAGCCGGAGCTCTCGACGAAACTCATGGCGGACGCGCGCACTGCCGCGGTCGAGAGCATCCAGCGCCTGTCGGGTACGCGCACCGACCTCAACCTGCTGCAGGAGGGAATCCACGACGCCGTGTCGAAGACCGTCCACCGCCAGACCGGCCGCCGGCCGATGGTGATTCCGGTGGTGACTGAGATATGAAATATGAGGGAAAACCGCGGGTTTTCCCTCATCGCGCGTGCGGCTGCGCCGCAGGCGCTGCTCCCATTCCCAGATTGATTCAGGAATAGTTATTGCTGACGATGCATGGCGATGAATAGAAACAAAGTCGCGGCTGGGCCAAGCCCAGCCGCCGGCTCAATGCTGGCGGCGGTTGGAAACCGCGGGTTTTCCCTCCTCGCGCGTGCGGCTGGCGCCGCCCGCGCTGCTGCCAGTCCCCTCTCATCCTTCGAGGCGAACCACGGCTGAAGTGATTGGCAACAAGTCGCGGCCGGGCCAAGCCCGGCCGTTAGTGCGATGCTGGTGATGGAGTGAAGCTCCCGCCACTTGCCCTTGTTGCGCCCAGCCTTTGTCCGCGGTGTGACCAGCCGGCGATGGTGCTGAACCATGCCGAAGATCCACAGTGCGCGCACTGTGGCCTGCAGCTGCACCAGTGCGGCTACTGCCGCGGGATCGCGGGTCCGTTCGACAGATTCTGTGGTTTTTGCGGGCACGAGCTCGTTCGCGGCGAGGTCAGGCCCCTGTGGTGGCGGCTGTGGTTCCTGCTTCTGCTCGCGCCGCTGATCGCGGGCCTCGTCTACGGCATCGCGCAAGCCCAGGGACACCACTAAACAGCCGCCGGGCTCCGGGCTCCGGGCTAAGCCGGACGATCCAGGCGGTGGCCGCACTCGACGCAGAAGCTGTGCCGGCCCAGGTTGTGGTGGCCGCACGACGGGCAGACCAGGCGCCGGGGCGGGTCGGCCTGGAGCCACCGTTCGTTTTCCCGGCGGTACCAGATGCCGTCCTCGGGCCCCAGCATCCAGCGCCGGCCCTCGTTGTCGAGCACCGCGAGGTCGCGCACCCCAAGCCTGAACGCTCGGGGCTGTAGGCCGCCCGCCCGTCGCTGGTCCACGAGGTGCTTGTACCGAACCTCGGCCTCGGCGAAGGGATCGACTGCCACGGGCAAGAGTATGCCGCGCCGGGCGGCCGGGTCTGGAAAGTAAGTTGGTGGGTTAGAATCGGCCACGGGTCAAGGGCCCGCAGCATGCGTCGCACCACATCCCGAAGCTCACGCCGTCCCGCGACCGGCGCTCGCCGCGCCTCGTCGTCGCGTTCCCGCTCAGCCCGAGGCAAGCGGCCCGCGCGTCCGCGCCTCAGCCCGCGGCAGGCGTGGGAGATCACAGGCGTGCTGCTGATCCTGTTCGCTCTGCTCGGCCTGCTGGCGATCGCCAGCCACGCCGGCTCGATCCTCACCGGCATCCGCGACGGGCTCCAGAGCGCCTTCGGCAACGCCTGGTTCGTCCCGGTCCTGGCCGTTCTGGCCTTCGGCGGTTACCTGCTGTGGCCGAAGGCACCTCGGCCCCGCCCCGTCGACATCGTCTCGGGCGCGATCGCGGTGCTCGCCACAGTTGGGCTCTTCGGGCTCGCCGGCCACCACGGAGGATCGGCCGGAACCATGGTCGACGGTGCTGTCGTCGGCGTGGTTGGCGTGGTCGGGGCTTGGGCGCTCCTGATCGCCCTGCTGGTGATCGGCTTGATCGTGACCATCCACTTCAGCCCCGGCGCCGTGATCGGCGTGGCGGTGGGCGGGCTCAGGGCGGCCAACGCCGAGCGGCGACGCCTCGAGAGCCTCGTCGCGACTCCGGCTGCGGAGAAGGCACCGAAGGTCGCCCCCGCCAGCAAGGAGGCGCTCGCGCGCTCCGCCGCGAGCTTCGCCACGCCGGTGCCGGTGGCAGTGATCGAGCCAATCCGTCCATGGGAGATGGACGAGGAACCAGCCGAAGAGGCTCCGCAGCACAAGCCGGCACACACGCGCGATCCATCGCCGCCGGAGCCGGTCGAGAGCCGCCCAGCCGCTCTGCGCGTCGTCGCCGAGCCGGATGACGACCTGCCCGAGATCGAGTGGAGGCTCCCGGCGATCACCCTTCTCGACACGGTCACCGCGCGCCGGGAACGCATGGCCGACGAGATCAAGCGCAACGTCCGGGTGATCGAGACCACGCTGGGCACCTTCGGGGTCGAGTGCAAGGTGGTCGGCGTCAATCCCGGGCCTGCAGTGACCCAGTACGAGGTGCAGCCCGGCCCCGGCGTCCAGGTCAAGCGCATCACCGCGCTGCAGAACGACCTGTCCCTCGCCCTGGCGGCCGCGCCCCTGCGCATCGAGGCTCCAATCCCCGGCAAGTCGGCGGTCGGCATCGAGGTGCCGAACAAGTCGGCGAGCCTCGTGACCATTCGCGAGGTGCTCGAGACAGCGGCCTTCCGCGAGGGCACCAACAAGCTGGCGCTCGGCCTCGGCAACGACGTCTCGGGCCAGTCGATCGTCGCCGACCTGACCCGGATGCCCCACCTGCTGATCGCCGGCGCGACGGGGCAGGGCAAGAGCGTGTGCATCAACGCTTTGATCACGAGCCTTCTGTTCCAGGTCACACCCGACCACCTCCGCCTGATCCTGATCGACCCCAAGCGCGTCGAGCTGACCGGCTACAACGGGCTCCCGCACCTGGCGCTGCCGGTGCTCGTCGAGTCCCACCAGGCCGCCGCCGCCCTGCGCTGGGCCGTGGCCGAGATGGATCGGCGCTACAAGGTGTTCTCCGCCGAGGGGGTGCGCAACATCGCCGCGTACAACGAAAAGGCGACGGCGAGGGCCGCCCGCCCGCTCCCCTACATCGTGATCGTGATCGACGAGCTCGCCGACCTGATGATGGTGGCCGCGGGCGAGATCGAAGAGCTGATCTGCCGCATCGCCCAGCTCGCGCGGGCGGTCGGCATCCACCTGGTCATCGCCACCCAGCGTCCCTCGACCGACATCATCACCGGGCTGATCAAGGCCAACATCCCATCCCGGATCGCTTTCGCGGTCGGATCGCAGGTGGACAGCCGGGTCATCCTCGACACAGGCGGCGCCGAGAAGCTGCTCGGCCGCGGAGACATGCTCTACCAGCCGGTCGATGCGGGCAAGCCGACCCGGATCCAGGGCGCCTTCGTGAGCGACCCGGAGGTGGAGGGCGTCGTCAACTTCTGGAAGTCACAGGCCGGCCCGCGCTACATGCAGGAGATTCTCGAGGAGGGTGCGGTCACCGAGTGGGAGGGGGAGCGCCGCGAGGAGCGCAAGCTCGACCCGCTCTTCGCCCGTGCGGCGCGCGCGGTGGCGGCCGAAGGCGCCGCGTCGGTGTCGCTGGTGCAGCGCAAGTTCAACGTCGGCTATTCGCGCGCCGGCCGGATCGTCGACCAGCTGGCCGAGCACCACGTCGTTGGCGCGTACCAGGGCTCCAAGTCCCGCGAGGTCCTGATGACATTGCCCGACGTCGACGACCTGCTGGAGAAGGTTGGGATCGAATGATCCGCGTCCGGCGGCCATGACCCCGAGGGCCCAGACTTAACCGTAGGCCTCACCATGAACCTGCCCAACAGCCTGACCCTCAGCCGGCTCCTGGTGATCCCCGTGCTGATGGCGCTGCTCGTCGTTCGCTTTCCAGGGCACGACCAGATCGCCGCGGGTCTGTTCATGGTCTTCTCGCTGACCGACATCCTGGACGGCCAGCTCGCCCGCCGGCGCGGCACCGTGAGCGACCTCGGGAGGTTCCTCGACCCGCTGGCCGACAAGCTCTTCGTGCTGTCAGTGCTCATAGTCCTCGTCCAGGAGCACCTCGTCGCCGCCTGGATCGTGGTGGTGATCTTCTCGCGCGAGCTGATCATCACGCTGCTGCGCTCGGTGGGCGCGAACCAGGGGCGGGTCATCGCGGCGGCCCCGCTGGGCAAGACCAAGACCGTCATGCAGATGATCGCGGTGGCCCTGCTGATCCTCCAGCGCCCGTACTCCGCGCTGGCCACACCGGCGAGCTTCATGGTCGCCGTCGCGATCGTCTTCACGCTCTGGAGTGGCCTCGACTACCTGTGGCGCTTCCGCTACCTGCTCGGCTTTCACCCGTCGAGCGCCCCCGCCCAGGCGGCGCCGAGCGGGGGCGCGCCCGAGCCTGGCGAGCTCGCTTCGGCGCTCGCCGACGAGCTGGGCGAACTGCTGCGCCGAGGAGGGATGACGATCTCGGTCGCCGAGTCATGCACCGGCGGGCTGGTCGGCGCCCTAATCACCGACCGGCCCGGCAGCTCCTCGTACTTCCAGGGCGGAGTGATCGCCTACGCCGATGACGTCAAGCGCGAGCAGCTCGGCGTGCCGGCGTCGCTCCTTCAGCGGGTCGGCGCGGTGAGCAGGGAGGTCGCGGAGGCGATGGCGATGGGGGCGCGATCCCGAATCAGCACCACGCTCGCTGTGTCGGTCACCGGCGTGGCCGGGCCGGATGGCGGCAGCCCCGCGAAACCGGTCGGGCTGACGTTCGTCGGGGTCGCGTCCGAGCGCGGCGTCTTCGCCAAGGAGTATCGGTTCACGGGAGATCGGTGGTCGATCCGGCGCCAGGCGGCCGCAGAGGCGCTTCGGCTGGCCGTCGAGGAGAGCAGGGCGCTGCAGTCCGCTCGTGTCAAGACAGCTTGACTGGCGAACACCTGTTCGCTAAGATTCAGCAGCCGGCTTGTAAAGAACGTTGACCTCAGCCACACGACGTAGAAGACTCGCCGCAACCCACTAGGAGGCAACACTTGGAAAAGGAAAAAGAGAAATCCCTCGACTCGGCGATGGCCCAGATCGTCAAGAGCTATGGAAAGGGATCGATCATGAAATTGGGTGAGCAGG
Source organism: Candidatus Dormiibacterota bacterium (assembly GCA_036491815.1). Taxonomy (GTDB): domain Bacteria; phylum Chloroflexota; class Dormibacteria; order Dormibacterales; family Dormibacteraceae; genus DASXBE01. Next base: position 6,941 of record DASXBE010000136.1, on the reverse strand, counting down.
CGGCGCTGCGCGGCGAGATCACGGTGATCCCGACGGGCGCGCTGCTCCTCGACCTCGCGCTCGGGGTGGGGGGGATCCCGCGCGGCCGGGTGACCGAGCTGTACGGCCCGGAGTCGGCCGGCAAGACCACGCTCGCGCTGCACGTCATCGCCGAGGCGCAGAAGCAGGGCGGGATCGCGGCATTTGTCGACGCGGAGCACGCGCTCGACCCGATCTACGCCTCTCGGATCGGGGTCAAGATCGATGACCTGCTGATCAGCCAGCCCGACACGGGCGAGCAGGCGCTGGAGATCGTCGAGGTCCTCGTGCGGTCGGGTGCCGTGGACGTGATCGTCATCGACTCCGTGGCGGCGCTGGTCCCCAAGGCCGAGATCGAAGGCGAGATGGGCGACGCGCACGTCGGCCTGCAGGCCCGGCTGATGTCCCAGGCCCTGCGCAAGCTGACGGCCGCGATCTCGAAGTCCAACTGCTCGGTGGTCTTCCTCAACCAGCTGCGGGAGAAGGTCGGGATCATGTTCGGCAACCCGGAGACGCAGCCTGGCGGCCGCGCTCTCAAGTTCTACTCGTCGGTGCGGCTCGACATCCGCAAGGTGGAGGTCATCAAGTCCGGGCTCGACTCGGTCGGCGCTCGGGTGAAGGTGAAGGTCGTCAAAAACAAGGTCGCTCCACCGTTCCGATCGGCCGAGTTCGACATCCTGTTCAACGAAGGCATCTCGCGCGAGGGATCGCTGATCGACGCCGCGATCGAGTACGGAATCATGGACAAGAGCGGGACATGGCTCTCCTATGGTGACCAGCGACTGGGCCAGGGCCGCGAGAACGTGCGGAACTACCTGCGCGAGAACCCGACCCTTGCCGCCGAGATCGAGGCCAACGTCAGGCAGAAAGCCTCAGGTGGCACCGCGTCGGCGGTCGCCAAGGCAGCCGGGAGCCCGGTGAGGGCATCGGCTGGTGCGCCAGAAGAGCTCTAGCCGGCCGGGGCGCGCTGCCGAGCCCCGCGGTCCAAGTCGCGCACCCTCGGTCGGCGCCCTGGACGCAGGCCTGAGATTGCTCGGGCGGCGCGCCCACTCGCGCATGGAGCTGCGCCGGAAGCTCGGGCGCCGAGGGTACGGCGAGACGGAGGTCGAGATGGCTTTGGCCCGCTTGCATGAGCTCGGTTACCTGGATGACCGGTCGTTCGCGGAAGGGCACGTGCGGCGCCGCAGCTCAGGGCGTGGCCCGATGGCGCTGTCAGCCGAGCTGGCCGCCCGTGGTGTCGACCGCGAGGTCGCGCACCAGGCCGTCGCCACCTTCGATCCCCAGGCCCAGCTCCAGGCGGCGACGCGCCTGGTGGAACGGCTGTACGGCCGGAAGTCGTGGACCGGCTTCCAGGAAGTGCTGAATTCGCTCGGCCCCAAGCTGCTGCGCCGCGGCTTCTCCTCCAGAGTCGTCCGGGCCGCCTGCGCAGCCGTCTGGAACCCGACGGCGGGGAGGCCGGAAGCCTAGAATTTGCTGTCACGCGGGCCCTGCTTGGAGCCCGCCAGTCATAGAGCCAACCCGAGGTGGGACAGCCCGTCCTGCCATGGTCACGCACTTTGACAATCGAATAAACGAGGTGCATGTCACATGCCAGTCAACGTCTTGTTACCGCTATTGGTGGCGGTGGTGGCACTCCTCGTCGGTTTTGGAGCGGCCTATGTGCTGCTGCAACGCCGGCAGAGCGACGGGACCCACGTCCTCGAGCTCAAAGCCCAGCAAGCTCTCGCTGACGCCGAGACGCAGGCCAAGGAGAAGCTGCTGGAGGCCAAAGAGGAAGCTGTCAAGATCCGCACCGCCGCCGAACAGGAGGCCCGCGAGTATCGGGTCCAGTCGCAGCAGCTCGAAAAGCGCCTGCTGCAGAAAGAGGAAAACCTCGATCGCAAAGGCGAGGACCTCAACCGCCGGGAACGCGAGTTCGGCGGCCGCGAAAAGGCGCTGGACGAGATCAGAGCGCAGCTCGACGAGAGCTACCGCCAGCAGGAGCGCGAGCTTCAGCGGGTCGCCAACATGACCCGTCAGGAGGCGTCGGGCATCCTGATGGCCCAGGTCGAGCAGGACCTCCGCAACGAGGTCGCACGCAAGGTTCGGGAAGCCGAGCTCGGGGCTCGCGAAGAGAGCGAGCGCCGGGCGAGGGAGATCATCACCGAGTCGATCCAGCGCATCGCCGCCGACCAGACCGCCGAGGTCTCGGTGTCGGTGCTGCCGCTGCCGACCGACGAGCTCAAAGGCCGGATCATCGGCAAGGAGGGGCGCAACATCCGCGCCCTGCAGCAGGCGACCGGGATCGACCTCATCGTCGACGACACCCCGGAAGCCGTGATCATCAGCGGTTTCGACCCGGTCCGCCGCGAGGTGGCGCGGGTCGCGCTGAACAAGCTCATCGTCGACGGCCGGATCCACCCGGCCCGAATCGAGGAGATCGTCGCCAAGTCCCGAGTCGAGGTCCTGCAAAGGGTCAAGGAGGAGGGCGAGGCGGCAGTCCTCGAGCTGAGCCTGCAGGGCCTTCACCCAGAGGTCGTCCGGCATCTGGGGATCCTGCGTTTCCGTACCAGCTACGGCCAGCAGGTGCTCAACCACTCCAAGGAGGTGGCCTATCTCGCGGCCATGATGGCCTCCGAGATCGGCGCTGACATTCGTGTGGCCAAGCTTTCAGGGCTGCTTCACGACATCGGCAAGTCCATCGACCACGAGGTCGAGGGCTCGCACGCGGTGATCGGCGCCGAGCTGCTTCAGCGGCACGGTGTTCCCGCCGCTGTCGTTCATGCGGTCAAAGCGCATCACTACGACGAGGAGCCTCACAGTGTCGAGGCGCTCCTTCTGATCGCGGCCGACGCGATCTCAGCTGCTCGCCCCGGGGCGCGCAGGGAGTCGCTGGAGGCCTACGTCAAGCGGCTGGAGAAGCTGGAGGAGATCGCCAACTCCTTCCAGGGAGTCCAGCAGTCCTACGCGATCCAGGCGGGCCGGGAAGTCCGGATCCTGGTCAAACCAGAGCAGATCGACGACACCGCGGCGCAGCTAATGGCTCGCGACATCGCGAAGCGTATCGAGTCTGAGCTGAGCTTCCCGGGTCAGATCCGCGTCACGGTGGTGCGGGAGACCAGGGCGGTCGAGTACGCCAAATAGGAGATTCAAGGGAGTCCCGGCTCGGGACTCCCTTTTTTGTTGCCCATAGACTTTGAGCGTGCCCGACGACGAGTTCCGAATCCTGTTCGTCGGGGACGTCGTGGGCCACCCGGGGCGCGAGGCGGTCAAAGCCCTCCTACCGGGCCTGAAAAAAGAGCTCGATCCGGATCTCACGATCGTCAACGGCGAAAACGCCGCCGGAGGATTCGGGCTGACGGCGAAGATCGCCGCGGAGCTGAAGGGCGCCGGCGCCGACGTGATCACGACTGGCAACCATGTCTTCGCGCAGAAGGAGTTCGTGCCCGAGCTGGCTGGACTGGACCGCGTGCTTAGGCCGGCCAACTACCCACCGGCGGCCCCAGGCACCGGCTCATGCATCGTGGACGCCGGGGGCCGGCGTGTGCTGGTCATGAACCTCATGGGCCGGGTGTACACGGCGGAGAACATGGACGACCCCTTCCGCGCCGCGGACGCCATCCTGGCCGCCAACCCCGAGGCCAGGATCGTCTTCTGCGACATGCATGCCGAGACCACCTCGGAGAAGACGGCCATGGGGTGGCATCTGAACGGCCGGGCCAGCGCTGTCGTGGGCACGCATACCCACATCCCGACCGCCGACGCCCGCGTCCTGCCGGGAGGGACCGCCTACGTGACCGACGTCGGCATGGTCGGTCCAAGGGACGGCTGCATCGGCATGGACAAGGACGTCGTCCTCCAGCGCTTCCTGACCGGCGTTCCCAACCGATTCGTGGTTGCCTCAGGAACCGTGACTTTCAACTCGGTGATGATTACCATTAGTGCCTCCACCGGCCGCGCCACATCAATCCAGCGAGTCGACCGAGAACATGTTTGAAGGGGTTCCAGCAATGTCAGCGGAGCGCGTTCCAGTAGAGGTGCTTAAGGTTTCGGCCACCTCCAAGCCGGTCGCCGTGGCCGGTGCCATCGCGGGCGTGATCCGCAGCAAGGGCCGCGTCGAGGTCCAGGCAATCGGTGCGGGCGCCATCAACCAGGCCGTCAAGGCCATCGCGATCTCTCGCGGTTACGTCGCCCCCGGCGGGCTCGACCTGGTTTGCATCCCGGCCTTCATCGACATCTCCATCGACGGGGAGGAGCGCACCGGAATCCGCCTGCTGGTGGAGAGCCGCTGACGGCAGTCGACAAGGTATCCCGAGCGCGGTCGTTCAACATCTGGACGATAGGCTGCCAGATGAACACGTCGGACTCGGAAAGCCTGGCCCGGCGCCTGCTGGCCGCGGGCTATGTCGAGGAGCCCCTGGACCGAGCCGACATCGCGATCCTCAACAGCTGCGTCGTGCGCCAGGCGTCCGAGGACCGCGTGTACTCGAAGCTGCACGAGCTGAAGGGTTGGAAGACGCCAGATCGAACCATCGCGGTCACCGGCTGCATTGTGGCCAAGGAAGGTGAGCACCTCCAGGGCAGGTTCCCGCATCTCGACGCGGTCGTGCCGATTGGCGCGTACGACGATTTCGTGGCCAGCCTTGCCGCGAGGTATGACTACTCGCGTGGCGAGGCTCTCCCCCCGGCGGGTCGCACGGGGATCAGCCATTTCGTCCGGGTCATCCAGGGCTGCGACCACAACTGCACCTTCTGCATCGTCCCGAAGGTGCGCGGCCGGGAAAAGCACCTGGCGATGGGAGACGTGGTGGAGGAATGCCGCCATGCCGTGGCCGAGGGCGCCAGGGAGGTGGTCCTGCTGGGCCAAAACGTCGACGACTACCACGACCCCGCTGGAAGAGGTGGCCTGGCGGCGCTCGTCGCGGAGGTGGAGACGATTCCGGGCCTTCGGCGACTTCGTTTCATGACCTCGCACCCGCAGGACCTGGAGCCGCGGCTCCTCGAGGTGATGGCCGCCAGCGACGTCGTGTGTCGGGAGCTCCAGCTCCCGGTGCAGTCAGGTGACGACACCATCCTCAAGCGCATGGCTCGCGGCTATCAGACGCGGCACTACCGCGAGATCGTCGCCGAGGCTCGGCGCCTGATGCCCGACCTCGGCCTGGTCACCGACGTGATCGTCGGGTTTCCCGGCGAGTCGGAGGAGGCGTTCAGCAACACCCGCGCCCTGCTGGAGGAGATCGAGTTCGACGTGGTGCATCTCGCCATGTACTCCCCGCGGCCCGGCACCTTCGCGGCCGAAAGGATGCCCGACGACGTCCCGAACCACGAGAAGCTGCGCCGCCTGAACGACCTCCTTGCCCTGCAGCGCCAGATCGCCGCGCGCAAAACGCAGCGCTGGATCGGTCGGCGGGCGGAGGTGCTGATCGAGGGCCGCGACGAGCTCAACCGGCCGTACGGCCGGATTCGTCAGGGCAAGCGGGCGATCGTGATGCAGGGCGGCGACATCGCGCCCGGCGAGGTGGTCATGGTTAGGATCCTGCAGGCCACGGCCGGCCAGCTGCTCGGACTGCCGGCGGCGTGACGGACGCCACCAGGCCTCTGACCCCGGCGATGCGCCAGTACCGGGAAGCCAAGGAGCAGCACCCCGACGGAATCCTCCTCTTCCGGATGGGCGACTTCTACGAGGTCTTCTTCGAGGACGCCGTGCTGGCGGCGCCGGTCATGGGAGTCACGCTCACCTCGCGGCCGCTGGGCAAGAGTGGGCGCACCCCGATGTGCGGCGTGCCCCACCACGCCTGGCAGGTGTACGTCGGCAAGCTGCTCCGGGCGGGCCACAAGGTCGTGATCTGCGACCAGGTCGAGGCGCCTTCGAAGAACAGGATCGTGAAGCGGGACGTGACCCGTGTCCTCACGCCGGGCACTGTCGTCGAGGACGCCTACCTCGAGCCGTCGCGGCCCAACTACCTCGTCGCGGCATGGACGAAGGGTGCCCACGCGGGCATCGCCGCCTGCGAGGTCTCGACGGGCGAGCTGCTCCTGTGCCAGCTGCCCCGAGAGCGGCTGGAGTCAGAGCTGCTGCGACTTGCCCCGGCGGAGCTGCTGACCCCGCCGGCGGTCGAGGAATACCGCTTCGACCCGCCGCGAGGCGCCCAGCGGATGCGCGACATTCTGGGCATCGCCTTTCCCGCCTCGGTGGGTGCCGCGGACGCACCGCTCGCCGTCGGCGCCGCCGGCGTGGTGCTCGACTACCTGAGGCAGAACCAGGCGCGAATCGACGCGGGCGCCTTCAGCGTGCGCACGTACTCGCCTGAGGCGACCATGCCCCTCGACCCGGCGACCGTGCGGAACCTGGAGCTCGCGGCCCTCTTCGCGCTGGTCGACCGCACGCGCACACCCATAGGGGCGCGCCAGCTGCGCGCCTGGCTCGGGGCGCCCATGCGAGATGCCGAGTCGATCGAGCTGCGCCTCGCCTCAGTCGAGGACCTCGCATCGTCAGCCGGAACGCGCGACGCGCTGGAGGGCGCGCTGCGACCGGTCGGCGACCTGGAGCGGCTCGTCGCTCGTGCCGCGCAGGGCCACGCCACCCCGCGCGAGCTCGTGGCCCTTCGCCGCTCGCTCGAGGCCTTGCCGGCGCTCAAGACGTCCGCCTCCGCCTTCGGTGCACTGGTCATCAAGGAGCTCGCCGCCGAGCTGCACGGCGCGCCGGACCTGGAGGAGCAGCTCTCCCGTGCGCTCGTCGACGACCCGCCCGCCACGACCAAAGAGGGTGGAGCAATCCGGCGCGGCTATGACGCCGCGCTCGACGAGATCGCTGCGGCATCTGCGAGCGCCCGCGAATGGATCGGCAAGCTGGAGGCTTCGGAGCGGCGCCGAACCGGCATCCGCTCGCTCAAGGTCGGATTCAACCGGGTCTTCGGGTACTACATCGAGGTCAGCCACGCCAA
>DASXBE010000135.1:0-25075 GCA_036491815.1 Candidatus Dormiibacterota bacterium | reverse complement strand
AAGGCGGACACGCGGTCGGTGGCGACCATGAGCAGCTGGTCTGACCCCAGCTCGTAGGTGTCGCGCACCTTGCCGCGCGCGAAGAGCTTCAGCGGGAGGTCGGTGTCGACGATCGCAGGGCCGGCGATCATCTGGCGGGGATCCCCAAGCCGATTCGGTCATAGGCGAGGTCCGTGTGCTCGAGCCCGGCCCACGGATCGAAGACCTGGTCGAGATCAGGCCCGATGCGTCTCATCACTTCGTCGTTCTTCTCCAACAACTGTCTGAATCCCGCGGCGCCAGGCTCCATCGCCTGCATGGCCGCCCTCTGCACGATCAGGTAAGCATCTTCGCGCGCCATCCCGCTTTCGACGAGAGCGAGCAGGACGCGTTGCGAGAAGACGACACCGCCTCCGATCTGGAGATTCGCCATCATGCGCTCCGGGCGAACCTCGAGACCAACGAGCACCTTCGTCATCTCCAGCGCCATGTAATCGACGGCGGCACAGGCATCCGGAAAGACGACACGCTCCGCCGACGAGTGGCTGATGTCGCGCTCGTGCCAGAGCGCGGTGTTCTCGAGCGCGGTGACCAGGTGGCCGCGGACTACGCGCGCCAGGCCGCAGACGCGCTCGGTCAGCACGGGGTTTCGCTTGTGGGGCATCGCGGAGCTGCCCTTCTGCTCCCTGCCGAAAGGTTCGAAAGCCTCGGCGACCTCGCTCCGCTGCAGGTGCCGCACCTCGGTTGCGATGCGCTCGAGCGTGCCCGCCGCGATCGCCAGCGCCGACATGAAGACCGCGTGCCGATCGCGCGCGACCACCTGAGTCGAGACGCTGTCGGTCTTGAGCCCGAGCGCCGCGCAGACGTGCTCGTCGACCCGAGGGTCGAGCGTCGCATGCGTGCCCACCGCTCCGCTCATGTGTCCGACGGCCGCCTCGTCCGCGGCTCGCTTCAGGCGCTCGAGCGAACGGTCGAGCTCCGCCACCCAGCCCGCGACCTTGAAGCCAAACGTGATCGGCTCGGCCACGATGCCGTGGGTGCGACCCGCCATGAGGGTGCGCCGGTGAGCGACCGCCAGGCGCGCTGCCGCCTCGCGCACGGCCCCGAGGTCGGCGTCGATGATGCGGGCCGACTCCACGAGCTGCACGGCGAGGGCGGTGTCGTTGAGGTCCTGGCTCGTCATCCCCAGGTGGACATAGCGGGCCTCGGGCTGGCCGATCGATTCGCCGAGCACCGTGAGAAATGCGATCACGTCGTGGCCGACTCGTGACTCGACCTCGGCGATCCGCGTTGGATCAATCGTGCCCTGCCTGATCTTGGGAAGAGCGGATTCTGGGATGCGGCCGAGCGCCGCCCATGCCTCACAGGCCAGGACTTCGATCCTTCGCCACAGCTCGAATCGGTGCTGGTCGGACCAGACCGCTCGAATCGCAGGCGGCGAATATCGCTCGATCAATAAGGGTGCCGGCTCCCATCAGACACTGGGGACGCCCGAATTATATCGCCCGGCGGTCAGCCCACATGTTGTTGCCGGTGCCGCGCCAGGCCCAAGATGCTGTGGCGATCGGCGCCGCTGCGGCCGGTTCGGGCGCGGCGGTCGATAATCGACTCCGCCCCATGACTGCTTTACGTAACCAGCTTCGACGGCCTCTCGTTTGAACGGGCACAGGCTGAACGGCCAATGAGCGACCCGTCACGCGACGAGGAGCGAGAGCTCGTCGAGCACGCCAAACGGGATCCCCGGCAATTCGGGGCGCTCTACGACCGGCACTTTCAGCAGATCTACAGATTTGTGTATTCACGAGTGAGGGAGCAAACCGCGGCTGAAGACGTCACTTCGGAAGTCTTTATCAAGGCTCTGAAGGCCATGCCCCGTTACCAGGACACGGGGCGGCCCTTTGCCGCCTGGCTGTACCAGATCGCGGTCAACGCGATCGCCGACCGGTACCGCACGCTGCGCCCTGCCCAGCCGCTGGACGACTTCCACGACCTCTCGATCGGCGGGCCGGCGCTGGAGGAAGTCGCTGCGCACCGCGACGAGATCCGGCGCATCTGGGCTCTGGTCGAGGGACTGCCTGGCCAGCAGCGCACCGCGCTGGTCCTCAAGTTCCAGGAGGACATGAAGATCGAGGACATCGCGCTCGCGATGGGCAAGTCGCCCGGGGCGGTCAAGCTCCTGATCCACCGCGGAGTCAGCCGCCTGCGGGAAGAGTCGGACTCGCTGAGGCCTGTGGAATGAGCAGCCGTCACGACAGTGAGCTCGACGATGTCCTCCAGGACGACGAGCTGCGGCGCATCGCGTTTCTCCTCGGCTCGGGAAGGCACGCCGACCCTCCCCTCGACGACGCGTTCCGCTCCGACCTGCGCCGCCAGCTGATGCAGCAGGCGTGGAACATGAGCGAGGGCACCGACTCCTGGTGGAGGCGGGCGTTCCGGCCGCCCGCGATGGCGTGGATGGCGGCCGCGGCGGGGGTCGTCATCATCGCTTCGGTCGTCATCTGGTACTCCGGGCAGGCGCCAGCGGGCGTTCACGAGGTGGTCGTCCACAGCCCCATGGACGGCAGCAACGGGGTGGCCCTTCAGCAGCCCATCCTCGTCGCCTTCAACCAGCCCATGGACCATCAGGCGACGCAGGACGCGGTGAAGATCACCCCGGCGACCACCGTGACCTTCTCGTGGTCGACAAACACTCTGTCGGTCCAGCCGACGGCCGGCGTGCTCGCGCCCAACACCCAGTACCAGGTCACCGTCGGTCCTGGTGCGAAGACGGCGTCCGGTCAGCCGCTGACCACGCCCCAGACGATCACCTTCGTCACGCAGACACCGCCCGCCCCCCTTCCGTCCCCAACTCCCCGGTCGACTCCCGCGCCCGGTTCGGGCGACAAGCAGATCGCCTCGCTGGGCGGCCCGATGGCGGTGCCGGTCCAGTGGTCGGCGGACTCGAGCACGGTCTACTTCGTCAACGCGGCGGGAGCGCTCCAAGCCGTGCCGGCAGCCGGCGGAAGCGCCACGGTCCTGGCCCCTGGAGGCGTGAGCTCGATGGCGCTCTCAGCGGCGGGGGACCGGCTCGCGTACATCCGCGGCGGCAAGGTCGAGGTCCTCACCTTGGCCTCAGGCCACACCGACGAGGTGGCGACGCCTCGCCCCGCGACCCTGGTCGGTTGGTCGAATGGCAAGGTCCTGTGGACGGCAGACACCAACATCTACGTCCAGGGGCGCGATCCGGCCGCGCCGATCGCGCTTCCGGGGACCGGGGCCGTGAAGGTGCTCTCGATCGCGCCCGACGGCGCGCACATCGCTTACTCGCAGGACCAGAACCTGCTGGTCATCGACCTCGGAACCGGCAAGAGCGTGACCCTTGGTCAGGCCGGCGCAAGCTTTGCCGGCTGGTCCCCCGACGGAACCCAGCTCATCTACTCGGAAGCCGGCTCCAACGTGGTGAGCGACGTGCTCGGCAACACGGTCGCCACGCTGGCCCCCGGCGACTCCAGCTGGTCCTCGCAGGACGCCATCCTGCTCGGCAGCGACACCTCCCTCTTCCAGGTGCGGCCTGACGGCTCGTCGCGGACGAAGGTGGCGGACGGTACCTACCGATCGCCGTCGTGGGCCCCGAACGGGACGTCTTTCGCGTTCGCCCGCGGATCATCACTGTGGGTGGCGTCAGCCCCGTCGCTGCCGCCGCAGCCCACCGCCCTGGACCAGGCCGCGCTGGTGGTCAGCTCGTTCATGGACGCAAGGGTTCATCGGCAGCCGATCGACGCCGCGAAGTATCTCGACGACGGCGGCAAGCAGGTGTACGGCCCCGGCGGCCTGGACCTCACCGTGACCGGAGACCCGAGCCTCACGCGCTCATACATCCTCGCCCAGGAGATCACAGGAACGACGCCGGACACGGCGCGCTTCGTGGTGCGGCTCGTGCTCACCCACGGCAAGCTCGACGTGAAGGACTTCGAGGAAACGCTCACTCTGGTCCGCGACCCTGCGACCAGGCAGTTCCTCATCGACCAGGCCACCGCGTCCCCGCAGCGCGATCTGGGCAAGGGGGCCGAGGTGGTCGGGGTCGATCTCGCGCCTGACACCGTCAAGGTGACCTTCGACAGCGACCTCGACACCAGCACGATCGCCGGCGGCGTGGTGCTGGTCGACGGAAACGGGCAGCCGCTCGCCGCCACGCCGACCTACGACAAGCGGACCGTCACCTTCTCAGGCCTGAGCCTCAAGGCAGGCGCGAAGTACCGGCTCGAGGTCCTGACCGGCGTGAGGGACGTCCGGGGCCAGAACGTTGCCGCCGAGTACGACCTCGAATTCCTCGGTCCTGTCCCGCAGGTCCAGGGCGGCCACCAACCGCCCGTCGCCGTGTCCCCCTCGCCGGTTCCAACGCCCACCCCGGCGGCATCGCCCAGCCCGAGCCCGAGCCCGACCGCCAGCCCGATCCTCGGTCCCTAGCTCCGCGCCAGGGCGCGGGCGGCGCGATTCAGCGCCGTGACCGAGCCGGAGTGGACGATCTCCCCGTCCAGCGCCGCCTCCAGCGCGTCGGCGAGCGGCAGGCGCAGGACCTCCATGTCCTGCTCGTAGGCCTCGGGATTGCGTTCCGACTGCGTGATGTCGCGGGCGAGGTACAGATGGCCCCTGCCGGTGAGGAGGGCCGCGCCCCGAATGGTGCCCAGGGACGTGTAGGTGGCCGCCACCAGACCCGTCTCCTCGGCCAGCTCGCGGCGGGCGCACTCGAGGGGATCCTCGTCAGCGTTGAACGTCCCGGCCGGTACCTCCCAGCTCGACTGGTCCCAGGCATGCCGCCACTGCCGGACCAGCACCGTGTCGCCGTTGTCGAAGCAGGGCACGACGAACGCCGAGTCCGGGTTGGTGAGGACGGTGTAGACGGCCTCGGAGCCGTCCGGGTAGCGGATCACGTCCTCGCGAAGCTCGAACGCGCCGCTCCGGGCGGCGGCGCGCGTCTCGAGGACTACGAACGGCCGGCCGCTCGACGGGTGCCGGAGGTGGGCTATTGCCGCACCACCGCCGCCACCGCCGCGGCCGCCGCCGCCACGTGCCGCGGATCCGGACCGTAGTCGAATGGCGAGACATCGCCGGCAAGCTTCTCAGCCTGCTCGACGAGCTGAGGATGGTCCTCGATGAAGCGCGTGCTGAGGTTGCCGGCGCGGAAATCCGGGTTCTCGAGGATCGCGCGGTGATAGCTGATCGTCGTCGCGGGGCCGACGACGACAAACTCGCGGAGGGCACGGCTCGCCCGAGCGATCGCCTCGGCTCGGTCGGCTCCGTGGACGATGAGCTTCGCGACCAGCGAGTCATAGTTCGGGGGAACGTCCGAGCCTGGGCCAAACCCCGAGTCGACACGCACCCCCGGCCCGGCCGGCGCGACCCAGCGCGTGATCCGCTTGGGGTTCGGGATGAACTTGCGGACCGGATCCTCGGCGTTGATGCGCATCTCGATCGCATGGCCCGTCCAGCTCACGTCCCGCTGCGTGAAGCCGAGTTCGAGTCCGGCGGCCACGCGGATCTGCTCCTTGACCAGGTCGATGCCGGTGACCGCCTCGGTGATCGGGTGCTCGACCTGCAGCCGGGCATTCACCTCGAGGAAGAAGAACTCGCCGTCGCTGAAGATGAACTCGACGGTGCCCGCATTGACGTAGCCCGCCGCCTTGGCGGCGCGGATCGCGGCCTCGCCCATGGCCGACCGGAGCTCTGGCGTGAGGGCGGGCGAGGGCGTCTCCTCCATGATCTTCTGGTGCCGGCGCTGGATCGAGCATTCCCGCTCGCCAAGGTGCACCGCGTTGCCGTGGCTGTCGCAGATGATCTGGATCTCGATATGCCTCGGCTTGCGGACGTAGCGCTCGATGTACACGGTCGGATCACCAAACGCAGAGCCCGCCGCGCGTGAGCTGGTCTCCACGGCGTGAGCGAGCTCGCCCTCCGACTCGACGACCTTCATCCCGATTCCGCCTCCGCCGCCCGATGGCTTCACCATGACGGGGAATCCGATCGCCCGCGCCGCGGCCATGGCGACCTCTGCGTCGACTGCCTCGCTGCCGGGAGTGACCGGCACGCCGTTCTCGACCGCAAGCTTGCGCGCGGCGAGCTTCGAGCCGAGGGCGCGCATCGCGGCGGCCGGCGGTCCGATGAACTTGATGCCCGCGGCTTGGCATGCCTCCGGGAAGGCCGGCTTCTCGGACAGGAATCCGTAGCCCGGATGGATCGCCTCGGCGCCGCAGTCGTGCGCGACCTTGACGATTCGCTCGAGCTGGAGGTAGGACTCTGACGGAGGCGCGGCGCCGATATGGTGAGCCTCGTCCGCATAACGGACGTGGATCGCGTTGCGATCGGCGTCCGAGTAGACGGCGGCGGTCGCGATGCCGAGCTCCCGGCAGGCCCTCATGACGCGGATCGCGATCTCGCCGCGATTCGCCACCAGGATCTTGCTGAAGAGCTTCGAGCTCATCCCACCGCCAGCAGCGGCTGATTCGGACTCACCACCTCGCCCTCTTTGACGTACACCTGACTGACCTTGCCGGCGACGGTCGTCACGATGTCGTTCTGCATCTTCATGGCTTCGAGCACGGCGACGACATCGCCGAGCTTGACGTCGTCGCCCGCCTTGACCGGCAGCTTGACAATCAGCCCCTGCATCGGCGCGATGACCGTCCCCTCGCCCGTCGGCGGGCGGGCGGGCGTCCCTGCGTCGCTCGGCGCCGCGCCGGCCGACGGCATGACTGCCATCCCCGCGCCCGTGACCCTCACCTTGAAGACCTCCCCTTCGACTTCGACCTCGAACTCCGCGGCGGACGTCGTCATGGCCGGCGGAGGGTCGGCCACGGCCGCCGGTGGAGGCGCCGCGCCAGCGTCGGCGGTGGGCGTGGAGTCCCCGGTGGCACTCGCCATCGCAGCTCGCGCCGGCTGCGGCGAGGGCTCGCGCATGTAGTCGCGCAGGAGGCTCGGGAACATCAGCTGGATCAGCACGTTGTCGTCGGTCGGCTCGTACCCGAGCTTCTTCACCTGGCGCCGCGCGTCCTCGACCTGCGGCTCGAGCAGGTCCGCGGGCCGTATGGTGATGGGCTCTTCGCGTCCGAGCACCATGCGCCGCAGCTCGTGATCCGCCGGCACGGGCGGCCGGCCGTAGAGCCCCTGCAGGTAATCCTTGAGCTCCTGCGTCACGGTCGAGTAGCGCTCGCCGCCGCCGATCACGTTGTAGACGGCCTGCGTCGCGATCATCTGGCGGAGCGGCGCCACGAGCGGCGGGTAGCCGAGCTCTCGGCGCACGGCGTTGGCCTCCTCCAGAACCTCGTCCATCCGATCGCCGGCATGCTGCGCGTCGAGCTGGTGGAAGATGTCCTCCAGCATCTGCCCGGGCATGTGGTACCGGAGGATGCTGGCGTCGACGCGGTCCGCCACCGGGCTCAGATGCTCGATGTGCCTTTGCTTCAGGTCCTCGACCTCCTGCTGAACCTCCCACATCTTGTCGAGGTCGAGCCCCGTGTCGTACTCGCCGCCCTCCAAGGCCGCGATCACGCTCTCAGCTGCGGGCTGGGAAGTGCCCCACGCGAGCGGCGAGATGGCGACGTCGAGAATCTCGGCGCCTGCCTCGACGGCGGCCATGTAGGCCATCGGCGCCATGCCGCTCGAGCAATGCGAATGCACGTCGATCGGCACCTTGACGACCTGCTTGAGCGCTGTGACGAGCTCCCACGTCGCCTGAGGGCTCAGCAGCCCAGACGTGTCCTTGATCACGATCTCGTGGCACCCCATGTTGACGAGACCCTTGGCCAGCGAGCACCACAGCTCCAGGTTGTGCGCCGGCGAGATGGCGTAGCTGAGCGCGCCCTGCACCTTTTTCTTGGCCCTCAGCGCGGCGGCGATCGACGACTCCATGTTGCGCAGGTCGTTCAGCGGATCGAAAACCCGAAAGACGTCGACGCCACACTTCGCGGCGTGCTTGATGAAAAGCGCGACGGCGTCATCGGCGAAGTTCCGCTTCGAGACCAGGTTCTGGCCCCGGATCAGCGCCTGGATGGGTGTGTTGGGAAGCACCTTGTGGAGCTTGCGCACAAACTCCCACGGATCCTCGAAGCGGCGCAGCTGGGTCTCGAAGGTCGCCCCCCCGAAGGCCTCCATGGCCGTGAAGCCGATGCCGTCCATCTTTGCCGCGATCGGCAGGATCTCCTCGGTGCGCAGCTCGCCGCCCAGCAGGGACTGCTGGGCGTCGCGGAAGGTGGTGTCGACGAGGCGAACCCGCGCTTTCCGCTTCGCCACCTACGCGCTCACTGGGCCAGCGCCGCGCGCTTCTCAGCGTGCCGCCGCTCGGTCCCGACATCGCCCAGCCCGATGATGCGGGCCGCCAGCCACGCCGCGTTCTTGGCGCCGGCCTCCCCGATCGCGACGGTGGCGACAGGGATGCCAGCCGGCATCTGCACGATCGAGTAGAGAGAGTCGACCCCGCCGAGGTGCTGGGTGGGGACCGGGACCCCGATCACCGGCAGGTCCGTCCAGGCGGCGACGACGCCGGGCAGGTGCGCGGCGCCGCCGGCGGCGGCGATCACGACCTTCAGGCCTCGCTCGCGCGCCGAACTTGCCCATTCCATCACCCCGCGCGGGTTGCGGTGGGCGGAACAGATCTTGACCTCGTGCTCGATCCCGAGCTCGTCCAGCACCTTGACGCACGACTCCATCAGAGGCAGGTCCGACTTGGAGCCGAGGATCACACCGACGACTGGCTGCACTAAACCGCCTCCTCAGCTATGTCGTTGCGGAAGAAAGCTCCCTCGAATCGTACCTGCCGGGCCCCGGAGAGGGCTGTCGCGCGGGCCTCGGCGACGGTGTCGCCCAACGCGACGGACGTGACGACGCGGCCGCCGTCCGTGACCAGGCCGGTCTCCGGGTCGAAGCGGGTGCCCCCGTGGAAGATCAGTGCCCCTCGCGGAATCTCGGCCAGGCCGCGGATGGGAACGCCGAGCTTCATCGCCGGTTCGTCGGGGTAGCCGCCCGAAGCGACGACGACCCCGACGCACGCCCTTGTGTCCCAGCTCAAATCCGGGAAGCTCGACAGGCCGCCCCGCGCCGCCGCCAGTGCGAGCGCCACGAAATCGGTCCTCAGCCGGGGCAGCACGACCTGCGCCTCGGGGTCGCCGAACCGGGCGTTGAACTCGAGGTTGCGGATGCCGTCGCGCGTCAGCATCAATCCTGCGTACAGCACGCCGCGGAACTCCTCGCCCGACCGCGCCAGCTCCAGCACCGCCGGCCGCAGCACGCGGTCCACAACCTCCTTGACGAGCGAACCGTCGACTCCGAGCGGCGGCGAGTATGCGCCCATGCCGCCGGTGTTGAGGCCCAGGTCGCCTTCGTGGGCTCGCTTGTAGTCGCGCGCCGGCTCGAGCGCCACGACCTCGGTGCCGTCGGTCACACCGAGCACCGAGAGCTCAGGACCCTCCAGCAGCTCCTCGACAACGATGGTGGCGCCGCTCTTGCCGAAGCGGCCATCCACGAGCATCGCGTCGATCGCGGCGTCGGAGTCCTTGACATCGCCGCAAACGATCACGCCCTTGCCCCGAGCCAGGCCGTCCGCCTTCACGGCGACGCGCCCACCGCGCTCCCGCCCCCACGCTTTGGCCTCGGCGGCCTGGGTGAAGACCCCAAAGGCCGCGGTCGGGATGCCGGCCCGCTTCATTAGTCCCTTGGCGAACGATTTGCTCGATTCGATGCGTCCCGCGCCGCGGTTCGGGCCGAACACGTTGAAGCCCTCCTTGCGCAGAGCGTCGGCGGCGCCTGCGTCGACGGCCGCCTCGGGGCCAAGCACCACCAGGCCGATGCGCTCGCGCTTGGCGAACTCGACCAGGCGCACCACGTCCGCCGCGCCGATCGGCACGTTCCGCGCCATGCCGCCGGTGCCTCCATTGCCCGGCGCGCAGTAGACGCGCTCGACAAGCTCCGACTGGACGCACTTCCAGACGAGCGCATGCTCGCGCGCTCCGGAACCGACGACGAGGACCTTCACGAGGTGCCTATCTAACCGCGGCGCGCTCTTAGCGCTATTCCCACTCGATGGTGCCGGGCGGCTTGGAGGTGATGTCGAAGACCACGCGGTTGACTCCCTTCACCTCGTTGACGATCCGGTTGGACATCCGCGCCAGGACCTCGTACGGCACGCGAGCCCAGTCGGCGGTCATGGCGTCCTCGCTGGTCACCACGCGCACCGCGACGACGTTGGCGTAGGTCCTGAAGTCGCCCATCACGCCCACGGTCTCGAGCGGAGTCAGCACCGCGAAGGACTGCCATACCTGCCGGTAGAGGCCGTTCCGTTTGATCTCGTCGACCACGACCCAGTCCGCGTTGCGCAGGATCTCGAGGCGCTCCGCGGTCACCTCGCCGAGGCACCGGATCGACAGCCCTGGACCCGGGAACGGCTGCCGGTGGACCATCTCCTCAGGCATGCCAAGCTCGACGCCGACCGCGCGTACCTCGTCCTTGAACAGGTAGCGCAGCGGCTCGATCAGCTGGAATCGAAGGCCCGGCGGAAGCCCTCCGACGTTGTGGTGGGTCTTGATCTTGGAGGCTGTGGACGCGACGTCCGGCGCGGTCGATTCGATCACGTCGGGGTAAAGCGTGCCCTGCGCCAGGAAGTCGATGTGGCCCAGGCTCGTCGCCTCGGCCTCGAAGACAGTGATGAACTCGCGGCCCACGATCCGGCGCTTCTGCTCGGGGTCGATCACGCCGCGCAGCGCACCGAGGAAGCGATCGGTGGCGTCGACGTAGCGGATGTTCATGTCCAGGTTTCCGTGCATCACGTCCAGCACGCGCTCGGCCTCCTCCTTGCGCAGGAGCCCGTTGTTGACGAAGACGCAGGTCAGCTGGTCGCCGATGGCCCGGTGCACGAGCGTCGCGGCGACCGCCGAGTCGACACCGCCGGAGAGGGCGCAGATCACGCGGCCGGCGCCGACCTGGGCGCGGATGCTCTCGGTGGCTTCAGCGATGAACGACCCAGGCGTCCACGACGGCTTGCAGTGGCAGACGCCGAAGAGGAAGTTGCGAAGGACCTCCCGCCCGCTCGGGGTGTGCACGACCTCGGGGTGGAACTGGATGCCGAAGATGCCCTTGCCGTCGGTGAACGCAGCCACGGGCGAGTTGCCGCTGGTGGCCAGGAGGTGGAATCCCGGCGGCATCTCGCTCACGTGGTCCCCATGGCTCATCCACACGGGCAGCTCGCCGTGCAGCCCACGGAAGAGGCCCTCTGGCTCGGCCACGGACAGTAGGGCAGGGCCATATTCGCGCGCGTGGCCTGGGTCGACCTTGCCGCCAAGGTGGTGGGCGATCAGCTGCATGCCGTAGCAGATGCCGAGCACGGGGACGCCCGCCCGCAGCGCCTCACTGTCGATCTGTGGCGCGCCGGAGTCGTAGACGCTCGAGGGGCCGCCGCTGAGGATGAGGCCCGCCGGGTGGCGCTCCTTGAGCTCCGCCCATGGCGTGGTACCGGGGACGAGCTCGCAGTAGACGTGGGCCTCGCGCACGCGCCGGGCGATCAGCTGGCTGAACTGCGAGCCAAAGTCGAGGACGAGCACGGTTTGCTGGCGCAAACTTGCCTTCTTCGCTGCGCGTGGTGTGGCGTGCGCAGCGGTGGAGCTCAGCTCAGCTCTTTCCCATGCCCACGTGCTGGGCCTGCTGGAACACCTTGCCTTCGGAGGTGATCGACGGTGCGATCACCATCTCCACGTGCTGGAACTCGGCGATGTCTCGCGCGCCGCATACGCCGAGGGCCGACCGAAGCGCCCCGGCGAAGTTCTGGGTGCCGTCGTCCACGCCGGCGGGGCCGAGCAGGATCTCTTGCAGCGTCGCCTTCGTGCCGACATGGATCCTGGTGCCGCGAGGCAGGTTCGGGTCCGGCGTCGCCATGCCCCAGTTGAATCCCTTCGAGGCGGACTCTTCGGCGCCGGCGAGCGGGGTGCCGATCATCACCGCGTCGGCCCCCGAGGCGAATGCCTTGCAGACGTCGGCGCCGATCCGCATGCCGCCGTCGGTGATCACGGCCACGCGCATGCCGCCGCGCCGCATGTGCTCGTCGCGAGCCGCGGCCACATCCGCGGTCGCCGTGACCTGTGGGACTCCCACGCCCAGGACGCCACGCGTGGTGCACGCCGCACCGGGTCCCACACCCACGAGAATGCCCGCGATCCCGGTTTCCATGAGCTCGAGCGCCGTCGCGTAGTGCACGCAGTTGCCGACCACGACGGGGATGTCGCAGGCCGCCACCAGGTCCTCGAACGAAAGCTGGTTGTAGGACCGAGACGAATGCCGGGCCGTGAGCACGGTGCCCTGCACCACGTAGACGTCGGCGCCCGCCTTCTGGACGACCTCGGCGCGTTCGCCGGCCCGGGCGGGGATCGTCGACACCGCGCAGGGGACGCCCGCGGCCTTGATCGCCTTGATGCGCTCAGAGATGAGCTTTGGCTTGACCGGCTCGCGATACGCCTCTTTGAGAATCGCGTTGACATGCGAGCGGTCGGCATCCGCGATCCTCCTGATCACCGGCCCTGGATCCTCGTATCGGGTGTGCACTCCGTCGAGGTTCAGGACGGCGACTCCGCCGAGCTTGCCCATCGCGATGGCGAAGTCGACGTCGACCACGCCGTCCATTGCGGAGCCCCAGATCGGAAGCCGGAGCTTGAAGCCCGCGCCCATCGAGAAGGTGATGTCGACCTCGTCGGGGTTGAGCGTGACGCCGCCCGGAACCAGCGCGACCTCATCGAAACCGTAGGAGCGGCGAGCCCGCCGGCCGATTCCTATCTCCAGGCCAGACTGCTCCCCGGAAGTCACTTCGCGGGTTTCGATCTGGCTCTGATGCAGGGTGTGTTTACTCCAATGGTGGCGGGGTTTCGAAATTATACGCAATGCCGGTACCGCATATCCTCTTCATCACGTCGATGTATCGAACGCTCGAGTACCTGCCCGGGATTTCGGAGGACGACGTGTCCCGTCTAAGGTCCCGAGGCATCCAGCACACGAATCAGCTCCTGCATCGCACGTCGCTCGGCATCGACCGGCGGCGTCTCTCGAAGAAGACGGGGATCAGCGCCGACCGGCTGCTCGAGTTCGCGCACCAGTGCACACTGCTCGAGGTCTCCGGCTCGGAGCGATGGGTGCCTTTGCTCCGGCGCCTCGGCATCAACTCGATGAAGGAGCTGCGCGGCCAGGACGCGAGCCGGCTCCACACGCAGCTCGTCGAGGCGATCGGACTCGCGGGGGCCCCGAGCCACAGCGATGTCCAGTACTGGATCAGCCAGGCGACGGCGCTCGACATCGTGGAAGAGCCCGAGCCGGCCAAACCAGTCTCCGTGATCGACTAGCGCACACCCTCGGCCGGCGGTACCGGTTTAGAGGAAGACCGCTCGGCGCAGCTTGAGGTTCTCGTAAACGCCCCGCTGGATCGTGTCGCGCACCTCGTCCGAGAGGGCCATCACGAGGTGCTGGTCGGCAGCCGCCTCCGGCGGGTTGTCCTCGACGTGGATGGGCGCGTGAAACTGGATGCGCCATTTGCTCGGCAGAGGAATCATCCCGAGCGGTCCGAGCCAGGGCCACAGCGGTGTGACCGGGAAGTAGGGCAGCCCGAACATTCGGGCGATGGGCGCGAGGTCTCCGACCATCGGATAGATCTCCTCGGAGCCGATCACCGAGACCGGGATGATGGGCGCCCGCGCCCGGATCGCGGTGGCGACGAACCCTCCGCGGCCAAAGCGGCGGAGGCGGTACCTGTCGCGGAACGGCTTGCCCGTGCCCCGGACCCCTTCCGGAAAGACAAGCACGAGCTCGTCGCGCTCCAGCAGGCGGCGGGTGTCGTCAGGGTGGCCGACGGTCTGGCCGGTGCGACGCAAAAACCAGCTCAGCATCGGCATGCCCATGAACATGCCGGCCACGAGCGCTCGCACGTGCCGGGGATGCGGATGCTCGGCGAACAGCGCGGTCTTGATCATCGTTCCGTCCCACGGCAGCACACCGGCATGATTGGCCACAAGCAGGGCACGTCCCTCGGCCATCACGTTCTCGACGCCCGTCGTCTCGACGCGCCAGTAGTCTCGGTAGAGGAGCATGAAAGCGGGCAGCAGGGACTCGGTCCACTGCGGGTCGAAACCGAAGTCGTCGACCGCGTAGTCGGGGCCGCGCCTGGCCAGCTCCTGCTGCCTGTACACGAACTGGGCGACCTCCATGATGCGGTTGAGGTCGATCACGTCCCGCCCCGTGGCCTGCTTCAACCGAGAGGAGAGCTCGACCAGGGCCTGGAAGGCGTACATGGGCGCCTGCTTCTGAAGGCGGCGGACCGGCCTGGGCAGGCGGGAGGTCCCCCGAGGAGCGATCACCTCCGCTCTCTTGCTGCTGCGCCGGCGCGCCTGGGCGGTCTTCTGGATCACCGGTGCGCCACCAGGCGGTGGGCGCCGGTTCGGCCCTCGCGGCGCCTCTTCTGCAGGTACACCTGCAGCTCGTATTCCTGCGGAGGCGAGGGGGACTCGATCACGTCCATCTCCCGGCCGCGCGCCAGGATGTCCATCACGGCGCGGGACGTATATGCGGGCTTCCACCGAAGGTCGCTTGCGACTCGGGAGCAGTCCATCACCGATCCGTAGGCGATGACGTCGGCAAGGTAGTCGGGCAGGTCGACCCGGCCGAAGGCCCGCAGGGCAAGGCGCCCGAGCCATCGACCGTATGGGGGCAGGACGGGCGCCGGCTGCCCTCCCATGATCGCGATCGCCTGGCTGAGCAGCACGATGCCGTCCGCCGCGACGTTGAACACGCGCGGGTGGTCGCCGAGGGTCGCGCGCACGATGGCCTCGGCCGCGTCATCCTCGTGCAGGAGCTGCAGGCGCGGGTCGAAGCCCGCGAAGGTCGGGACCACCGGCATCGACAGATAGCGCGCAAGAGTGGTGTCCTCGCTGACGCGAAAGCCGAGGCGCAGCACGCTGACCGAGCACCCTTCGTTCCTCAACGCGAACTCGGTGACGAGCTGCTCCATCTCGACAAGGTCGCGCGTGATCGAGGACGGCGATCGCTCGTTGCCTCCCATGTCCTCGGAGAAGAACGACGGGTCGGAGGGACCGGCTCCGTAGACCGCCTGGCTCGACTTGACGACCAGCTTGCGCACGGCGCTGGAAGGAGCGGCGCACCCCGCGAGCACGTTGATGCTGCCGATCACGTCCGTCTCGTGGATGGAGCGTGAGTCGTTCGGCGAGTCGACCAGGACGGCCAGGTGCACGACGGTGTCGATCCGGAGCTGCCTGATCAGCTTGCCGATCGCGGCGTGCCGGATGTCGGCGTGGACGAAGTCCATCTCCTCGAGGGCGCTGACCGGGTCGGCGACGTCGCATCCAAAGAGGTGCGGCACGAAAGGCGCCAGACGCCGGGCGACCTCGGCCCCGAGCGGATTGGACACGCCGGTGATGAGGACACGATTCGGCCGGTGGGCCAGGGTCACCCCCCCACACTACCCGACTCCCAAGAGCCTGGCCAGATGTGGACTGAAGCCCGGATTTACTCCGGGCGTACCCCAATCGTCAGCACCCTCACACCAGACGCGGCTTGTGGAAAGGGGGGTCCCACGGGGGGACCCTGATCCCCCCGTGCCTTCTTATGTGGAGCTGAAGCCCGGATTCATTCCGGGCGTACCCCAATCGAAAGCATCGGCACACCGGACGCGCCCTGTGGAAAGGGGGGCCCCACGGGGGGATCCTGATCCCCCCGTGCCGTTTAGGGGTACGTTCCGCGAACCGTCGTCGCGTTGGCGACGCGCTGAACCGCCAGGGCGTACGCCGCGAGGCGCATGTCGATCCGCTTGTTGACCGACGTGTGGAGGATCTCGTAGAAGGCACGCGTGATCACGTGGTGGAGCTTGGTGTTGATCTCCTCCTCCTCCCAGAAGAAGGCCTGCAGGTCCTGCACCCACTCGAAGTAGGAGACGATCACCCCGCCCGAGTTGGCGAGGATGTCGGGCACCAAGAAAATCCCCCGGTCATGCAGGATCGGGTCGGCCTCGGGCGCGATCGCCGCGTTGGCACCCTCCGTGATCAGGCGCGCCCTGATCCGAGGAGCGTTCTCCTCGGTGATCGTGTCCTGGACCGCGGCGGGCACGAGCACGGTGACCGGCAGCTCGATCAGCTCGGCGTTCGTCAGGTTGTCGGCCTTCTTGAAGCCACTCACGCCGCTGCGCACCTGACGGTGCTCGTCGAGTGCCGCGAGGTCGAGGCCCTTGGCGTTGTAGACGCCGCCTTTCGAGTCGCTGACGGCGACGACGTTCAGCCCGGCCTCCGACAACAGCCGGGCCGTCGAGCGGCCGACCTGCCCGTACCCCTGCACCGCCACCGACGGCGTTTCGTCCTCGACGTGCAGGTATTTCAGGGCTTCGAGAGTGAGGTACGTCGCCCCTCGACCCGGCGCGTCCACACGGCCCTCCGACCCTCCGACGTCGACGGGCTTGCCCGTCACCGAGGCCGTCACAGAATGGCCCGAGTGCATCGAGACCGTGTCCATGATCCAGGCCATGACCTGCGGGCTCGTGCCCATGTCGGGGGCGGGGATGTCCCTCTCGGGTCCGATCAGGATCGCGATCTCCGTGGCGTAGCGCCGGGTCAGGTGCTCGAGCTCGCTCGAAGACAGCTGGCTCGGGTCGCACGCGACCGCGCCCTTGGAGCCGCCATACGGCAGGCCGACCGCCGCGCACTTCCAGGTCATGAGCATGGCCAGCGCCTTGACCAGGTCGATCGTGATGCCGGGGTGATACCGGATGCCGCCCTTGGCCGGACCGCGGCTGATGTTGTGCTGCACGCGCCAGCCCGTGAAGACGCGGACGGAGCTGTCGTCCATGCGGACCGGGAAGTGGACCGTCAGCTCGCGCTTCACGTCGCGCAGGCCGACTCGCGCATCCTCGGACAGGCCGATCACGTCGGCCGCTGCGTCGAATCGCCGCTGGGCGGTCTCGAAGGCGGAGGCGCGGGTTTCGACCGCCATATGAGGAGCTCGATACTACTCCCAAGCCCTCGGAGCCGGGACTGCTCTTGACTCAGAATGCAGTGCGATGTCGCGCTTGCGCCTCCCCAGCATCGGAGTCGTGGCCGTGGTCGCGCTGGCCACCGGGTTCGTCCTCGCCGGACAGGTCAAAGCGCAGTTGCTGACCCCGTCGAACCAGGTCGCGCGCTACCAGGCCCTGGTCCGCTCCGCCCAGGACCTCGAGGCGACCAACGCCACGGACCGGGGCCGGGTCGCCGCCCTCCGCGCGCAGATCGACGCGCTGGAATTGGCGGCGGCGAAGCGCTCGGCCGGAACCCAGGCGCTTCAGAGCCAGGTGTCCGATCTGCGCGCGCATGCCGGCCTCGTCGCGCTTCATGGCCCCGGCGTCGAGGTTGACATCGCGGACGGGGTGCCCGGCCCGGGGACCGGCGGGCAGGCCGGCTACCTGGTGAACTTCCAGGACGTGCAGGACGTGGTCAACCTGCTCTTCGCGCAGGGCGCGGAGGCCGTCGCGGTGAGCGGGCGGCGCATCAACCCGCTGACCGCCTACTCCGGCGCGGCGGGCGAGGTCGTCATCGACCAGGGACCGCCGCTCGCCTCCCCGATCAGGATCCTCGCCGTCGGCGACCGCAACCGGATGGTCGCGGCGATGGACGACTCGTCCGCGCTGCCCGACATCCGCGCCCGGCAGGTGCAGTTCGACCTCCACGTGAAGGTCACGGGAAGCCCGGACCTGAGCCTCCCCGCCTACGACTCGAGCCTGCTCACTCCATATGTCACGCCCGGTTAGGCGCGCGGGCCGCGCCCCTGTGCGCGGACAGGTGCTGAGCGTTTGGCTGCTGGCCCTGCTCGTGGCCCTGGTCGCGACGGTCCAGATCCGGAGCCAGGCCGAGGTGGAGCGCAGCCTGGTCGGGGTAGACCCGACCTCGCTCGCATTTCTGATCGACGACCTGCATCGCGCCAACGACTCCCTCGAGGCCGAAGCGGCGGACCTGTCTCAGCGGCGCGCCACCCTCCAGGCCGGCGGCGACAACGCCGTCGACCAGGCGCTGCGCGATGAGGCCAAGCGGCTGAGCGCGCTGGAAGGCCTCGCGCCTGTGCACGGACCCGGCGTCGTGATGGTGATCGACGCGAGCGGACTCACGGCTCTCGACCTCCAGGACAGCGTCAACAACCTGTCGGCGGCAGGTGCCGAGGCGATCGACGTCAACGACCGCAGGGTGGTGGTCGGCGTCCCGATCACTCAGACCGGGGGCGGCGTGGCGGTCGACGGCGTGGTCGTCGCGCCGCCGTGGACCATCTCCGTGATCGGTGACTCGAATCGCCTGGCGGAGGTCGCGGATCTGATGACGCGCCAACTGCTTGGCGACCGGCGCGTTCGCACGGCGAGCTACAGGGTCGAGAACGACGTGGTCATCGGCTCCGTGATCAGCGAGAGACCCTTCGTTTACGCGCTGCCGTCGTAGCCGCCGGCGCGATCCGCGCCTGCCTCAGCTGAGCCGAGATCCTGTCCAGGCGCGCGTTGATGCGCTCGATGTCGTGGTGCGTCGGAATGCGCAGCCGGCGCAACGCGCTCTCGATCGCCTCGTCGGCCATGCCCTCGAGATCGCCGCGACGCTGCTCGACCCGGCTGCGGAGCTCGGACGGCACGTTCAGCGTCTTTTTCACGTAGTCGAGAAGCGCTTGGCCCCGGTCGTGCAGGACCTCACCGCCCGTGTCCACCAAGCCCAGCCGAGCCGGTCCTCGCTTCTCTTCCGAAAGCACGACCTGCGAGAGCGTGACCTGGGTGAGGTCATGTCCGTTGTTGCGGTCGACCACTTTGATCTCGTGCCCTTCCCGCACCAGCTGCGCGATTCCCTCCAGCGTGATGTAGCGGCTCGTGCGCGTGTCGTACAGCTTGCGGTTGGCGTACTTCTTGATAAGGTGTCGCTCAGGGGCTGTCGTCATCTCGTCACGGGCGCGCCCATTCTAAAGCGGAGCGTTACACGCCCCGCCCAGGGTTGTTCAAGGAGATTGAGCATGGCAACACGAAAACGCTCGACAAGGCGCCCGGGCCTTGTCGGCCGCGCGGTCAAAGCGGGTCAGACGGCTTTGCGCCAGGCGGAGCGGCGAGTGCCGCCCGACCTGCGTCGCCAGCTGGAGCGAAGGATCACGACCAGCGAGAAGACGCTGCGCACCGCGATCAAGCAGGTGCAGGCGCAGGCCAAGCGCGCGGCCAAGCAGGCTGATGTGGACAAAGCGCTGAAGCGTTTGGACGGATTGAGCCGTCAGGTGCAGGACATGGCGCGCAACGTCTCGTCACGAGGCGCATCGACGACGCGTCGCGCGGCCGGCGCCTCGCGGCGAGCAAGCACGAGCACGCGACGCCGCGCATCCACCACCGCCAAGCGCGCCGCCACCACCACCCGACGGCGTGCCGCGAGCACGACAAGGCGCGCGGCCACCACGGCGAAGCGCGCCGCCACCACCACCCGACGGCGTACCGCGAGCAAGACGCGGAGCGCAGCCACCACCGCGAAGCGGGCGACCAGCGCCACGCGGCGCAAGGCGGCCACGACGGCGAGCGCGGCCGGCGCCACGCCGCGACGCGCCACGACCAGAAAGGCATCGACCCGGCGGACATCCGCACGGCGCGGATCCAGCGCCGGCGAGTCGACGAGCTCCGCCAGCGCCACGCCGAGACCGCGCAGGAGCTCCCCGCGACGCCGTGCCAACCCAGCCCAGGCAGAGCCCGCGATCGTGATCGTCGAAGAGCTCGATGAGACCCCGATCGGAGGCGCCGGTGAAATGGGCGAGGGCGGCCTGGGCTAGAGCGAACCGAAGACGCGCACTCCGCCCAGGAGAACGGCCCCTGGGCGGAGCTCTTCCCACCTCGTGTCCGGATCAGTGAGCGGGTCGCCTCCGTAGACCTGCAGGTCGGCCAGCATCCCCGGCTCGAGAGTTCCCTTCTCGCCCTCCTCGAAGCTCGCGTACGCGCCGCCCGAGGTGTAGGCCCGAAGCGCGGAGAGTAGGCCGATGCCGTTGACCTGATCGTCCACCGCGCACCGGATCCCAGGCCATGGGTTCGGGTCGGCGGAGACGGGCAGGTCGGAGCTGAAGGCCAGGTGGACCCCCGCCTTGAGCAGCGGGCCGTGAGGCGCCAGGTCTTTTCGCTCGCGCACGGGAAAGAAGATCGCGGATGCGACGCGGCTGAACCGGGCCGCCATCGGCTGCATCACGGCGACCATGCGCAGCGCGGCGATCCGGGCCTGCAGGTCCGGAGGGCAGATGGTGCAGTGCTCGACGCGATGGCGCAGGTGCTGTCCACCGGCGGACTCGACCGCGTCGCACATCGCGGCGATGGCGGCGTCGCCGATGGCGTGAGCGGCCACCTGCAGGCCGGCCGCCGTAGCCCGCCCGACCAGCTCTTTCAGCTCCTCTGGCGTGGTCCGCCAGACCCCTCCGCCCGATCGCATCGCGACGCGCCCGGCGCCGCCGTCGACGAAAACCTTGATCGGCCCCGCCCGCACCATGGCGCCGCCGAATCCCGCGCGGACGCCCATTGCCGACGCCGCCTCGAGCAGCTCCCACGAGAGGAACTCGTTGACCCGGACCTTGAGCCGGCCGGATTCGAACAGGCGCTGATAGGCGCGGAGGTCGTCGCCGAACCCTCGGTTCACAGCCGCGCCCACCGAGGTGATGCCCCGGGAAACCAGTAGGTCCTGGGCCAGCTCGACCCCCTCGATCCGCCGCTGCAGGCTGGGCGGCGGCTGCACGTCGGCGACAAGACGCATGGCCGTCTCGAGCAGCAGGCCGTTCGGCGAGCGGTCGAGGTCCCGTCCGATCCGTCCCCCAGGCGGAT
Organism: Candidatus Dormiibacterota bacterium; assembly: GCA_036491815.1. GTDB lineage: Bacteria > Chloroflexota > Dormibacteria > Dormibacterales > Dormibacteraceae > DASXBE01. The sequence continues at coordinate 4,263 of DASXBE010000135.1, read as the reverse complement.
TCGGGGTGTCGGCGGTTATGTTCGCGGCCGCCAGGGCGGCCGAGTTGGCCACCCGGGCGTGGCCGCCCCGCTCGTCGATGAAGGCGGGGCGGTCGCCCGTCGCACGGTCGAGCTCGCCACGGTGAGGCTGGCGCCGCTCTGTCAACTCATCCGTGCGGTAGCCCATGCCCTGCTGCCAGTCGCCTGGCTTCAGCGTCCTCGCATGGGCCTGCAGCCGCTCCAGGATCTCGTCGATGCCGCGCGCCCCACCGAGGTCGGCCGCAAAGCGGGTGAGGCCGTAGTACACGACATGCGCGTGCGCGTCGTTGAAGCCCGGGAGGACGGCGCGGCCTCCGAGATCCACGACCTTCGTCCGCGGCCCGCGCAGTCCGATCACCTCCTTGCCGCCGATCGCCGCCACCCGGCCCCCGGCGATCGCGAGGTGGCTGTGGGCCTGGAGGCCGGTGCGGCCCAGGCTCCGGATCCGGCCCCGGGTCAAGATCAGGTCTGCTCTCACTGGCGCGGTTAGATTAAGCGGGTGGCCGTGATCGACTTCCGCTCCGACACGGTGACGATGCCCACGCCCGAGATGCGGCATGCGATGGCGACCGCCCCGCTGGGCGACGACGTGTTCGGCGACGATCCGATGGTCAACCGCCTCGTGGAGATGGCCGCCGAGCGCCTCGGCAAGGAGTCCGCACTGTTCGTGCCAAGCGGCACGATGGGCAACGTCCTCGGCGTCGCCGTCAACGCCCGGGCAGGCGAGGAGCTGATCGCGGACGCCGAGTCGCACGTCTTCCTCTACGAGACCGCCGGCGCGGCCGCGCTCGCGGGCGTCCAGATCCGGCCGGTCCCGACCGAGGCGGGCGTCATGTCGCCCTGGCAGATCGAGGAGGTGATCCGGCCGCGCGACGACCCACATCAGCCGTTCAGCGGCGCGATCACCTTCGAGGACACGCACAATCGCCACGGCGGAGTGGTCTGGCCCATGGACGCGCTGCGCGCGGCATACGAGACAGCGCACGCCAACGGGCTCGTCGTGCACCTCGACGGGGCGCGGATCTTCAATGCGGCGGTCGCTCTCGGGGTCGATGTGGCCGAGATCGCGGCGTGCGCCGACACTGTCACGTTCTGCCTCTCCAAGGGCCTGGCGTGCCCGGCGGGCAGCGTGTTTTGCGGTCCCCGCGACAAGGTCGAGGAGGCGCGCCGGTGGCGGAAGCGCCTCGGCGGCGGGATGCGCCAGGCCGGTGTCCTGGCGGCGTGCGGGGTGATCGCCCTCGACCACATGGTGGATCGCCTCGCCGAGGACCACGCCAACGCGCGAACGCTCGCCGAAGGCCTGGCGGAGACCTCCGGCGTCAGATGCGACCTGGACCGGGTCCAGACCAACCTCGTGTACTTCGACCTGGAGCGCATGGACGAGCGCTCATTCACCGCGGAATGCGCCAAGCGTGGGCTGCTCTGCGATTCGACGGGTCGTCAGCGGATCAGGTTCGTGACGCATTACGGCATCGAGCCAAGCGATATCCAATCGGCGCTGACGATTTGCGAGGAGGTCGTGGGCGCCTGAGCGTGCAGTTCTCGCCCGACGGGCTCTATTACTGGGACGGCGCTCGTTGGGTCAACGCTGTCTCGCCCGACGGCCGCTTTCGTTGGGACGGGAGGGCATGGGTCGCGGTCCAAGGGGCCTTCCATCCGCCCGGTGCCGACGCGCGCCCGGCGCGCCGCCCGACGTCATGGACACGACCGCTGCAGTACGTGGTCGCGGCGTATATCGGGATCTCGGGCCTGTACACGCTCACCCTGCCTTTCTGGATGGGCGGCGTGATGACCCAGGCGATCAACCAGGGCATTCAGCGGCAGGAGTCGCTGAATCCGACCGTGAGCCCACCGCCGGCAGGCTTCACCGACACGATGAGCTCGGTGATGGGCGGCGTCCTGTGGTTTTCAGCAGTCGTCGGGTTCGCGATCTGCGTGTTCGCGGTGGTCGCCGTGACGAGGCGCTGGACCTGGGCCTTCTACGTTCTCCTGGTCCTGTTTGGCCTGGGGACCCTCTCGTTGCCCACCGACATCATCTACCTGTCCGGAGGGAGCTCCATCTCGTCCGTCAACGGAGGTTTCACCATGCCAACCTGGACCTATCAGATCGGCATCATCTCGGGTGCGCTCGATGCCGCCATCTTCACCTGGATGCTGGTATCCCTGGTCAAGCGGGGACCGTGGGGGATGGCCAGGCCGGCGGGTTAGACGAGAAGGGACGCGAGCAGCTTCGGATCGATGTTGCCGCCGCTGATCACGGCGACAGTCGGCGGGCCCGGCTCGAGCTGCTCCAGCGCGGCGAAGGCCAGCGCGCCGGCGCCCTCCGCCACCACCTTGGCCGCCACGGCGAGCTCCGGTATCGCCGAGGAGAGTCGCGGTTCTGGCACGGTCAGCCACCGGTCCACGGATGCCTTCAGCAGCTCGAACATCCGAGCGTCGAACGGTGCTGTCGTCCCATCGGCGATGGTCTCCGGCTTGAGCGGAACGGGCCCGCCGGCTTCGAGGCAGCGCGTCCAGAGCGGGTAACCGTCCGACTGGACGCCGATCACCTCCACCTCCGGCCGCAGGGCTTTGAGCGCGGAGGCGACACCCGTGACCAGGCCTCCGCCACCGACCGGGACGAGCACGCGGGCCAGGCCCGGCACGTCCTCCAGCAGCTCGAGGCCGAGTCCGCCGTGGCCGGCCATCACCTCGGGCTCGGCGAACGGGTGGATGAAGGACTCGGGCTCGTCGGTCCATCCCTCGTCCGCCATCCACCGAAGCATCTCCTCGCGCGGCATCGGAATCGGCGTCGCGCCCCAGCGCTTGACGCCCTCGACCTTGGGCGGAGGCGCGGTGTCGTACATGACGACGCGGCATCCGACGCCTAGCCGGTGCGCGACATAGGCACACGCCTGCGCGGCGTTGCCGGCGCTGACGGTGATCAAGCCGCGCTCCCGCTGCTCCGGCGAGAGCGCCAGGGCCGCCGCGAAGAAGCCGCGCACCTTGAAGCTGCCCGTGGGCTGGAGGCACTCGAGCTTCAGAAGCGCCCCCTCCACCGGCATCAGCGGCGTCCGCAGCACGTAGGGCCGGGCCAGCTCGGCGGCGGCGCGAACCCTGTCGAGAGCAATCACGATGGGGATAATCGTAGGGATGCCGATTTACGAGTACCGGTGCGAGGAGTGTGGGAAGCGGTCGTCCACCCTGCTGGGCAGCTTCGCCTCGCCTGACCCGGCCTGCCCCCACTGCGGCAAGCCCACGCTGCGCCGGCTCGTCTCCACCTTCGCCACCGTCAGCAGCGGCGAGAGCGACAGCGGAGATGACGGCGGAGGCTCGGACGATTTCGGCGGCGGCGGGGACGACGACTTCGGCGGGGGTGGCGACTTCGGCGGGGGTGGCGACTTCGGCGGGGGTGGCGACTATGGAGACGACGACTTCTAGGCCGGCGCTCTAGACCGGCAGCCCAAGCACCTCGTTCGCGGCCCTGATCAGCTCGCGCCGGTGCGTTTCATCGTGGGCGAAAATTCGGAACAGGGCCATGCGCACGGGTAGCCGCCTGAACAGATCCAGGACGCGGCTCTGCTGGTACCGATCTTCGAGCGGGTCATACAACAGGATGTCCGCTGTCTCGGTCATGGGGTTGAACGCACGTGATTCCTGGGCGGCGACGTCGACCTCGAACACGATGTCGCGCAGCCCGGCCGGCAGCCGCTCGCGCAGCTCTCGGGTGAACTGCTGCCGGGTCACGCTCAATGCACCGCTCGGAATGTCGCGAGCGTCCGTGTGCCCCTGGTAGATCAGCTTCCACCTGAGCCGGCGCGCCACCAGCGCGGCCCACGCCTCGCCGAGCTCGCGCCTCTCCATGTCACGCTCGCCCGCCCAGCGGTCCACGTCCGACAGCAGCGACCACTCCGTGAGGGCCTGGAACCGCTCGAGGTTGTGCAGCGGGTTGCCCCCGAGCAGGCGGTCGAGCGTGGGCCGGAAGATCTCGCGGAGCTGCAGGTCGATCCGCCGCACGGTGCGGTGGAAATAGACCTGGTGGTAGAGGTAGAGGCGGGCGTTCAGGAACATGTACAGCGCCTCGGCGGCGTGGGCGTGAAGGGTCAGGCCGTGCTCCGAGATGAATGAGTAGTGGATGATCCGCTGGACGTCCACCGGCCCGGTCGAGACTCCACATATATAAGAGTCGCGAGGGACGTAGTCCATGTTGTCGGCCGAGAAGGCCCCGACCATGGCCGGCTTCAGGGCGGCGAGCCAGGCCGGCGG
>DASXBE010000134.1:0-1808 GCA_036491815.1 Candidatus Dormiibacterota bacterium | reverse complement strand
CCGAGCCGCCTCGAGCTGACCTACCGGGCGGGCGCCGACGACCTGTCGCGGATGATCTCCGAGGGCACGTTCCCCTACCCGGGGCACGACACCACGCTGGTGCGCTCGCCACGGGTCGGTGACGGCATGCTGCGGCTCGACGCCGCGGGCCGTGTCACCTTCGCCAGCCCCAACGCGCAGTCCGCCTACCGCAGGCTCGGGCTCACCGCGGACCTGATGGGCACCGAGCTTGGCAGCGCGACGGCGCAGCTGGCCGCGACCGGCGCGCCCGTCGACGAGTCGCTGATGCTCGTGGCGAGGGGGCGGGCGCCAAGGGAGACCGAGATCGACGTGAACGGGACCGTGGTGCAGCTGCGGTCGATCCCGCTGGTGGTCGGCGGTCAGCGGACTGGGGCGCTTGTCCTGGTGCGCGACGTCACCGAGCTTCGCCGCCGGGAGCGCGAGCTGCTGACCAAGGAAGCGACGATCAGGGAGATCCATCACCGGGTCAAGAACAACCTGCAGACCGTCGCGGCGCTGCTGCGGCTGCAGGCCAGGCGGCTGTCCGCGCCTGAGGCACGCGCGGCGCTCCAGGAGGCGGTGCGCCGGGTCGGGTCGATCGCCATCGTCCACGAGACCCTGTCGCACGCGCCAGAGGAGATCGTGGACTTCGATGACATCGCGGACCGGGTCGCGATGATGGCCGGGGAGGTCTCCTCGCCTGAGGTGCGGGTGACGCCGAAGATCACTGGCCAGTTCGGCATGCTCCCGGCGACCGTGGCGACCCCGCTGGCGATGGTGCTCACCGAGCTGCTGCAAAACGCGCTGCAGCACGGCTTCGGCGCACAGCGCTCGTCTGGCACGGATGCCGGGATCATCGAGGTTGTGGCGGAACGGGCGCCTGAGCTGCTCACCGTGACCGTGACCGACAGCGGGGTCGGGCTGCCGCCTGGGTTCGACTTGGAGAAGACGACCAGCCTCGGCCTGCAGATCGTCAGGACACTAGTCGAGGGCGAACTCGGCGGCCAGATTAGGCTGCGGCCGAGGGCCGGGGGCGGCACGATCGCGGTTGTCGACTTGCCTGTCCGCTATGAGCCAGAGGCTATGCGGTTACCGTTCACCGTCCGGGGAGCTGCGCTTGCTCCGGGGGTACCCCCGGAGCACCGTATGGGGGACTCCCGCCCCCCATAACCCCCGGCGGGTCCCACGCACAAACCGCGTGCGACCCGAGTTACGGCGTCTCCGACGCCGTTAGACGCCCGCGCGGGCACGCAGGCGCAGCGTGCGGCGCTTGAGCGACCGCCGCTCGTCCTCGCTCATGCCGCCCCAGACGCCAGCGTCCTGGCCACTGTCGATAGCCCAGCGGAGGCAATCATCGAGGACCTTGCACCGGCGGCAGACCTGCTTGGCTTCTTCGATCTGCAGGAGCGCGGGGCCGCTGTTTCCGATCGGGAAGAACAGCTCTGGATCTACCTCGCGACAGGCGGCGATGTGGCGCCAGTCCATGGAGTCCACTCCTTCTCGGCGTAGCGGCTGGTCATCGGTGCGGTCCGCCACACACGCCTCTTCGTGCTTGTGAAGTAATTCACGAGCTTTGCGATATGTCGGGAATATCGTGACATTCCCGATCTTGGTAGTGCCAACTAGTTCGCGGCAGGTACTCGGTGGAGTCCGGTCACGTCCGGGGGTGGCGTACCCTGCGTCAGCCGTGTTCGAACGCGCTGAGTTACGTCGCCCCAGGCACCGGATCTAGCCTCTCAACAGGGCAGTGCCAGCGCAAGAGGGCGCGGCAAACAGGGGAGCTGAAATTAATGTCAGATCCATCACAG
>DASXBE010000133.1:0-5315 GCA_036491815.1 Candidatus Dormiibacterota bacterium | reverse complement strand
GCTGTCGCCGGACCCCGCGTGCCCCAACGTCAACTCGGCCACCGGCGTGACGGTGGAAAAGATGCGGGCCGCCTACCCGACGCTCTTCTAGGTCAGGCCTTGAACCTCCCGGCCGCAACCGTCGTCGCCGTGCCGGTGGCTGGCGCTATCGCGGTGTTCTTCTGGAGCCTCGACCGGGTGCGCAAGGAGATCATCAGCCGCCCCCCGCGGGCCACCTCGGCTCGGGCCACCCCGCGGGAGCTCGTGGAGCGTCTGCTGCGCCCCGCGGCGGACAACCTGAGCCTGCGCCGCAGCGTGCAGGGCAAGCCGACGCTGACCGAGGACCTGGCCCGTGCGGGGCTCACGATCACGCCCGCGGAATACCTGCTCATCCGGATCGGCACCCTCGCCCTGTTCGTGCTGGTCGGGCTCATCCGATACGGAATCTCGATCGGGCCCCTGATCCTCGGCGTGGTCGGGTTCATCGCGCCGCCGCTCATCGTCAACTACCTCCAGCGCCGCCGCCAGAGGCTTTTCAACGAGCAACTGGCGGGCATGCTGCAGCTGCTGTCGAACTCGCTGAAGACCGGCTATGCGATCGACCGCGCCCTCGAGACAGTGGCCCAGAAGTCGCAGCCTCCGGTCTCGACCGAGTTCGAGCGGGTCACCACCGAGGTCACGCTGGGCACCTCCGTCGAGGACGCGCTGAGCGCGCTGCTGCTGCGGATCAACAGCCCTGACCTCGAGTTCATCGTGACCGCAATCCTGCTGCACATCAGGGTCGGAGGAAACCTCGCCGAGGTCCTCGACAACATCTCCGACACGCTTCGCGACCGGCTTCAGACCAAGCGGGACATGAGCGTGCTCACCGCGCAGTCGCGCGCGTCCGCGACGATCATCACCGGCCTGCCGATCCTGCTCGCGCTTGGCCTCTACTTCTTCGTCCCCGGCTATTTCGAGCCGATGACCACCACCTTCGTCGGCTATATCCTCCTGGGCGTCGCCGCGCTGCTGGTCGTCATCGGCAACGTGATCATCCAGCGCATGACCGCGCTCGAGAGCTAGCGGTGGGGCCTATCGCGATCGGAGCCGGCATCTTCTGCGGAGTCGTCGTCTTCGCCTATTTCATCGCGCTGGATCGCCGGACCGCCGCGACCGCGGCCAACGGCACCTGGGCGTCCCCTCCGCCGAAGAAGAGCCTCGCCAAACAGCTCGAAGGCCTGCTGCGGCCGGTGGCGACGCGCATGCCCGCCACGGCGGCGGGGCGGCTGCGGCAGCGGCTGAGCCGCGCCGGCGACCCGGGTGGCCTGACCCCGGCGGGCTTTCAGGCCGTGCGCTACAGCCTTGCCGCGCTGATGGCTCTGGCCGGGCTGGCCTTCGGGCTGGTGATCCAGACCCCGCTTCCCACGCTCGTGGTGGCGCCGATCGCCGGCGCGGTCGCCGCCGGGCTCGGTTACTTCCTGCCGATCCTGTGGCTGGAGCAGCGGATTGGGGCGCGGCGACACCAGATCCAGCGCTCGCTCGCTGAGGCGACCGACCTGCTGACCTTGGTCGTGGAGTCGGGCATGGGGCTGGATGAGGGCCTCCTGAGCATCACCGAGCGATTCCACAACGCGCTCGGGGACGAGATCGGCAAGGTGCTGCGCGAGATCCGGCTCGGCCGTCCCCGAATGGCCGCCCTCGAACACATGGCGGACAGCAACGGCGTGCAGGACCTCCATCACCTCGTCGAGTCGATCGTGCAGTCGGACCAGATGGGGGTGCCGATCGCGCGCCTGCTGCGGGTGCAGGCGACCGAGATGCGCAGGCGCCAGCGGCAGACCGCGCAGGAGCGCGCCGCGCAGGCATCGTCCCGCATGGTGTTTCCGATGGTCGGATGCATCTTTCCCGTGCTCTGGATCGTGCTCCTCGGGCCCGCGATCATCCAGGTTCTGAAGTCGCTGCGTTAGGACGATGAGCCACCGACTCCCGCGCGGCCCGCATCAATCGTTCAGCGACCTCGACAAGCCGCTCTACACGATCAGCGTCGCAGCCGAGATCCTGGAGACCCACCCTCGCACGCTCATGCTCTACGAGGACGCGCACCTGGTCGAGCCGCACCGCACCGGCACGAACCGGCGGCGATACTCGCAGCGCGACATCAGCAAGGTGCAGGTGATCCAGCACCTGACCCGCGAGAAGGGCGTCACGCTCGCGGGCGTGCGGCACATCCTGAGCCTGTTTGAGGTGATGAAGAAGCACCGCGTCGAACCGCCGGCGGAGCTGCGCGACGTGTTCGACCGCTACTCGCAGCTGATCTAACCGGCCGCCGCCTTCTTTCTGCGCCGCGCGGCCGGCGCCCACAGGCTCTCCAGGTCGTAGTAAGAGCGCTCGCCCGGCAAAAAGACGTGGGCGAGCACGGAGTCGAAGTCGAGCAGGATCCACGACGCGTCGTCGTAACCGTCCACCGCCAGAGCGCGAACGTTCCTCGCCTTGGCCGCCTGGACCATGCCGTCCGCGATCGCGCGGACCTGGCGGTCCGTCTCTCCTTCACAGATCACGAAGTAGTCGGCCACCGAGGTCTGCTCGCGGACGTCGATGACCACCGGGTCCCATGCCTTCTTGTCAGCGGCCGCGGTCTTCAGCAGCCGCGCGAGCTGGAGCGGGGTCAATCCCCTGGGCGCGCTGGGAGCCCGCGGCTTTGCAACCTTGGGACTCTTCGATGCGGCCAACCTACCGATTATCCCCGTACAGGCCATGGCCGGCGATGAAGCTCGCGACACTCCCCGGCACCATGCCCTGTACGGGCTGACCTTGCGCGATCGCCTTGCGGATGCGGCTCGCCGAGATGTCGGGCGTCGCGCGCAGGCACAGCACGACGCCCGGTCCGCCGAGGCCGGCATCGGCAAGCCGGCCCGCTTCGGGCGTCTCTCCGCCCGGCCGGCTGACCACGATGATGGAGGCCAGCTCGCGCACCCGCGAGGGCTCGCGCCACGTGTGAAACAGCCGCGCCGCATCCCACCCGAGGATCAGAAACATCTCGGCGTCGGGCTCGCGGGAGCGTAGCTCGGCCAGGGTGTCGACAGTGTAGGAACGGCCGCCCCGAGCGATCTCGATGTCTGAGACCTCGAACTGCGGTGCGCCGACCACCGCCAGCCGGCACATGGCCAGCCGCTCCTCGGCGTCCGCGACCGCCCCCGCGCGGTGTGGAGGATGGGCGCTCGGCATGAAGAGGACCCGGTCCAGGCCGGCGCACTCGAGCGCAGCCTGGGCAGCGCCGAGGTGCCCGAGGTGCACGGGGTCGAACGTCCCCCCCAGCACGCCAAGCCTCATGGTTGGTATTCGAACTCGGCTTCGGCGATCCGCACCGTGTCTCCCGGTTTGACCCCTGCCGCCTCGAGGGCGGCGCTCACTCCCAGCTTGTCGAGCAGCGACTGGAACCGCTCCAGGGCCGGCTCCGAGTCGAGGTCGGTCCGCTCGACCAGGCGCTCGACCCGCTCGCCGCGCACCAGGAATCCCCAAGGACGCTGCTCCACGACGAGATCGGGGCTGGGCCTGACGGGCAGCTTCGTCGTCCGCGCCTTGGCAGGCAGAGGCGGCGCGGGCGCGCTGGCCAGCGCGGCGACCACGGAGTGCATCAGCTGCGGCAGCCCTTCACCGGAGAGGGCCGAGACGAACAGGATCTCGGGGCCGCCCTTGCGCCGCGTTCTCGCCTTCAGCCTGCGCACCGGTTCCAGGTCGAGCTTGTTCACGGCGATGAGGCTGGGCCGCTGGGCCAGCTCCGCCGAGAAGAGGGCCACCTCGCCGCGCACCACCTCCAGGTCCTTCCACGGGTCGGTGGCTGATCCGTCCAGCACGTAGACCAGGACCCTGGTCCGCTCGACGTGCCTGAGGAACCGCTGGCCCAGGCCCGCTCCATCCGCGGCGCCTTCGATCAGGCCGGGGATGTCGGCGATGACGACGCGTCCGCCCTCAGTCTCGGCCACGCCTAGCTCGGGGTCGAGGGTCGTGAACGGATAGGCGCCCACTTTGGGCCGCGCCCTCGTGAGCGAGCTCAGGAGGGACGACTTACCGGCGTTGGGTGGCCCCACGAGGCCGACGTCGGCGATTAGCTTGAGGTCGAGCGTCAGCTCCTTCTCGTCACCCTTGAGGCCCGGCTCGGCGTAGTCGGGGGCGCGTCGCGTGGATGTCTTGAAATGGACGTTCCCGCGGCCCCCCAGGCCGCCTTCTGCGACCACGGCGGTGGCGCCCGGCCGGTCAAGGTCGGCGACCAGCATGCCCTCCGAGTCGATCACCACGGTGCCCACCGGAACGTCGAGCGTGATGTCGTCGGCCGTGCGCCCGGTTTTGCGGCCCCCCGCCCCGTCGGAACCGGCCTCGGCGGCCCAACGCGGACGCTGCTTGAAGAGGGCCAGGTCCGACACCGCGGTCGTGGCCTTGAGGATCACGGATCCACCGCGGCCGCCGTCGCCTCCGTCCGGGCCGCCACGCGGGATGAAGGGTTCACGCCTGAATGATGCCGAGCCCTTGCCGCCATGCCCTCCGCGCACCACGATGCGCGCGGTGTCGATGAACTGCCGCCGGCTGTCAGGCCTGGGCAGTCTGCTTGAGTGCGCTCGCGGCGGTTGCGCCCCGCTCGCGGCGGGCCCCCGATCCGGCGACAGCCGGCTCCGCGGCGACGCTCACGCGGCGGCCGTCCTTGCCCACGCGCTCGAACAGCACGTAGCCCTCGACCAGGGCGAAGAGGGTGTGGTCGCGGCCCAGCCCAACTCCGGTCCCAGGGGCGATCTTGGTGCCCCGCTGCCGCACGATGATCTCGCCGGCGCCCACGGTCTGGCCGCCGAAAATCTTTACCCCCAGCATCTTTGGCTTGGAGTCGCGCCCGTTTCGGGACGACCCACCGCCTTTTTTGTGTGCCATCTACGCGGTCTCCTTGGCTTTCCTGGTCCGGCGAGCCGGTTTTGCGGGGGCCGCGGTCTCGGCGCTTTCGGCCGGAGACGTTTCCCCAGCGAGCTCGGCCGCCTCGGCCTTCACCGCGGGCTTGGCCTTCGCCCTCGGCTTCGATTTGGGCTTTGACTTGGCGCCTTCCTGCTCTGCCTCATCGGCCTTGCCCTTGAGCCCGCCCACGGCGATGATCTGCAGGGCCGTGAGGTCGGCGCGCCCTCCGTGATGCACGCGGACGCGCTTTTTCGATTTGTAGCGAAGGCTTTCCAGGCGCGGGCCGCGTCGATGCCCGAGGACTTTGACGTCGACGTCGATACCCTCCACGCCGGGAGCCCCAACTTTGATCTCGTCTCCGTTGCTGAACAGCAGGACCCGGCCGAGCTTCAGCGACGACCCGGCTTCGGCGTCGAGCC
>DASXBE010000132.1:0-22610 GCA_036491815.1 Candidatus Dormiibacterota bacterium | reverse complement strand
AGACACGCGGCCACGTAGCTCTGCACTTCGCCGTCCTGGCCGGCTGACCACTCAGCAGGTCCAAGCACGTCGTACGGCGCCATCGGAGCGATAAGGGCAACTCTGCGGACACGGGGACCGAGTAGCGCAGCGACTGCAAGTGCGTGCGCCGACCCGCTCGATGCGCCTTCAACTGCGAAGCTCTCGATTCCGAGCGCCCCGGCTATCGCTGCGACGTCGACTGCTGTGTCCGCGACCGAGCGGCCTGGCTGCCGGTCTGAGCCTCCATACCCAGGCCTGTCGTAAGTGATTACCCGCACGCCAAGCTCTTCGAGCACCGCGGCCCACCCGTTCTCGATACGCCGGCGGCTCGGTAGCCGGCAGCCCGGCGTCCCGTGCATAGAAAAGATGGGGACTCCGTCGTGTGCGCCCCACTCGGCGAACGTCAGGAGCCGGCCGCCTTCGGTCGCCAACGTCTGTGCCCCTCGGTCCATGTCAGCTCGCCTCCTCTCACTCAACGGCGTTGGATCCCGCCGGCCCGCGACGTCTCCAAGCTGTCACTTCGGGTCGGCGCTAATCATTGCTTGATGCCTGAGCTGCAGGAACGAGCGCTCGGTCGCATTCTCAGTCCGCGCGATCGCTGCTTCGTACGCGAGGGCCGCATCTTCATACCGTCCAAGGCGTCGGAGCAGGTCCGCTCGAATTGCGTGAAACATGCGGTATCCCGAAAGATCTAGGCCGTCGACCACGATGAGCGCCGCATCCGGCCCTTCAACTTCAGCCACCGCCACCGCGCGGTTAAGCGCGACTATCGGGGTCGGGGCAATGGACATGAGCTGGTTGTACAGCCGGAGGATCTGCCACCAATCCGTATCCGCCGCGACCTGCGCGTCGCTGTGAACAGCGTTGATCGCGGCCTGGATCTGGTAAGGACCCGGCTGGTTGCGACGAAGGCAGTCACGGACGATCGCCTGGCCTTCGGCGATGAGGGCGCGATCCCAGCGGTCGCGTTCCTGGTCGGCCAGAAGCACAAGGTCGCCGTCGTTGGTCGTGCGGGTGGCGCGACGCGACTCGATGAGAAGGATCAACGCGAGAAGACCCATGACCTCCGGCTCGTTGGGCATCAGTTCACGCAGCAGCCTTCCGAGGCGGAGGGCATCAGAGCACAGGTCGTCACGAACAAGGCGGTCGCCCGAGGTGGCTGCGTAGCCTTCGTTGAAGATGAGGTAGATGACGGCCATCACGGCCCGAAGGCGACCCGGTAGGTCGGCCGCGGTCGGAATTCGGTAGGGGATTCTGGCATCGCGGATCTTGCCCTTGGCCCGGACCAGCCGCTGCGCCATGGTCGGCTCGGGGACCAGGAAGGCGCGGGCGATCTCTGCGGTGGAGAGGCCTCCCAGGAGGCGCAGGGTGAGCGCGACCTGGACGTTCGTTGCCAGCGCCGGGTGACAACAGGTGAAGATCAAACGCAGCCTCTCGTCACTCACTGGGCCCTCCTCGATCGGTTCCGCAGCTGCGTGCAGCAGGGCGGCCTGGGCATGCCGGTCTTCGCGTGACGATTCACGGCGGAGGCGGTCGATCCCCCGATTTCGAGCGGTCGTAATGATCCACCCCGCCGGGCTCGCGGGAAGCCCGGCGGCCGGCCACCGCTGCACCGCCACGGTGAACGCGTCCTGGACGGCTTCCTCCGCGACGTCGATGTCGCCGAAGACTCGGACAAGGACCGAAACCGCGCGCCCGTACTCCTCGCGAAAGACACCTTCGATCTCCGAGGCTGCGATTCCCGGCACTACCCGGCTTCGCTGTGCACGGGCCGAACTTCAATCGGAAGTGTTGTCGCCTTCGACAGCTTTCTTCCCCACTCGAGCGCGGCGTCGAGATCAGGCGCCCGGATGATGGTGAATCCGCCGATATGCTCCTTACCCTCGACGAACGGGCCGTCGGTCATGAGTACCTCGTCGCCGCTGACGCGTACTACGGTCGAGGCGCTCGCGGGGTCGAGCCCTGCGTCGAAGACCCACGCCCCAGCAGCTCTCAGCTCCTTGCTCCAGGCGCCCACGTTCACCATGACCGTGCTCAGGACTTCGAGCGGCGGATCTCCGTCCGGCTGGTACACGCTGAGCAGGTACTGCTTCATCTAGAGCCTTCCCGGAGGTCAGTGATCAGGTTGGTAGGTCGCGATCACGACACCGGTTGTCGTCGTCTTGCTGCCAAGCAGATTGAGCGTGACACATGGACCGCCATCAGCGAAGAGGTGACGCCCGGATCCCAACACCAGGGGATGGATCGCGAGGAGGTACTCGTCCACGAGGTGTGCGCGCATCAGCGACTTGATCAGCTCACCGCTCCCGAGAATCACTATGTCCTTGCCAGGCTCCTCCTTCAGTCTTCGCAAGGCATCAGCGGCGTCACCCTTGAGAAGCGTGGAGTTGACCCATGGCAGAGGGTCATGGAGCGTGGTTGATGCAACGTACTTCTGGGCGTTGTTCAGGACCTGCGTGAACGGGTTGTTGTCGGTTTGCTTGGGCCAGAACGAGTAGAAGTCCTCGTACGTCCGCCGCCCCAAAAGCAGTGCGCCCGTGTTGGTCATGCTTTCGGCTGCGAACTTGCCCATCTCCGGATCGGCGTATGGGATGCCCCAGCCACCGTGCTCAAAGCCGCCGCGGCGGTCCTCATCCGGCCGGCCTGGCGCCTGCATGACACCGTCCAGAGTCAAGCTTATGAATGCAACGACTCTTCTCATGATCCAGTCCTCCAACGATTACGCGGGCCACTGTGCCGCTTTCACTCACTACACGAACGGCGGTAGCCCAAATCGACAGGCACGGGTCGCTAAGAGCTGCTGCGATCTTCGACTCGTTTCAGAAGGTCGATCAGGCGGTCTCGCTCGTCCAGAGTGACTCCTTCGAGCAGCCTTTCCTCGATCGCCAAGGCAAACCGTCGCCCGCGCTTGAGCGCCAAACGCCCCTTCCGCGTGAGGGTGACGAGCAGAATCCGGCCGTGTGACTGGTGCTGAGTTCGGTCGACTAGCCCAGATGCTTCCAGGGCGCAGACCAGCACGTTCATGGTCTGGGCGGTGACGCCGATCGCACGCGCCAGGTCGGAGGAGGACTGAGCGCGGCGTGACTCCAGCTCTGCCAGGACCGCGTACTGGGGCATAGTCAGCCCTGTGGGCCCCAGCTCCTCGTCCATCCGGGTCCGCACCGCGTTTTGCGTTCGACGAAGCTGGACCAGGAATCTTGGTGACTCCGGAATAGCTGGCCCGTCCACTGGATTGTTTTAAGTGTACTGAAACAGTCCGGGAGGTAGCCATGAAGGTCTTCAGCCGGAGCGATGAGATGACGCGCGCAACGTGGGCCAGAGAGGTGGTCGTCGCGGCCGACGCCTCTCCCGCCAGTAGGAGTGGGATTCGGGTGGCCGCGGATCTTGCCAGCAGAACCGGAGCGCATCTCACCCTGGCGCACGTCCGTCACCTGCCCTCCCTGGCCCTTACAACCGTGCCCCTCCAGCCCTACATCGACACCCTTGACGGCCTTGAGGCCGAGGTCCGTGTCGAGGCGTCGAGTTTGCTCGATGGCCAGGGGATCGACTGGCGGCTGGTGATCCTCGAAGGCAGCCCGGGCGAGGAGATCGGCAGGCTGGCCGCCGAGCTCAAAGCGGACCTCGTGATCGTCGGCGCCAACCGTCACAGCACGATGCACAACCTGGTGCTGGGTTCGACCTCGGCGCACCTAACAGCGCATTCGCCCGCGGCTGTCCTGATCGTGCGGCCTTACACCGCCACCGGCCAACTCCCGCCAGACCGGGGCGCCAACCAGGAGCGGGAACCGGCTGCGTCGAGCCCAGCGGGGAACGTCCAGCGCCGGCCGGTGGTACTGCGAGGCGTCCCCCAAGGAGATGTACGGTCATGACTGCTTGGAAGCGGTGGCAGGACTACGCCACCATGGCGATTGGGGTCGTCCTCTTTGTGACCCCGTTTGTTTTCGGCGCCACCGGCAATGGCGTCGCGGCCGGCACCGCATACACCCTGGGGGTGCTGCTGTTTCTGGCCGGAATTCTCGCCGCGGCCATGACTCGGGCTAACGGAGTCGAGATCATTCCGGCGGTCCTGGGCGTGATCACGTTTGTCGCGCCGTGGGTATTCGGCTTCGCGTCCGTCACCGCGCTGGCCTGGTCGGCGTGGATCCTTGGCATCCTCGCCGTGCTCAGCGCCGGCAGCGTTTTGTATGCGGCCAGCGCGGGCCGCCCGCGCTCGACAGTGGCGTAGCGACAGACCTCAGGAGGGGAGCGGCCAGTCCGCTCCCTCTCCCCCAGCGCGACTCAATTCGGAGATAGGAGACACCCATGGCGACAAACACGAAAAGGATTCTTTACTCAGCCCAGGCTCATGTCACCGGCGGTCGGGCCAACGGAAAGGGGCGGACATCGGACGGAGCCCTCGAGGTTGTGCTCAGGGCACCACAGGAGCTCGGAGGGCCTGGTGGTGGAACCAATCCGGAGCAGCTCTTTGCGATCGGCTACGCCGCCTGCTTCGAGAGTGCGTTGCAGGGAGTGGCTCGCCGGACGAAGCAAGATGTCGGCGACATCGCAATCGATTCGACCGTGACATTGGGTCCCACTGCGGCGCGGGGCTATCAGCTGGGCGTAACCCTGGACGTTCATCTGCCCGGTATTGACTCAGCAGACGCGGCGGCCACCCTGGTGCGTGCAGCGCATGAGGTTTGCCCGTACTCCAACGCGACTCGCGGCAACATTGAGGTGGTCCTGATCGCAAACGGCAGGAGTGTGAACACGGAGGTCGATGGCGTTGCCTCAACATGAGTGCTGGCTGGGGAGGAAGGATTCGAACCTTCAACCTTCTGATCCAGAGTCAGCTGCGCTACCGTTGCGCCACTCCCCAAGTCGCGTCCGGACACGGCCGGGGAACCAATTCTAAGGATGCCCAGTCTGGGCAACCCCGGCGCCTACTCCTTGGTGACGACCACGTCCGGCTTCTTGCCCGAACCTTCGGATCGGACCGTCATCCGGATCGAGAGGGAATCCCGGGTGCCCATGAGGCGTCCGAACCCCTGCTCCATCAGCGTTTTCGCCCGGTGGAGGTTGACCGCCCATCCGACCCCGAAGACCCTATCGCTGAACAGGTGGTCCGAGTGGGGGTTCCAGTAGGCGCTGCGGATCCGCTCCCAGGTCGGCGGCCGGAAGTCGTACGGGACCACCCCCAGCACCTTGCCCTCCCAGGTCCGATCCGGCTCCGGCTTCGAGAGCTCGGTGGCGATGGCGCCCACGACCAGGCCAAAAGCGGCCAGCCTGACCAGTCGACGGGCCCGACGCAAACTACGCATACTTCAGAAGAAGCGTAGTACCAAAGTAACTTTGCACGTTTTGAACACGTTCTGGCACTCGGGGTAGATTGGCCACAAGGCTCTCTTCAACGGCGCGCTGGCTGCGGTGGCTTACGCCTGGTCTTCAGATCAAGCGCTGGCTGCTCCTGCTCATGGCCTCCGAGCTCATCCTCGTGCTCGGGGTGGCCTACGCCCTCAAAGAGATCTACAAGGCGGCACCCCTTCCGGAGAGCTTCTACTACATCACCCTGCAGTTCCTGCCGTACTGGGCCAGGGCGGTCATTTTCGGCATCCTCGGAGTCGGCGCGCTGGTGGTCAGCTACGTCAAGCTGACCCAGTCCGTGCTCGGGCCGTTCCTGCCGGGCAACTCCACCAGCAGCGTGGTCGAGATCATCCACGCGTTCCGCCTGCGGGGCCGCGGGCCGCGGATCGTCGCCATCGGCGGGGGCACCGGGCTCTCCTCGCTGCTGCGCGGCCTCAAGACCTACACCTCGAACCTTTCCGCGATCGTGACGGTCGCCGACGACGGCGGCTCCTCCGGCCGGCTGCGTGACGAGTATCGGATCCTGCCGCCCGGCGACTTCCGGCAGTGCCTGATCGCCCTGGCCGACGCCGAGCCCCTGATGAAGCAGCTGTTCGATCACCGCTTCAAGGAGGGGTCGCTCGACGGCCACGCGTTCGGAAACCTCTTCATCATGGCCATGGCCGACGTGACCGGCAACTTCGAGCAGGCGCTCCGGGAATCCGGAAAGGTCCTCGCGGTCAAGGGCACGCTCCTTCCCTCGACCCTGCAGGACGTGACGCTGGTCGCCTCGATCAACGGAAGCACGGTCGAGGGCGAGTCGAAGATCCCGAAGCAGCATGCGCCCATCAGCCATGTGTTCCTCAAGCCGGACGGCGTGCAGGTCAACCCCGAGGCGGCTCAGGCCATCCTGAACGCCGAGCTCATCATCGTCGGGCCCGGCTCCCTCTACACCTCGATCCTGCCCAACCTGCTGGTCGAAGGGATGGTGGAGGCGATCAAGGCGTCAGCCGCTCTCAAGGTCTACATCTGCAACCTGGCCGCGCAGCCCGGCGAGACGGACGGCTACGAGGTCGACGACTACCTGAGGGTCATCAGGGAGCACGTCGGGGCCAACCTGTTCGATTTCGTCATGGTCAACTCCAACCACTCGTACACGCCGACCGGGGGCCAGTCGTCCGTGATCTACCGGGCGACCGACAGCTCGAGGCATCCCGAGGTCCGCTTCATAGCGGCCGACGTGGTCAACGTCAAGATCCCATCCCACCACGACTCGGACAAGCTCGCGCGCACGATCATGCGGCGGGTCTGGCAGGCGTAGCCTCGGCCGGCTTCGGGGCCCGCCGGTTGCGCCATCGGTTGAACGACTCGACCGCGATGGCGGCGACCGCAACGTAGACGAACCCGTCGAGCGCATCGACCACGTAGTGCTCGCCGAGATACACGATCGAAACGAAAACGCACGCCGTCCAGACGATCAACCCGATCGCCAGCGGCCGATACGGGCGCCACGCATAGACCGCAGCCAGCGCCGGAAACGCCGCGTGGAGGGATGGGAAGGCCGCGAACTTGTTCGGGTTGAAGCTGTGGTAGATCTGCGATACGTAGTACTGGTTCGGCCAGAGCGCGGCCACCGTCCGGTCGTTGATCTTCACGACGTCATGCAGCTGGTACCACGGCGGGGCGCTGGGCCAGAAGAGATACGTCGCGAAGGCCACGAAGCACATCAGCAACAGAGCGGCGATGAAACGCCAGTAGTGCTCGCGGCTGTTGAACCAGAAGACAAACCCGACGACGATCGGAAGCGGAAAGTGCATGAAGTAGAAGAACATCGCGACGACGTCCTGGGGGCTCACGACTCCCGGGTGGTAGAACGCGTGCTGGAGGACGAGGGTCGGGATCGACCCGGCGAACAGGGTGCGCTCGAGCCCTGAGAGGTCGTGCGGGGCAAAGCCCGTCTTGGACGCAAACCCCCGCATCGCCTCATATGCGAAGAAGAGGAGCAGGAAAGGCGTCCAGTCGGTCACGAACGTGCGGCCCCTGCCCATGGCCACCGCCACCAGCAGCAGGGCCAGCACGACCCACTCGGGCTCGATCGAGATCCCGCGCCACAGCATGACGCCGAAGATCAGTGCGAGATAGACGACGCTCCCCACCAGGATGACCCGCGGGCGGCGGGCTCCCAGCGGGCGCTCAGACGGTCCTGACAATCGCCACCGCCGCGATCTCGACGGTCACCGAGAACGGGAGGGCGTTCATGCCCAGCGCCGCGCGGCTGTGTCGCCCGGCCTCGCCCAGCACGTCGACCAGGGGGTCGGAGGCGCCGTTGATCACCTTCGGTTGGTCGCCAAAGCCGGGGGCGGACAGGACAAACCCCATGACCTGGCTGACCTGCTCCACGTTCTCGAGCCCCGCCGCCCCCTGGATCTGGGCCAGCACGTTCACCCCGCAGATCCTGGCGCGCCTCGCAGCCTCCTCGACGGAAACCTCGTCCGGGCAGCGCCCGGTCAGCAGCTTCTCGCCCTCGCGCGAGACCTGGCCGGACACGTACAGGATCGCGCGGTGGTCGCCGATCGGGACGAGCCTGGTCTGCACGTAGGAGGCGACTGGAGCGGGCGGCGCGGGAAGCTCGAGGCCTAGCTCGCGCAGCCGCCGATGCGGATCCGTGGGCAGCTCGCTCAATCGAGCGAGTCTAGATGAACCGGGCGCGCGGCTATCTTCGGCGGCCTCGCAGATGGGCGACCGCCGCAGTCGCGATCACGAGCAAGGCCAGCGCGCCAAGGCCGATGTACGGAGCCTGCGAGGCACGGAGGACATCCAGCAGGTGGAAGGAGGCGGGCGTCGACGAGGTGCGGCCCGCGCTCGCGAACGGCGTCGGCGTGACGGGCGGACCTTGAGGCTCGCCTCCCGTGTCGTGGTACACCCACAGCGCCGCGACGTGACCGGCGGGCCGGAAAGCCGCGACGTACAGGACCGGCGCATCGTCGCTCGACACGGCGAGCGCGGTGATCGATGGCATGGGCGGCTCCAGCGACCTGAAGCTCTGACCGCCGTCGTCGCTCCGCCACAGTCCTCCGGCGCCGGAGCCGCCCCCGTCGCTGCCCGCGTAGAAGCGGTTGTAGTGGCCGTTGATGAAGCTCAGCTGCGTGTAGTCGGTGGAGGGGATGCCGGCGCCGCTCAAGGTCGCAAAGGTCGCGCCGCCGTCCGCCGACCCGAAAAGACCGGCGTTCGTACCCACCAGCAACGGCCGGACGTTGCCCGTTGGCGGCAACGGTCCCGCCACGACTCTGACCGCGAAGGTGCCGCTGATCGCGGGGCTGAAGGGGGCCCAGTTCTGGCCGCCGTCGTTGCTCTGGTAGAGCTGCGGGCCCGCCCCCGAAGCGGCGGCGTCGCTCGCGGCCACCAGGTGAACGGGCGCGTGGATCGCCTCGACCGCGATGGAGTCGATGCTGCGGTTGGCCAGGCCGCCCGGCGACCATGTGCTGCCGTCCTGGCTGGCGAACACGCCCTGGTCGGTCCCGGCGTACATGGTCGCCAGGGCGAAGCCGAAGGCACGGACTGCGCGGTGCTCCAGCCCCGCGGCGGGCGACCAGGTCACGCCCGAGTCGCGGCTGACCAGGGTGCCGGCTCGTGTGCCCGCGAGCACAAGCCCCGACTTGGCGGCGCCGAATGCGATCGTGTTCACCGCCGAGCTTCCGGCGTGGACCGCCGCCCAGGTCATTCCCCCATCCACGCTTCGCAGCAACGTACCGGCCGAGTTGCCGGCGACCAGCGCCCGGCTGTTCGCGGGGTCGACCGCCAGAGCGAAGATTGCCGAGTGGCCCTGTCCGGGCAACGGCCCGAGCGCCACCCAGGTCGAGTCCCCAGGCGCGCCCGCCCGCACGGTGATCGAAACCAGTACCAGCAGCCACAGGGCCCCAAGCGTCGCGACAAGACGTCGGCCAGAAAGCGACACGAGCCTGCCGATTATCACCCAAGGCATTCGAGTTCCGTGGCCGGGCGGTGCCGGAGCGGGCCGCCGCGGCGCCGGCTTTGCCTACAATCCGAACGTGCTGGCCCGAGCGGCAGCCTGGCTCGACCGGGCCGCCTTCAAACCCGCCTCCCTGCCCGAAGACCTGATCACGGGCATCGCGCTTGCGCCTGCGGTCGTGGCGGGCCTGATCATCTTCAAGTTCCCCGCGTTCCAGATGCTGCTCATCGCGATCGCCATCGGCGCCGGAGCCCAGCTCGCCATGCGCTGGGTGTGGCGGCACAGCAGCCCGCGCCCACCCGCGAGCCCCGTGATCGTGGCGATCTTCGGCGTCGCCTTCGTCGGGGCCGGCGCCGGTCTGGCGACGACCGTCGAGATCGCGGTGCTCGCGGTCGTGCTCGAGCTGCTGCGGGCTCGCTACATCCCGGCGATTCGGGCCCAGGCGGGGTTGCTCGCGTACGCGGGGGTGGCGCTGATCACCCGGGGGGCCCCCTTCGCCTACCTGAACCCGGCCAGCGGCCGCCACGACTCCGATCCCATCGGCATCTGGTACCGGTTCTTCAGCCCGGACTCGGCGCCCATCGACCCGATCAGGCTCTACGTGGGCAACGTCCCCGGGCCGGTCTTTGCCACCTCCCTGCTGGCGGTCGCGGTCGGCATAGCCTGGCTCGCCTACGCCCGGCGCGCCAGCCTTTCCGTCCTGGTCACCTTTCTCGTGGGAGCCCTCCTGGCGGTCTACCTCTTCCACTGGGACTACGCTTTCCAGCTCGACAGCGGGCCGATGTGGTTCGTCGCGGGGCT
Organism: Candidatus Dormiibacterota bacterium; assembly: GCA_036491815.1. Lineage (GTDB taxonomy): Bacteria > Chloroflexota > Dormibacteria > Dormibacterales > Dormibacteraceae > DASXBE01. The sequence continues at coordinate 12,496 of DASXBE010000132.1, read as the reverse complement.
GGTCCTCGCCGACCGCCGCATGCTCCCGGGCTCGTGGGCGCTCCGGCCCTTCCTCGGCTTCGCCGCCGGGCTCCTTGCCGTCGGGCTGCGCCGCAACGGCTACGGCATCGAGGCGGCCTTCTTCACCGTCGCCGCGCTGCAGGCCCTCCTCGGCGTGATGGTGGTCGCCCTCTGGGGATGGTCGGCCGGGATGGAGCGCTGGGACAGGACGCGCCGGCTGAGACAGCGCGACGCCAACCTGAGGGTCGTCAAGCCCGCATCACGGGCTTCCTAGGCCTCCTGGGCGACCTCGACCTCGGCCTCCGACCTGCCGAGGGAAGCCGCCAGCTCGACCGCCCTCATCCTCACCTCTGACGCCGTCGCTCTGGCGAGGCGTTGGAATGGAGCGACGTGGACCCTCAGAACCCCCTTCGCCACGGTGTGGGTCCAGGTGCCCTCGACCCGCCCGTCGACCAGCACCACGGCCGAGATCCAGCCCGCGGTCCGGCTGACCTTGGGCCGGTGGACGGCCTCGAACATGTGGTCGCGGCTCGCCCACCCCATCAAGTAGGGGTCGAAAGGCGGCAGCAGCCGGACCGACGCTTTCCTGCGCGGTGGGATCCGTCTGAGGTCGGCCGCGAGCATCTGCGCCCGCCAAGCGCCGACCGAGACCTCGACCAGCTCCGGCTCGAGGCCCGCCCAGGCTGCGGTGCCGACGCCGGGCCAGCGGCCCCACCAGGAGGTGAAGTCCTGCTTGGTGGCTGGACCGAAGGCTCGCAGGTAGCGACGCGCGATCTCAACCAGCGCCACTTCGGGGTCAACCTGCCGCCAGGCGCCAAGCCAGTCCTTCGGACTGACGAAGGTGACGCTCTGGCCGCGGCTGGGACCGAAGCAGAGCAATCCAGCTCGCGCGACGGGTTTCAAAAAGCCGCCCCAACCTGACCTGAGCCACTCGACCACCCGCTCTGAGTGGCCTTGGCCTGCGACCGCGATGATCTCCTCGCGGGTCATCGGCTCGCCGTTCATGATGCCGCCGATCGTGTCGATCAGCGTTGCCAGCTCGGCTTCGCTCAGCCCGAAGTACCTGAGCCAGCTCGGGCGCGGTTTCATCCAGCGGCCTCTCATCGCCGCTGTGTAGAGGGGCAGGTCTCGGGCTGGAACCAGGTGCAGCGTGCCGCGCATGAGCCAGGTCTTGACGAGCGACTTCTTTTTCCACAGCGCGTTGCGCACGTCAGTCACGGAGCAGGCGGTGCGCACGGCGATCTGCAGCTCGGCAGCAGACATGACCTGAGCCTGCGCGCCGCCGATGTCCCCCGCGACCTTGACGAGGTCCTCCCTCGATGCCTGGGTTGCGAGGTGGTGGCCGGCGAGCCGGAAGGCGTGAACCTGGTCCCAGGTGAGCTGGGCGACCACCGACGGCTTCTCTTTCAACGCACGTGACGCTCGCGCGATCTCAGTCGAACAGCTTGCGGCCCCGCGTCACGAACTGGTCGCGGCGAGGCCCGGTGCCCACCAGGTCGACAGTGACGCCGATCAGCTCGCCGATCCGCTCCACGTAGTCGCGGCAGCTCTGCGGCAGGTCCTCCCAGCATCGCGCAGAGCCGATGTCCGTCTGCCAGCCGGGCATCTCCTCGTACACCGGGTCGCAGTGCTTGTAGTGGGAGATGTTGGCCATCGGGTGGTCCTGGCGGGCGCCCCGAAAGTCGTAGGCGGTGCAGATCTTGAGCAGCGGCTGGTCGTCGAGGATGTCCAGGCGCATCAGCGCCGCGCAGCCGATCCCGTTGAGCCGGGCCGCGTAGCGGCCGATCGCCGCATCGAACCATCCGATGCGGCGGGCGCGGCCCGTGACGGTGCCGAACTCATGCCCTCGCTCGCGGATCTGGTCCCCCACCTCGTTCAGCAGCTCGGAGGGAAACGGGCCGTACCCGACGCGCGACGTGTAGGCCTTGAAGACGCCAAGCGTGAGGTCGACTTTGGTGGGCGGAATGCCGCTGCCCGTCAGCGCGCCCCCCGCGGTCGGGTTGGAGCTCGTCACGTACGGATAGGTGCCGAAGTCGAGGTCCAGCATGGTCGCCTGTGCGCCCTCGAGGAGGATGTTGGCATTGCGGTCGAGGGCTTCCTGGATGATCGGGAATGTGTCCTTGATGTAGGGGTCGAGCTCCGCGGCATAGCCCATGTACTCATCGAGCATCCGCGACCAGTCGTACGCGTCCTTCTCGTACAGCTTCGTGAGGATCGGGTTCTTGACCTGGTCGACGACAAAGGCGAGCTTTTTGCGCATGAAGCCCTCCTTCTGCAGGTCGCCGATGCGAAATCCGATGCGGCGGATCTTGTCGGCGTAGGCGGGCCCGATGCCGCGCCACGTGGTGCCCAGGCGGTCGTCGCCCCGCGCGTCCTCCTCGAGCTGGTCGAACAACGGGTGATAGCTCATCACCATGTGAGCGCGCTCGCTGACCACGAGGTTTTTGGGCTCGATGCCGCGCTCGCGCAGCTGTGAGATCTCGCGCAGCAGGACCTTGGGATCCACCACGACCCCGTTGCCGATGATGCAGACGCACCGGGGATACAGGATGCCGGAGGGCATCAGCTGGAACTTGAACTCGCCGTGTTCGGTGATCACCGTGTGGCCGGCGTTGTTCCCGCCCTGCGAGCGGATCACCATGTCCGCCTTCTCGGCGAGGTAGTCGATCACCTTGCCCTTGCCCTCGTCGCCCCACTGGCCGCCGACCAGGATGATGACCACAGCGGCCTACTCCGTACCCGGTTCGGGCCGTCTCGTTTCGAGGTTGTAGAAGCGGGTGTGGTCGCGGCGGAACTTGAGCTCGATGGTGCCGGTCGGGCCGTTGCGGTGCTTGGCCACGATCACCTCGGCGATCCCGGGCCGCTCCTCGGCCTTGTAGTACTCGGGGCGGTACAGGAACATCACGACGTCCGAATCCTGCTCGATCGAGCCCGACTCCCTGAGGTCGCTGAGGATCGGACGCTTGTCGGGCCGCTGCTCGGGCGCGCGGCTCAGCTGCGAGATGGCGATCACCGGGACGCGAAGCTCGCGCGCGAGCCCCTTGAGGGCCCGCGAGATCGCGGAGACCTCCTGGACACGGTTGTCATCGCCCCTGGCCCGACCGTGCATCAGCTGCAGGTAGTCGACCAGGATCATGTCGATGTTGTGGCGCATCTTGGCCTGCCGGGCCTTCAGCTGAAGGGTCAGCTCATCCATCACAGGCGTGTCGTCGATGAAGATCGCCGCCTCGCCCAGTGGCCCGAGCGCGTTGGAGACCCGGTCGAACTCGGCCTCCGAGAGGAGGCCCCTGTGCATGCGCTGCGCGTCGATCTGAGCCTGCTCGGTCAGCAACCTTTCAGTCAGCTGTTCCCTCGACATCTCGAGGCTGAAGATGGCGATCGCCTTTTTCGCCTCGAGGGCCGCGTGCAGGGCTACGTTCAAGATCCAGGAGGTCTTGCCCATGGCGGGGCGGCCCGCGACGATGATCAGGTCAGAATCCTTGAAACCGCCCGTCATTCGGTCGAGGTCGTGGAACCCGGATGGGATCCCGACGATGCCCTGCCCGCTCTCCATCTGCAGCGAGATCCGCTCCATCGCCGGACCCAGCAGGTCGTAAAGCCGCGCCAGCTCGCGCTGGTCGCGGTCGTCGGCCACTCCGAAGACGAGCGACTGGGCCTGGTTGATCGCCTCCTCAGCGTCAACCGCGTCGTCGTAGCCGTAGCCAGCGATGCTGCCACCCGCGGAGATGAGCCGCCGCTTGTAGGCCTTCTCCTTGACGATCCGGCCGTAGTACTCGATGTTGGCGGCCGTCGGCACCGCTCCCTGCAGCGACGCCAGGTGGGTCCGCCCGCCCACCCGGTCCAGGATCCCCATCGTCTGCAGCTGCGCCGCCAGCGTGACGTTGTCGATCGGCTCCCCGAGGGCGAAGAGGTCGAGCGCCGCCCGGTAGATCTGCCCGTTGTTCTCGCGGTAGAAATCCTCGGGGTGCAGGAACTGGAGCACCTTGGCGATCGAGAGCGGGTCGACGAGGATGGAACCGACGACGGACATCTCGGCATCGAGGTCGCTAGGTGGTACCCGCCCTGGGGCGAGAGGCAGCGTCGTCGCCACGAGGGGGCTTTATCTGTCCTGGGTGACGATCACGTTGACGTGCGCCGCCACGTCGCGATGCAGCTTCAGCGAGACCTGGTGCTCGCCAAGCGTGCGGATGGGCTCTTTGAGGTCGATCTTGTGACGGTCGATCTCGACCCTGTGCTGGGCCTTCAGAGCCGCCGCCACGTCCTGGTTGGTGATCGAGCCGAACGCCTTTTCCTCGGCTCCGACCTTGAGCCTTACGACCACGGTCTTGTTGTCGATCAGGTCGGCCTGCGCCTGCGCCTCCACTCTTTCCTTGGTCTCGCGCTTCGACGCCGCGTCCTTGAGGCGCTTCGCCTCCCCCTCGACACCCTTGCCCGCGGTCACCGCCAGCTTGCGGCGCAAGAGGAAGTTGCGGCCGTACCCGTCGGCGACCTCCTTCACGTCGCCGGCCCGCCCGACGTTCTCGACGTCCTTCGTCAGCATCACGCGCAATTCAATTGACCTCCGAAACCGATTGGTATTCGTCGTCGCGGCGGCGGACCCGCGCCCGAACTCGATAAATCACGCGACCGACACCGTCCCGGGCGGCGACCCTGGTCTCGCGAAGGTCGCGGTCCCAGATGCTCTGTTTGGCCTTGAGCGCCTCCTGGTGCTCCCGGCGGATTTCCGCCGGGCACGCTTCGATGAACGTTTCGAGGGCCAGGATGCCGAGCGCCAGCATGTCGAGCTCGCCGAGCACCGGGATCCAGGCTGGGAAGTCGATCGGGCTCACGATCAGGCCGAGCGCCCCGAGCAGGACCGCCTTCGGCGCGCGCGGAACCCGATCGTCCCTCAACAGGCAATAGGCGAGCTTGCCGTGTCTCGGCACTTCGATCAGGACTGCTTTGGCGCGCGAAAAGATAGATGGCATGGGGGGCCGCCACAGCCTACAGCTTTTCGGTCCCCCCGGAAAGCCGATTAACTGTAGCCTTGCGCCGTGGCGACGGCGGTGGCTGTCGGCGGGCGGTCCGAAGAGGGTTTCGGAAACCTGCGGCATACGGCGCTCAGCGCCTTCTGGTTTGGGAGCAACTTCCTCTGGATCCCCCTGACCACCATCTTGATCCAGGCCCAGGTCGACTCGGTTGTCTCCAAGGGCTCGCAGAACACCGCCATCGGGGTGGCGCTTGGCCTGGGAGGTCTGCTGGCCATGACCGTCCCGCCGATCGTTGGTGCGTGGTCGGACCGGCTGAACACTCGCTTCGGCCGCCGCCGCCCGATCATGGTCGCCGGAACCCTGCTCACCCTGCCCGGCCTGGTCCTCCTCATGACCGCGAGCAGCTATCCGCAGATCGTCGTCGGTTACGCGATCATCCAGTTCTTCTTCAACGCCGCCGGCGCGGCGTACGCCGGGATCATTCCGGACGTCGTGCCGGCCCAGCAGGTGGGCAAGGCGAGCGGCTTTTTGGCGACCATGACACAGCTCGGGATCGGCGGCGGGCTCGGGGTCACGGGCTTGATGACCGGCAACCGCGCCATCTATCTGGTGATGGGGGCGGTGGCTGCGCTAAGCCTCATCCCGACCGTGTGGGCGGCCCAGTCGGAGGGCATGGAGCGCATCGAGCGACCACCCAAACGTCCGCTGCGAGACTCGCTCTCGGAGTTCGTGCGCCCGCTGCACGAGGGCGACTTTGCTTGGGTCGTGTTCACACGGCTGATGGTGTCTTCGGGAATCACGGTCGTCCTCTACTTCCTCGTCAACTTCTTCCGGGACGTCGTCCTGCCCTCCACCACCGACGCGGCGAAATTCACTGACAACTGGCTGCTCGTGGTCGTCGTGACAGCGCTGCCGTTTGGGTTCTTCGGCGGACAGATCTCAGACCGGATCGGGCGACGCAAGATCTTCGTGTACCTCGCCGGGGTGGCCCAGGGCTTTGTCGCTCTCGCCTTCATCGTCCTCTACTCCAAATCGGTACCGCTCGTCTTCGCGCTCGGGATCGCGTATGGGATCGGCTACGGTCTTTACTTCGCGGTCGACTGGGCCCTCGCCTGCGACACGCTTCCGGACAAGACCAAGTCGGCGAAGGACATGGGCCTCTTCCACGTCGCGCTCACGCTGCCGCAAGCGATCCTGCCGCTATTTGGCGGGGCCCTGATCGACTACCTCAACCGCCACGCCGGCGGGAACGCCGGCTACCGCGTGGTGTTCGCGAGCGCCGTTCTGTTTCTCTTCGTCGGGACGGTGCTCGTGAGCAGGATCCGGGCGGTCCGTTGAGCGCTCACGCCTGACCGCGATGAGGGTCGCGGACCAGACGAGAAGGATTCCGACCACGCCGAACTCGGCCATCAGGCGCAGCACGACAACATTCGTGTGCCCGGTTTCGAGCAGCACCTGGAAAGACTTGTGGCCCGGGCCGATCAGGAGCCAGCCTGCCGCGACCAGGGCCAGGGCGAGCCAGTCACGGCGGCGAACCGACCAGGCCACCACGACGAACATCGGAAGCAGCAGCAGGACGAGGTGCGTGCCCCACGAGTACGTGGCCACCAGCGGCGTGACCGCCACGACGGCGCCCGCCTCCAGGGCGCGGCCCGTGGCCTGTTTCGCCGGCGAGCGGAGCACGATCAAGGTCACGGTCAGGGCGGCCACCGCGACGGCGATCGTGAGCGCGCGGGCCAAAGGCGGGCTGCCTCGAGTCGCTCCGAAAAAGGAGTCCGGCTGGATCAGCCTCGTGATCGTCCCGCCCGGCGAGTGGTTCTCGAAAAATCCGGTGCCGGCGCTGACCGCCGGGAGGACCTGGAGCAGGTACTCCGCCAGGTACCGGGGAGCGCCGGCCAGCCACAGCGCGAGGCCCACGGCGGCGGCGGCCGCCAGCATCGTCCAGCGCCGCGCCCACAGCACGAGCAGCGCGACGGGTCCCTGGATGAGCTTCAACGCGATCGCCGCGCCGAGAGCCGCACCGCCCCACCAGCGGCCCTCCACCCAGGCCAACAGCCAGATCCCCGAAAGGGCCAGCAGGACCAGGTTGACCTGTCCCTCGGCCACGTTGGCGAGCGTGGGCTCGAAGCCCAGCGCGACCAGCACGAGGACGGCCGCGAGCTGCCAGTCGTGGACCCTCAGCGCCTTCAGCGACAGCCACAGGAAGGCGAACAGCGAGAGGTTGAGGAGCAGGACGGCGCCGATGGTGATGGCTCGGCCCGACACGCCCACGGCCGGCTGCAGCAGCCACGCCAGTAGAGGGGGCATCACGTACTGCGGGCCGGTCGGCTCGAGGCAGCCCATCGTCCGGCACAGGTCGTACGGATCGAGGCCCGAGGCAAGCCGCGCCGCCGCCGGCATGTAGCTCCCCTGCAGGTCGCCGAGATCGCCGCCCACCAGCAGCGGCACGACGATCGACTGCCAGACGTAGTAGGCCGCGATCGGGACACCCGCGATTGCGAGCAGCAGGCCGCGGAACGTCCGGTGATCCAGGGGCGAGGGGCGGCGCACGCGAGCGATTGTCTTAGAAGTGGTGGTGTATCGGGCGCGAATACGGTGTCTGAGGGGGCCTCGGCCTGACGTGAAACGAGGCGGCGGCCTGAAGCGGACCACCGCCTCGACCGGGATCCACCGGGTGACACGCGTTTGGTTTCTGCGCCGCTTTACGGCCGTTGCCTACTTGTGGAGGCCAACCTTTGCGCGAACTGTCGGTGGAGCCGGACGGAGACGAATTGGTTCCAAGTTGCGACGTTTCGGCCGCAATGTCAAGGGGTTGGTTTTACCAGTCCCCGCGGCATCCCGGGACAGCGCAGAATCAAACTCGAAGGAGGCACGTGCCAATGCCTGAATCGTCCGGACTGCCCAGCTACGTCCACGGTGCCTGCGCCACGCCGCTCCGGGGAGAGCCGATCTTCCAGAACCTGCGCCGCACTGCGGCCATGCATGGCGGAGGGGAAGCCCTGGTGGCGGCTCACCAGGGGTATCGGGCCACGTATCGAGAACTCGTCACCCAGTGCGAGGAGGTCGCCCGCGGCCTCATGGCGCGCGGCGTCGAGAAGGGGGACCGGGTGGGAATCTGGTCGCCCAACCGGTACGAGTGGGTGATCGTGCAGTACGCCACCGCGGCGATCGGCGCCATCCTCGTCAACATCAACCCCGCCTACCGGACCTCGGAGCTCGAGTACGCGCTGAACCAGTCGGGCGTCCGACTTCTCGTCCTTGCTGCGGCATTTCGCCAGGCCGACTACGTGGCGATGCTCGGGGAGGTCAGGGGCCGGTGTCCTGAGCTGCGCGAGGCGGTGGTCCTTGAAGACGGATGGGAGGCGCTGAAGCGCGATGCCGCCAGGGTGGACCTGTCCCGGCTGCGGGAGGTCGAGGCCTCGCTTCAGTTCGACGACCCGATCAACATCCAGTACACGTCCGGCACCACGGGCTTTCCCAAGGGCGCGACCCTGACCCACCACAACATCCTGAACAACGGCTTTTTCATCGGCGAGACGCTCCGGTACTCGGAGCACGACCGCGTGTGCATTCCCGTCCCCTTCTACCACTGCTTCGGCATGGTGCTCGGCAACCTTGCGTGCACGACACACGGCGCGACAATGGTGATCCCGGCGGAGGGTTTCGATCCCGTCGTGACCATGAGGACCGTGGAGCGGGAGCGCTGCACCTCGCTTTACGGCGTGCCCACGATGTTCATCGCCGAGCTCGAGCATCCTCAGTTCAAGGAGTTCGACTTCAGCTCCCTGCGCACCGGGATCATGGCCGGCTCTCCATGCCCGGTGGAGGTGATGAAGAAGGTCCAGACGGAGATGCACATACCTGAGATGACGATCGCGTACGGCATGACGGAGACGTCGCCGGTGTCGACCCAATGCGCGACGGACGATCCGCTCGAGCGGCGCGTGTCGACGGTGGGACGCGTCCATCCGCACGTCGAGATCAAGATCGTGGACCCTCTCACCGGCGCGGTCGTCCCCAGGGGCACGAAGGGCGAGCTCTGCAGCCGGGGCTATATGGTGATGCTCGGTTACTGGAACAACGACGAGGCCACGCGGCAGGCGATCGACTCCGCGCGCTGGATGCACACCGGCGACCTCGCCACGATGGACGCAGACGGTTATCTCAACATCGTGGGCCGGATCAAGGACATGATCATCCGAGGCGGCGAGAACATCTACCCGCGGGAGGTGGAGGAGTTCCTCTACGGCCACCCGGACGTCGCTGACGTGCAGGTCATCGGAGTGCCCTCCGAGAAGTACGGCGAGGAGGTCATGGCCTGGGTGAAGCTGCGCGAGGGGGCGAGCGCCGGCGGTGACGAGCTCGCCGCCTGGTGCAAGGGCAAGATCGCGAGCTATAAGGTCCCGCGCCACTGGAAATTCGTCGACGCGTTTCCGATGACCGTGACCGGCAAGGTGCAGAAGTTCAAGATGCGCGAGGTCTCGGTCGCCGAGCTCGGTCTCGAGAAGGCGGCCGGGGTGGCGACCGCCTGATCAGCGGAGCGATTCGTACGGGATCGCGCCGGCGAACGGCTCGTAGAGCAGAAGCACCTTCTCGATGGGCAGCACGTCCCGCATGAAGACTCCGCCCGCGGCCACACCGGCGAAGCCGACTATGCCGAGCCCATCGTGTGGCGCGGCCTGCTCGGCACTTTCCTGCATGGCGCGAAAGGACTGCGTGCGCCCGCTCTGGTTGGCGATCTGGATCACCAGCTTCCACGCGGCGGAGTAATTGGCCGCAGGGTCGAGGCCCCGCGGTGCCGCGGCGATGTTGGGGGGCGCGGCGACAGGTGGTTCAGCCGCGGTTGCGCTGAGCCCCTTGGCCACGCTGGCGACCTCGGCCTCGGGCTCGCCCTTCAGCGCCGGCAGCCGCTGGAGAAACGCAGCGATCTGCTGGTCGATGGGCGCTGACGGCGCGTAACCGGGCCCCGGGAGGACCGTCGCGAACGGGCGGTACACGGCATCGAACTGAGCGGGCTCCATCTCCTCCCGGACCAGGATGGCCAGGGCCACGATCTGGGCCGACTCGAGCGCGGCAGCCGCGGCCTGCGGGTCGGGGAGGGATTTGCTGATCGCGAGCTGCGTCTGCGTCACGCGAAACCCTCCCGTGAAGGCGTTGACCATCGCCTGGTCCGCGCTCGAGAGCAGCCCGTCGAGGACCTGCTCCACAGCGGCGGCTGACGGGCGCTGACGAGAAAGCATCCGGGCGGTGGCGATCCACTCCCACTGGGGCGGCCCGAGCATCTTGCCCGCGGCGGTCAGGAACTGCCCGGCTTCCGAGGCGCTCAGCGGATTGCGACCTGTTCGGGCAGCAGGCCCTTGGCCCTGAGCTTGTCGATCGGGTGGTACGCGTCGACGATGCGCATGGTGCCTGAGGCCGACCGCAGCACCATCGACTGGGTGTATGCGTACACGTCCTCGTACCGCACGCCTTTCAGCAGCTCCCCCGAAGTGATGCCCGTCGCCGCAAAGAAGATGTCGGTGCCCGAGCACAGGTCGTCGAGGCACAGGATCTGGTTCGGCTTGTGCCCCTCTTTGATGGCGAGGTCGCGCTCCTTGTCATCTCGGAAGTGGAGCTTGGCCTGCATGTCGCCGCCCATCGTCTTGATCGCGCACGCGGCGAGGACGCCCTCGGTCGCGCCGCCCGATCCCATCATGCAGTGGACGCCGGACCGCGTTTCGAGGGCGGCTTCGAGCGCGCCCGCCACGTCTCCGGCAGAGATGAGCTTGATCCGAGCCCCGACCTCGCGGATCTGAGCGATCACCTCCTTGTTCCGATCCCGCTCCAGCACGACGACGGTCAGCTCCTGGACGGGCAGGCCTTCCGCCTTGGCGATCCGCCGGAGATTCCACTCCACCGGCATGTCGAGGTCGACCACCGACCGTGCCTTGCGGCCGACGACGAGCTTTTGCATGTAATGGACGTGGGTGGTGAACATCGTTCCGCGCTCAGCCAGCGCGACGACGGAGATGGCGCCCGGAAGGCCTGAGGCCGTGAGGCTCGTGCCCTCGATCGGATCGACCGCCACGTCCACCTCGGGCTCGAGGCCGTTGCCGATCGACTCGCCGAAGTAGAGCATCGGCGCCTCGTCCTTCTCGCCCTCGCCGATCACGACAGTGCCCTTCATGTCGACCGCGGCCAGGGCGCCGCGGATCGCCTCGACCGCGCGGGCGTCGGCCAGGTCCTTGTTGCCGCGTCCCTGCAGGGGGGCCGCGGCCAGGGCCCCCGCCTCGGTCACACGCAGCAGCTCGAGCGCCAGGTTGCGGTTGATCCGCGGTTCTTCGATCAAGGCGAGCTCAGCGTATCCGAAGCGTCAGCCGGGGCCGCGACGGCGGATCGGCAGCTGGTCGGCCTCGATCCAGAGGTCCTCCTTGCGGGCGAGCTTTCGATCGCCGCTCGCGTCCTGGTAGACGCACGTCCGCTCGAGCACGGCTGTGATGCGCACACGCTGCCCCTGGAGCGTGGCGTCGAAGCCTTCGAGCAATACCTCATCCTCATCCAGGTCGACCTCGCTCAGGCGCCGGACCCCGCCCGGGCGCGAGCGGGTCGACGCCAGGAGCTGGGCGTGCGGGCTCTGCTGTGATCCCCGCTTGATCGTGAGCCGCGAGGCGCTGGTCGGGCGGATCCCCTGGCGCGCCGGCGCTGGGGCGGCCCGAGCCGGAGCTGAAGCGGGGACAGCCGTGCCCGGCGGCTTCTCGACGCCTCGGTTCGGGGGCTGTTTGGTGACTTGCTTCGGGGCGGCGGGGGTCCGGCTGGCCGCGGGCCGGCGCATGCTGTCCGCCTGGCGAGCCGGATCGGCTCGGGAGCGCGCAGCCTTCCTGGCCGGTTTTCTAGAAGAACTCACCCCACAGCTTCCTGACCTTGCCGACGGGGCTGCCGACCGGCTTCAGCTGGACCACGTTGTTCCGCGGGGCCGGGGCGCTGACCGAAGCGGCCGCTGACTCGGGCACGCCCTCCGGGTGGACCCGGATCGCCCCATGGTGGACGCCGCCCTCCTGGACGACCAGAGCGCCCACCCGGGCGTCGCCCTCCAGACGGCCCGAGGTCATGATCTTGAGCCGGGCTACCGCGACCACGTTGCCCCGGACGAAGCCCGCGATCGTCACCCGCGCGCTGCGGATGTCCGCCTCGACGTGCGCCTCCGGACCGATGGTCAAATCGCCGTCGCACTCGATCTCGCCGCTGAAGTTGCCCAGCACCTGCCCCGCTCCCTTGATCTGCAGCTTCCCCGCAAACGAGTCGTCGCGGGCCAGCACCGTTTTGAGATCAAGGGCCAAGGGATCGGTGCCGCCACCGTTCGAGCTCAGCACATCTGTATCCACGGCGGTATCGCTCATGTCTTCCTCCCCAGGTCCGGTGACAAGACCCCCCGAGCTCGGAGGCGGGCGCCGTGAGCTCGGGGGACCTCCCCTTGTCGACCGGTCCCCACCTAATCGCGCAGCATAGCGGCTGACGACGAATTGGGGACGGGGTCGAATCGGACGGTT
>DASXBE010000131.1:0-3219 GCA_036491815.1 Candidatus Dormiibacterota bacterium | reverse complement strand
GTGACGAGGCCACGCCGGTCTCTCAGCCCGAGATCCATGCGGTCAATTCTCGCGCGGTATTGGGACTGGGGTTCACCCTGCCGTGTTGACGTACCACTGGGTGACGAGCTGGAACCGGTCCGGGGGCTCGATGACCTTGTTCATCCGAACACCGTGGACACGCTGCGAGACGGCGTACTCATACCGGCCCGAGTACAGAAAGATGGCGGGCGCCGCATCCGCCATCAGGCCCTGGAAATCGATGTACGCGGCGAGGCGAGACGCTTGATCGGTCGCGGCCCTGCCGTCCTCGAGGTCCTTGTCGATCAGGCCCCAGCCGCGCGAGTAGGCGAAGTTCAAAGTTGCGGGGTCCGCTCCCGAATGCCAGAGGGAGTACTGGTCGGGGTCAGGCCCGACGTCGAATGCCACGAGCGCCATCTGGTACTTGCGGCCGAGCAGGTAGTCACGGACGAGGGAGGATGCCGGGACCGCCTTCACGTCGACCTCGACGCCGATCTGGAGCAGCTGGCGCGCCACCGCGTCGGCGATCTGCTTGTTCGGAAAGGAGTCCGCCGCCACCAGTCCGACCTTGAACTGAACGCCGTTCTTGACCCGCAGGGGCGAGCTCGCCTTGATCAGCCATCCGGCGGCGCCCAGGGCCGTGGCGGCGGCGATCGGGTTGTACGGATGCAGGTTGGCCGCCGCGGTCGAGTACGCCCAGCCGGCCGTCGGGATCGGGTTCGCGTCGGGATCGGCCTTACCGGCGAGCACCTCATTCACGACGCGCTGGCGGTCGATCGCCTGGACGATCGCCTGCCGCACGCTCTGATCGCCGAAGAACAGCTTGCCGTCGCCCTCTGCGTTGAGGCTCACGAATGAGCTCGTGTACAGGCGCGCATCCTGCACCGACACGTCGGTGCGGCCCTGCAGCGTGTCCACCTCCTGCGGCTCGAGCCCTCCCACCAGGTCGGCCGCGCCAGAAAGCACGGCCCGGACCGCCATCTGCGGGTCCGAGGCGGGGTAGGTGCGCAGGACAAGGTGGTCGAGGTACGGCTGCGGCGTGGCGAACTGGTTGCGGTCGAGGCTGATCGCCAGGGAGCTGAACGCGGCGACGCGGAACGGCCCCGTCCCGAAGGCTCGGATGCCGCTCCCGGGGCTCGCGGCGATCTGCGCTGGAGCCAGCCCGTCGAAGACATGCTTCGGGATGATCCCGATCCGGAGCGCGAGAGGAAAGGCCGCGCTCGGCGCGCGGAGCGTGAAGACGACCGAGCCGGGGCCTCCGGATGCGACGCCGACCTCGCGCCAGAAGGAGGCGCCGGGCTGCAGGTACTCGGGGTCCTGCAGGACGTGGAACGTGAACAGGACGTCGTCCGCGGTGAACGGCTGTCCGTCCGCCCAGCGGACCCCGGGGCGGATGGCGAACGTGTAGGCCAGGCGGTCTGGCGAGATCGTCCACCCGGCCGCCAGAAGCCCGACCACGTTCTGCTGCGCGTCGACGGTGGTGAGGCCCTGGTAGATCAGGCTGTCCACGTCGCGCGTGCTGTCGTTTGACTCGAACAGCGGGTTGAGCACCGTGGCCGCACCCACAAGAGCCTCCACGGCTGTCCCACCTCGCGCCGGCTTGGGCACCGTCGCGACCGGCTGGCACCCGACGAGGACCACCGCCGCCGCGAACGCGGCGGCGATGAGCTTGCTAGCCGAGATTATGTGCCCGCATGTACGTAAGGGTGACGGAGCAGACGAGGAAGGCCGCGACGAGGACCCACGTCGTCCAGTAGATCTGGCGCTCCAGGCCGCGCCGGGTGCGGTAGCCGCCGCCCATCCCGCCGTCGCCGCCGCCGATCGTGCCTCCCAGGCCAGAGGCCTTGGGGGTCTGGATCAGCACGCCGGCCATCAGCAGGACCGCGAGCACGGCTTCCGTGATTACCAGGAGCTGAAAGACCTTGGCCATCTGACCGACCGATTCTACCTACGCCCAGACCGAGGAGAAACGGGCGTTGATGGCCTCCCAGTTCAGCGTGTTGAACCAGGCGGTGACGTAGTCGGCGCGCTTGTTCTGGTACTTCAGGTAGTAGGCGTGCTCCCACACGTCGACGCCCAGGATCGGCGTCAACCCGTCCATGTAGGGGCTGTCCTGGTTCGGGTAGCCCTTGATCGCGAGCTTCCCGTTCTTGTCCGCCACCAGCCACGCCCATCCGCTGCCGAACTGTCCGACCGCGGCTTTCTGAAGCTGCTCCTTGAACGCGTCGTAGCTGCCGAAGGCCGTCTTCAGCGAGTCGGCGATCCGGCCGGTCGGGTTGCCGCCGGCGCCGGGGCCCATGATCGACCAGAAGATCGAGTGGTTGGCGTGGCCGCCCGCGTTGTTGCGAATCGCGGTCCGGATGTCCTCGGGCACCTCGTTGATCCCCCAGAGCAGGTCCTCGACCGATTTGTTCGCCCACTCGGGGTGCTTCTCCAGCGCGGCGTTGGCGTTGGCCACGTAGGCGGCGTGGTGCTTGTCGTGGTGGATCTCCATCGTCTTGGCGTCGATGTGCGGCTCGAGGGCATCGAAGGCGTAGGGAAGCGGCGGGAGCACGAATGGCATCGGTGGCGACCCCCTTCTGAATTCGTTTTTCGGCTACGGGACCAGTTTAGGTGCTTGTGGCTTTCGAGCCGGAGGCCTGGGCTTTGACCGCGGCGGCGCGGCGCTCGATCTCGCGCGGGTCGCCCAGGTATCGCCACGAGGTGGGCCTGAAGTCCGGGCCGAGCTCGTAGACGCGGGGCACGCCGGTCGGGATGTCGAGCTCGACCACCTGCTGTTCGGACATGCCTTCGAGGTGCTTCACGAGCGCGCGCAGGCTGTTGCCGTGCGCCGAGACCAGGACGCAGGAGTGAGCAAGCAGGTCCGGGGCGATGGCGTCGTACCAGTAGGGCAGCATCCGCTCTACGACGTCCTTCAGGCACTCGGCGGCGGGCAGGATCTCAGGCGGCAGCTCGGCGTAGCGCGGATCGCGCGATGGGTGGCGTTCGTCCAACGGCTCGAGAGGGGGCGGTGGAACGTCATAGCTGCGCCGCCACAGCTTGACCTTGGCCTCACCGTACTGCTCGGCGGTCTGCTGCTTGTTGAGCCCCTGCAGCGCTCCGTAGTGCCGCTCGTTCAGCCGCCAGCTCCGGCGGACCTGGACCCACGAACGCCCCATCTCGCCGAGGGCCAGGTCCGCCGTCTGGATCGCGCGCACCAGGACCGACGTGTGGACGACG
>DASXBE010000130.1:0-6088 GCA_036491815.1 Candidatus Dormiibacterota bacterium | reverse complement strand
CTCATCAAATCGCCCTTTGAGCGCATCGGCGGCGCGCGCCATCACCGAAACATGGGCGAAGCCGATCTCACCGTCGGCGATGGCGACGATGCTGCGCGGGGTGCGCCCCATCGTCTGGCCGACCGCGACCCTGTCCGCCGCGCCGCTCGTCATGTGGCAGTTGAATCGGATCCAGTCGATGGCACTGACAAAGCCCAGCTCGTCGTAGTCGCCGGTCGCCGCGAAGGCCGCCGCATCCTCGGCAAACGAAAGCTCCATCAGGTCGATCGCGCGGCGCTTGCGGACCATCCGCCCCCGCAGCTCCTCGTTCGGATCCCCGACTCCAGGTACTGGCTCGTCCATCCGACGAGCGTACGAACGTCGGTTCGCCCATCCTACCCAGGCTGTTAAGACCGGTCACGGCAAGCGTCGGCGGCGGGGCACGCGGTCCAAGCCGCTATTTAACCTTCGCAGGCCGGGTTTGGGGGCATACTCGTGGGCACCGAGAATGGAGCTGATCTCCGAGTTCCACGGCCTCATCCAGAGCAGCCACGGCACGCTGACCGAGTACGAAAGGTCCGAGGTCATCGAGTTCGTCGAGGCCCGGGAGTTCAACCTGGCGGTGGAGGCCCTGTGCGGCTTTCTGCAGGTGGAGGACCGGCGGGTCCCAGCTGATCTCTACTTCAGGATTCGAAGCCTGGTTGAACGCCTCGACGGTGTTGATCCGTACATCCTGGAGAGCGTCAAAGTCAGCGCAGACTGAGGCCTGCAGAGGCCGGCCGTCAGGCGATGTCGAGGATCACGTTCTTGAGCTCGGTGTAGAGGTCCAGGGCCTGCGATCCGAGCTCGCGGCCCCACCCGCTCTGCTTGAACCCGCCCCACGGCGTGACCGGGTCGACGATGTGGTAGCAGTTGACGAAGACGGTGCCGGCGCGGAGCGCATGCGCCACCCGATGCGCGCGCTTCACGTCGGAGGTCCAGACGCCGGCCGCCAGGCCGTAGATGGTGCTGTTGGCTTTGGCGATGAGGTCCTCCTCGTCGCTGAACGGAATCGCAGCGACGACGGGGCCGAAGATCTCCTCCTGCGCGATGCGCATGTTCCCGTCCACGTCGGCGAAGACGGTCGGCTTGACGAAGTAACCGGGGCCGAGCTCATCCGCCCGGACGCCGCCGGCGACCAGCCGCGCGCCCTCGCGCTTGCCCACGCCGATATAGCCCAGCACACGCTCCATCTGCGTTTTCGAAACCAGCGGGCCCATCTGGGTCGCCGGGTCCATGCCGGGACCCACACGGGTTTCCTCGACGGTCTTCGCCAGCTCGTCCAGCGTGCGGTCGTACACGCTCTTCTGGACGAACAGCCGCGAGCCCGCGGAGCACACCTGGCCCTGGTTGAAGAACATCCCGAAGAACGCACCGGACACCGCCTGGGCTGGGTCGACGTCAGCGAAAACGATGTTCGGTGACTTGCCCCCAAGCTCGAGGCTGACCCGCTTCAGGTTGGTCTCGGCCGATGCCTTCGCGATCAGCTTGCCCACCTCAGTCGAGCCGGTGAAGGCGATCTTGTCGACGTCCGGGTGGGCAGCGAGTCGCGCCCCGGCCGTCTCGCCGAAGCCGGGCACTATGTTGACCACACCGCCAGGGATCTCCGCCTGCTCCAGCAGCTCACCGAGGAGCAGCGCGCTCAGCGGCGTCTCCTCCGAAGGCTTCAGGACCACGCTGTTGCCGCACGCGAGGGCGGGGGCGAGCTTCCATGCGGCCATCACGATGGGAAAGTTCCACGGAATGATCTGGCCGACCACGCCGACGGGCTGGCGCAGGGTGTAGCTGAGGTATTTGCCAGGCAGCGAGATCTGCTGGGTCGCGCCGTCGAGCTTGGTCACCCAGCCCGCGTAATAGCGGAAGGTGGCCGCGGCCAGCGGCACGAACCAGACGAGCGCATCGGTGATCGGCATGCCGTTGTCGAGGCTCTCGAGCTCGGCGAGCTCCTGGGCGCGCTCCTCGATCAGGTCGCCGACCCGCCACAGGGCCCTAGCGCGCTCGGCGGGCGGCAGGTCCTTCCACACCCCCGACTCGAACGTCCGGCGCGCCGCAGCCACCGCCCGGTCGATGTCCTCCGCGCCTCCCTCGGCGACGCGGGCCAGGACTTCGCCAGTCGCCGGATTCAGCGTGTCGAACGTCCTTCCCGAGGCGGCCTCGACCCACCGGCCCCCGATGAAGAGCTTTTTTGGCTGCTCGCGCAGGAAGCGCCCGACCGCCAGGCCCTCGGCGACCGCCATCAGAGCTTCACGCGGACCCGCGACGGTTCCCGGAGTCGCGACACTCCAGCATCGTACGCGAGCCCACGGCGATACTTGAAATGGATGTCTGAGCGGGGGAGGCGCTGGGGGATCCTGCCCGCCTATCACGGCTGGCAGGGCAACCTGGTCGAAACCACGGGCGAGGTCGAGGACGCGATCCTCACCGCGATGGATGCGAGCGCGGAGCGTCCGCCACGCCTGCGCAGGCGAGGGTTTGATGCCCGGCCGTGCACGCCCGGGCCAGAGCGCGCCTGGGGGTGGGCGATCCAGCTGTACGCGCTCAGGTCGGCCGAGAGCTGGGGCGTCGGCGACTTCGCCGATCTGAGGCGTTTTGCGCGCTGGTCGCGGAAGGCCGGCGCATCCGAGGTCCTGCTGAACCCACTCGGGGCGCAGCTCCCCAAGCTGCCTTACGAGGCCTCGCCCTACTACGCGTCTTCGCGCCGGTTTCGCAACGTGATCCACCTGCGGATCGAAGAGCTGGAGGGCGCGGACCGGCTGCCCGAAAAGCTCGATCGCTGGCGCGCCCGGGCACGCGAGCTGAACGCCGAGCGGCTGATCGACTACGACGCGGTGTTCCGCCTCAAGTCGGAGGCCCTGGAGGCGATCTTCGAGGTCGCACCCGGGCCAGCCGGGCTGGATCCTTGGGTCCGCCGCCAGGGCCGGCCGCTCCGCGACTTCGCGACCTTCAACGCCCTGTGCGAGCTGCACGGAGGGGCATGGCGCGACTGGCCGGAGGGGCTCAGGCACCCGGCGGGGCCGGCCGTCGAAGACAGCCGCGGCGAGCTGTCGAAGAGGGTCGAATACCACCGGTGGCTGCAGTTTCACGTCGACCGGCAGCTGGCGCGCGCCGCCAAGGAGATAGGTCTTGTCATGGACGTCCCGGTCGGCTTCGCCTCGGACGGTTTCGACGCCTGGCGCTGGCAGGCCTTCCTCGCGCCCGGTGTTCGCGTCGGCGCGCCCCCGGACGAGTTCTTTCGGGACGGACAGGACTGGGGCCTCCCCGCATTCAACCCGTGGACCCTTAGCCGGGCGCACTGGGAGCCTTTCATCGACGCCATCCGGGGTGCGGCACGACACGCGGCGGGCGTGCGCCTCGATCACGTCATGGGCCTCTTCCGCCTGTTCTGGATTCCCGGCGGAATGAGCGCGGCGCAGGGCGCTTACGTCAAGTACCCCGCGGCCATCCTGCTCGATCTGCTGGCCCAGGAAAGCCGGCGCGCCGGAGCGTTTGTCGTCGGCGAGGACCTCGGGCTGGTGGAGCCTTCCGTCCGCCGCCACCTGCATCAGCGCGGCGCGCTGTCCTACAGGCTCGTGTGGTTCGAGGGCAGCGACCCGTCGAAATGGCCGCTCGACGCCGTCGGTGCGGTTGGCACCCACGACCTGCCGACGATCGCGGGCATCTGGACGCGCAGCGAGCCCGAGCAGCGGCTGCACCACCTGCGCGAGAAGCTGGTCGAGCTCACCGGGCTCCCCGATGAGACACCGCCGGTGGAAGTCGCGGTGGCCACCTATACGGCGCTCGCGAAGGGCAGGCCCCGCATCGTGCTGGCCTCGCTCGAGGACGCCCTCGGGGTGCATGAGCGTCCGAACACGCCCGGCACTGTCAACTCGACCAACTGGAGGATGGCGCTGCCTGCTCCGCTCGAGGAGATCGAGCAATCGAGCGGTCCGATGCGGATCGCCGAGGCGATGCGCACCGCCGGGCGTCAGTGCGCTAGTAGGATTCGAGCATGATCGGGCGCGCGAAGCTGAAGGGGACCGAGCTCGATTTCTACCCGCTGAGCGCCCTGCCGAAAGCCGGGACCGCCGACCCGTCGCGCCTTCCGATGACGGTCAAGGTCCTGCTCGAGGGATTGATCCGGCTCGCCGAGAACGGCACCGCCGATGAGGCGAGCGCCGCGGCCCTCGCCGCATGGCCCGCCCGGCCGCCTGAGGGAAGCGAGCTGCCTTTCCTTCCGGCTCGGGTCCTGATGCAGGACTTCACCGGCGTCCCCGCTGTGGTCGACCTCGCCGCGATGAGATCGGCGATGCAGCGCGCGGGCAAGGACGCGGGCAGGGTCGACCCGCTGGTGCCGGTCGATCTGGTCATCGACCACTCCGTCCAGGTCGACTCGTTTGGGTTCCGCGATGCCTACACGCGCAACATCGAAAAGGAGATCGAGCGCAACCGCGAGCGCTACTCGCTCCTGCGCTGGGCGCAGCAGGCGTTCCACAACTTCTCGCTCGTCCCGCCGGGCATGGGCATCTGCCACCAGGTCAATCTCGAGCACATTGCCAAGGTGGTGCAGGTTCGTGAGATCGATGGGCGAAGGTTCGCCATCCCGGACACCCTGATGGGCACGGACTCGCACACCACGATGGTCAATGGGCTGGGCGTTTTGGGCTGGGGAGTTGGCGGCATCGAGGCCGAGGCCGCGATGCTGGGTCAGCCGGCGTACCTCGCGCCACCCATCGTCGTCGGCGTGCGCTTCCACGGAGCCCTGCCGGCCGGTTCGACGGCCACGGACCTCGTGCTCACCTTGACCCAGATGCTGCGGAAGCACGGTGTCGTCGAGAAGTTCGTCGAGTTCTGCGGCGACGGCCTCTCCACGCTGTCGGTGCCGGACCGGGCGACGATGAGCAACATGTGTCCGGAGTACGGCGCGACCTCCGCGCTGTTCCCGGTTGACGCGCAGACGCTGCGCTACCTCGAGATCACGGGCCGCAGCCGCGAGCAGATCGACCTCGTCGAGCGGTACACCAAGGAGCAGGGTCTTTTTCGCCAGGACGGGGACGCTCTCCCCGAGTTCAGCCAGCTGCTCGAGCTCGACCTGGGCGCTGTCGAGCCCAGCCTCGCCGGCCCCAAGCGTCCGCAGGACCGCGCGGCCCTGCCGCATGTCTGGGAGAGCTTCCAGACCGCTTTCGCGAGCGGCCCAAGACCGAGCACGGAGGCTCTGACCCGGCTGACCGGGGAGGGAGGCGCGATCGACGGCCGGGGCGCCGTGGCCGTGGCTGCCGAACCCACGGCGAAGCTCGAGAACGGCTGCGTGGTGATCGCGGCGATCACGAGCTGCACCAACACCTCAAACCCGTCGGTGATGGTGGCCGCCGGCCTCCTGGCCAAAAAAGCGGTGGAGCGAGGGCTGACCGTTCACCCGTACGTCAAGACGAGCCTCGCCCCAGGCTCGCGGGTGGTGACGGACTACCTGAACAACGCGGGCCTGATGGAGCCGCTCGAGAAGCTTGGTTTCTACCTCGTCGGTTACGGATGCACGACGTGCATCGGAAACTCGGGCCCGCTCGCGAGCCCTGAGGTCGAGGCCACGGTGACGCAGGAGAACCTGAGCGTGGTCGCCGTGCTCTCGGGCAACCGGAACTTCGAGTCGCGCATTCACCCGCTGGTCAAGGCGAGCTACCTCGGCTCACCCCCTCTCGTCGTCGCCTATGCGCTGGCCGGAACCGTTCACATCGACCTCACGAAGGATCCGATCGGCCACACGCCCGAGGGAAAGCCGGTGATGATGTCGGAGCTCTGGCCTTCACAGGAGGAGGTCAACGAGGTCGTGCAGCGATGCGTGCAGCAGGACATGTTCAAGCGTGAGTACTCGCGGATCTACGAGGGCGACGAGCACTGGAAGAAGATGACGTCGCCGACCGGCCCGATCTTCCAGTGGGACGAGAGCTCGACGTACGTGAAGGAGCCTCCCTACTTCGAGGGTTTCGGCCCCGAGCCACCGGTCGTGACCGACGTCGAGGGCGCGAGGGTGCTGGCGGTGCTCGGCGACTCGGTGACCACAGACCACATCTCACCGGCGGGCGCGATCCCGGTCGAC
>DASXBE010000129.1:0-2778 GCA_036491815.1 Candidatus Dormiibacterota bacterium | reverse complement strand
GGGGGAGGGCGGTACATCAGCGACAAACTGCAGCGGCTGAAGGACATCCTGGGCGAGGTCACGGACCTGAGCCGTGCCTACAGGGTCCTCGAATGGGACCAGGAGACGTACATGCCGCCCGGCGGCGTGAACGGGCGCGCGGAGCAACTCTCGGTGCTTTCGCGACTCTCCCACGTGCGGCTCACCTCCGACGAGGTCGGCAGACTCCTGGAAGCGCTCGAGGGCGAGGTCGCCGGCATGGACTTCGATTCGTACGAGGCAAGCCTCGTCCGGGTGACCCGCCGCGACTACGAGCAGGCTCGCAAGCTGTCGCCGGAGCTCGTCTCCGAGATGTCCCGCGCCGGTTCGATGGCCCAGCCTGCATGGCGCAAGGCGCGACAGGACGGGGACTTCAGTCTCTTTGCCCCCTACCTCGAGCGCAACGTCGAGTTGAACCGGCGCATGGCCGACGCGCTCGGCTATCGGCGGCAACCGTATGACGCGCTGATCGACTACTACGAGCCCGGCCTCACGACCGCTCAGCTCGAGGAGATCTTCGACGAGCTGAAGCAGGCCATCGTGCCCCTGGTCGCGGATATCGCGCGCCATGCCGACGTGGTCGACGACAGCGTCCTGCACCGCGGCTTCGACCCTGAGCTTCAGTTGAAGTACGCGCTCGAAGTCGTGACGAGGCTCGGCTATGACACCGAGCGCGGGCGGCAGGACATCTCCACCCATCCGTTCTCGACCTCGTTCGGGCCGGGCGACGTGCGCATCACCACGCGGGTCTCGCGCGACTTCTTCAACGAATGCCTCTTCGGGTCGATCCACGAGTCCGGGCACGCCATGTACAACCAGGGCATGGGCGACGACATCGACCGCACACCGCTGTGGGACGGCGCGTCGCCGGGCGTGCACGAGTCGCAATCGAGGCTGTGGGAGAACATGGTCGGCCGGGGCCGGCCGTTCTGGCGGCACTTCTATCCGAGCCTCCAGAAGACCTTCGCCAAATCCCTTGAAGGGGTGGACGAGGAGACGTTCTACAGGGCGGTCAACCGCTCATATCCCTCGCTGATCCGAGTGGAGGCCGACGAGGTGACCTACAACATGCACGTCCTCCTCCGCTTCGAGCTCGAGACCCAGATGCTCGACGGATCGCTGAAGATCAAAGACCTGCCCGAGGCGTGGAACGCCAAAATCAAGTCGTACCTCGGCCTCGACGTGCCCAGCGACCGCGACGGCGCGCTGCAGGACATCCACTGGTCGGGCGTCGGCTTTGGCGTCTTCCCCGGCTACACGCTCGGCAACCTCATTGGCGCGCAGCTGATGGAGAGGGTGCGCGCTGACCTGCCGGACCTCGACGCCCAGATCGAAAGAGGCGAGTTCTCAGGGTTGCTCGCATGGCTCCGCAAGCACGTGCACCGCCACGGCAGGAAGTTCACTCCCGACGAGCTTTTGGAGCGCGCCACTGGCAAGCCGCTCACGGCGGGGCCGTGGATCGCTTACGTGCGGCAGAAGTTCGGCGCCCTGTACGGCTTGGAGGTGGGCCGAAGCTAGCCGTGCCCGGTCGTCTGATCTACTCGATGATCGCGTCGCTCGACGGATTTGTCGCCGACGAGCGCGGGAACTTCGACTGGGCGGCGCCGGACCAGGAGGTCCACGAGTTCGTCAACGACCTCGAGCGGCCCATTGGCACCTACCTGTATGGGCGCCGGATGTACGAGACCATGGTCTACTGGGAGACGGCACACACGACCGCCGGGCAGCCGCCTTTCGTGCTCGACTTCGCCGCGATCTGGCAGGCCGCCGACAAGGTTGTGTACTCCCGTCAGCTGAAGGAGGTCTCCAGCGCCAGAACCCGCGTCGAGCGCGGCTTCGAGCCGGGCGCGGTGCGCCGCATGAAGGAGTCGGCCGACCGCGACCTCACCGTTGCCGGTCCAGGGCTGGCCGCCGAGGCTCTGAGGGCGAGTCTCGTCGACGAGATCCAGCTCTTCGTGGCACCCATGGTCGTCGGGGCGGGAACCCCGCTTCTGCCCGATCACGTCCAGGTGCCGCTCGAGCTCATCGATGAGCGCCGCTTCAGCGGCGGCACCGTGTTTCTCCGCTACCGGATCGCCTGAGTCCCCGCAGCTAGCCGAAGTCGATCGGCGGCAGGGCGGCCCGGTTCACCTCGAGCTTGAAGATGTCAGGCCGGCCGTAATGCCCCGCGACGTCGAGCGTGCGTTTGGCGGCTGACGCGAGCGCCGGGTCGCAGTCCGCGTAGAGGATTCCGTGCTGCTCGTGGAGGGGACCGGCGACGATATCGCCCGAAGGGTTGACGATCAGCGAGTCGCCCGGATTGAACCAGTCCTCCTGGTCCGGGAAGAGCTCGGATCGCTTCGGAAACTCTTTGGGGATGTCTTTGCCTCGCATCGCGGTTCCGTTGCCCAGCACCCAGCAGCGGCCCTCGGAGGCGATGTGGCGAAGGGTGGAAACCCACCGGTCGCCGGCAGCCCAAGTCGGGGCTAGGTAGACCTCGCAGCCTTGGGCGTAGAGGGCAAAGCGCGCCAGCGGCATGTAGTTCTCCCAGCAGATGAGGCCGCCGACCCGTCCGGCCGGCGTGTCTGTGACCCGGAGCCCGACAGCGTCGCCCGTGCCCCACACCATGCGTTCTGGGTTCGTCGGCATGAGCTTGCGATGCCGGTTGAGGACCGCGCCGTCGGGACCGATCAGCACGGCGGTGTTGTAGAGAGTCCCTCGGCTGAACCTCCCGTCGCGCTCGTGGATGCCGATCGAGACCGTGACCTCGAGGCGCTTTGC
>DASXBE010000128.1:0-4951 GCA_036491815.1 Candidatus Dormiibacterota bacterium | reverse complement strand
AGCCATGGGCTCGCGACGAGCCTCGTGGTGCTGGCCCGGACGATGGGCATGCTGCTCGGGCTTTCGGCGCTCACCGCCTTCGGCCTCTACCGCTTCCGCCAGATCCTTGGCACCCCGGTGCTCCATGGCGACCTCGCCGCTCGGATCCAGCAGCTGGAGGACCTCGTCAGCGCCGCATTCCTGCAGGAGTACCGCGAGATCTTCCTGGTCGCGGCCGGCCTGTGTGGCGCGGCCGCGATGATCATCGTTTTGTCGCTACGGCGATCAAGTACGAGTGGTGATACCTGAACGCGTCGTCGGGATCGCCGAGGCTTTCCATCGCCGACTCCACCTCCGACTCGAGCTCCGCGCGCAGCCGCGGCCCGAGTGAGCGGATCAGCGCATCTGGCAGCGGCCCGGCGCCCGCCATCAGGTCCGTCCACGCGCGAGCGTCGCGCGTCCTGCCGCCCGTCACCATCTCGGTGAGCCTCGCCACCTCGAATCCCGCGGCCGCAAGGATCTTGGGGAGCACGTCGGGCTCACCGAACCGCGCACGCTCCGAGCTGTAGCGCGGAAGGCTCTGGTAATGGCGCCGCGCGAGAGGCACCAGACCCTGGAAGAAAAGGTGCTGCGCGCGGGTGCTCAGGCTGCGACGCTGGCACGAGAGCGCGAGCCGGCCGCCGGGCCGCAGCACTCGGGCCGCTTCCGCCAGGGCCTCCGTCGGATCCGCGAAGTAAGCGAGCGCGTCACCGATCGTGACCAGGTCGAACGTCTCCGGCCGGAACACGAGATGCTCGGCCGCCATACCGACGAACTGGAGGTTCTTGGCCGGCGAGCTTCGATGTGACTTTCGGTCGGATCCCTGCGGCGGCCTCTCGGCCGTCTTGGAGCGCGCGATCGCGAGCATCTGGTGCGACAGGTCGACGCCGATCACAGCTCCGGGACTCACCCGGGGGGCGACGAGGTGCGCGACCAGGCCTGTGCCGGTGCCGACGTCGAGGGCGTGCTCGCCCTTGGCGGGCTCCGCGAGGTCGACGAGCCGTGCGGCCACCCTGCCGTGCATGCCGCCCGCCCAGCCGTCATAGGTCGGTGCGACTCGATCGAAGAAGTCGACCAGGTGGTCGACCATCTCGTCGGACGTGTCCGGATCCATCAACGCTGTCAGGCGCCGCCTGCGGCCTCGATCCGGATCACCGAGAGGAAGTCCATCCTTTTCTTACGTTTGCTGGGGCGCCTGTTACGATGCTAGCTCGCTCGAATCCCGGCTCAGCCCGGTTACCGCTCTTGGCTCAGAGTCGAGGAAATTATGGAAGTCACGATCAACCCAGTGGAGGATTCCATGGCGCAAGCTGAAAAATCCGCGACGCACCAGGCGGCCGCCGCTCAGAATGGCGGTGCCAACCTGGTCAACCTCGGGCCCCGAGACGTCCTGCAGGGCAAGCTCGAGATCCAGGGCGATCTCAAGATCGCGGGCAACGTCGAAGGCGAGCTGAAGGCGACCGGCGACGTCACGATCGACTCGACCGCCGCCATCCAGGCCTCGATCGAGGGCGCCAACGTGAACGTGCGGGGCCAGGTGACCGGCAACGTGACGGCCAAAAAGCGCCTCACCCTCGGCGGGTCGGGCCACCTCAACGGCGACGTCAAGGTGAGCCGGCTCACGGTGGAGGACGGCGCGACCCTCAACGGCAACGTCACCATGTCGCAGGAGAAAGGCTGAGCGGGGTTCCGATCAGCTCATAGGCCAGGCGCGCTCCCGGAGCGCTCCGCATTCCGGACGGACGGCAGCACGACGGTCTCCAGGTACCGCTGGGCCGCGTCCATCCCTGCGTGCACGAGTCGCCACTCCAGCTGCTCGAAGTACACCTGGTCGCGATTCAACCCCTGCAGCCGGTTGAGCCAAAACGCGGGGTCCACGTTGAGCCCGGGACGCGCGACGTTCGAGCCGGGCTTGTGGACCGCGGGCACGCTCGGGATTGGCGACGCGGTGTCTCCGGCGGCGGGAGAGTCGACATTGAGGGCTGAGGAGCCGGTCGCAGGCCGCGCCGCCTGAGCGATGGCGCTCCACGCCATCAGGACGAGCGCCGTGACCACCACGAGCTCGGCGACCACCATCCACGTCAGGGGGTTGCGGACCAGCCTGCGCATGACGCGAGGTTAGGGGTCGGGGCTGCACTCGGAAACTCAGCCTGTTAAGGCCGCATCTCAGGAGCGACGCAGCGCGCGGAGGGCCTCCAGGCCGCGCTCGATCGTCTCCAGCTTTTTCGGAAAGCTGAAGCGCACATGCCCCCGGCCCAGCGCCGGCTCGTGGAAGAAGCTCGAGGCGGGTACCGTCGCGACGGCGGCCTTCTCGATCAGGTGGCGGGCGAACGTCACGTCGTCATCGAACCCGAATGAGCCGATGCCCGCCATCACGTAGTAGGCGCCGTCCGGCGTCTCGGCCTCGAACCCGCAGTCCCGGAGTCCCGACACGATCGCGTCGCGGCGCTCTCGGTAATCGCCGACCAGCTCCATATAGAAGGATGGCGGCAGCTCGAGGGCGGCGGCGATCGCCACCTGGAGCGGATGCGCCGCGCCCACGGTCAGAAAGTCGTGGACCTTACGGATCCCCGCGCTCAAGGCCGGCGGCGCGATCAGCCAGCCGATGCGCCAGCCGGTCACCGAATAGGTCTTGCTCGCGCCGCTGATCGTGATCGTCCGCTCGGCCATGCCCGGCAGCGTGGCCAGGCTGATGTGCCGCCCTCGATAAACCAGATGCTCGTAGATCTCATCGGTGATCGCCAGCACGTCGTGCTCGACGCATAGGCTCGCGATCAGCTCCAGCTCAGCGTGCGAGTACACCTTGCCGGTCGGATTGTGCGGAGTGTTGACGACGACGGCGCGTGTCCTCTTGTTGAACGCCGCCCTCAACTCGTCCGGATCGAACGACCAGTCCGGTGCGCGCAGCGCGACGTACCGCGGCACCGCTCCGCTCAGCACCGTGTCGGGGCCGTAGTTCTCATAGAACGGCTCGAAGATGATGACCTCGTCGCCCGGATCGACGGCGGCCAGCATGGCCGCAATCATCGCCTCGGTCGCACCGCACGAGACCGTGATCTCCGTTTCGGGGTCGACCGCGCGGCCCCACGCCGTCCCCTGCTTGCGGGCGATCGCGTTGCGGAGCTGCGGGGCCCCCCACGTCGTCGCGTACTGGTTGAATCCCTGTCGCAGCGCCTCCGCCGCCGCGTCGAGGATCCGGCCGTCGGTGTCGAAATCCGGGAATCCCTGCGCGAAGTTGACCGCGCGCTCCGGGCCGTTGAGTTGCAGGTTGAGCCGCGTCATCTCGCGGATCACAGACTCCGTGAAGCTCTGTGCCTTCAGGGACAGCCGGCCGGGATCAGTGTCCGGGATCAGCGCGCTCCAAATGCAGGTTCGTGCTCGAGCAGGAGAAGCAGCGGGGCGGCCGCTCGAGGCTGCGCTCCCACCAGCCGCACACCTCGCAGGTCCAGCGGGTCTTGGCAAAGAAGTCCAGCACGTCCGAGCGGCTCAGCAGACCGACCATCTTTCCGCCGCGGATCACCGGCACGCGCCGGATCCGCTCCCCGATCAATAGCCTCGCCGCCTCGTCGATGCCGGTTTCCTCGGTGACCGAGATCACGCGCGGGCTCATGATGTCGCGCGCCGTCTTGCCCTTCTTGGAGAAGACGTCGGTCTCGGAGACGATCCCGACGACATGGCCCTCCGGCCCCAGCACCGGAGCACCGGTGATGTGTTTCGACAAAAGCGTGCTGGCGATCTCGTCGAGCGGCGTGTCCTCGCGAAAGGTGATCACGTCGCGCGTCATCACCTCTTTGACCGGAATCATGCTCGACTCACTAGCCGAGGAGTGTAGCCACGGTGTGTAGGTTGGCGTTGCCCCCGCTGAGGACCAGACCCGTCCTCCCCGGCGGTAGCTTTCCGGCCAGATGTGCGGCGAGAGGGAGAGCACCGGTCGGCTCGAGCGCGAGGTGCAGTCGCGACCAGGCGACGCGCACGGCGGCCGAGATCTCGTCTTCGGACACCGTGATGATCTCGTCCACGAGGCGATTGGTGAACATGACCTCGAAGTTACGCGCCCCGATGGCGGTGGTGCGCACTCCGTCCGCCAGCGTCGACGGCGCTGCGGGCAGGGTCTGGATGGTGCCCGACTTCCACGTCCGGTAGGCGTCGTCCGCGCGCTCTGGCTCGACGCCCACGACCTTGATCGACGGGCTGTGCCGCTTGGCCGTGATCGCAGTGCCCGACAGCAGGCCGCCACCGCCGACGGGCGTCGCGATCACCTCGAGCGCCGGCTCATCCTCGAGCAGCTCCAGCGCGGCGGTGCCCTGGCCGTGAATCACGTCCCAGTCGTCGAACGGGTGGACCAGGGTCATGCCGCGCTCGGCCATGACCTCGCGCAGCCGCTGTTCGCGGTTGGCGAAAGTGATGCCTTCCTGCATGACCTCGGCGCCCAGGGCCCGCGTGGCGGCCACCTTCGCCGGGTTGGCGTCCTCGGGGATCAGGATCAACGCGGGCAGCCCCACCTCCGCCGCCGCGAGCGCGACTGCCTGCGCGTGGTTCCCCGAGCTGACGGCGATCACGCCAGAGGGTTTTCTGTCCTGCGACATCAGCGCGAGCACCGCATTGAAAGCCCCGCGTGGCTTGAACGAGCCTGTGACCTGGAAGCACTCTGGCTTGAGCCGGAGCTGCGGATCCAGGTCGGTGGTCAGAGTCGGCGTGCGGCGAACGAAGGGCCGGATCCGCTCAGCGGCCTGGGCCACCTGGCTCGCATGCTGCTCGATGAACGCGATCAAGCCACGGCCGCGTCGCTTTCGACGGCTCGCTGGGGGCGCGTGGTGCTCTTGATGTTGGTCAGCACGATGCCGGCGAGGATGACGACCATCCCGATGACCGTGGCGAGGCCCAGCGTCTCCTTGAGCAGCAGCACGCCCCACAGCACCGCGGTCAGCGGCAC
>DASXBE010000127.1:0-1694 GCA_036491815.1 Candidatus Dormiibacterota bacterium | reverse complement strand
CGCGGGCTGGGCAGGCGCCTGATCGAGATGGCACGCGACGGCAAGCCCGTGCTCGGTGTGTGTCTTGGCTACCAGCTCCTGTTCGACGAGTCCACCGAGCATGGGGTGCACGAGGGCCTGGGGCTGCTGCCTGGCCGGGTCGACCAGGTGGGGACGAGCGACCGTCTGCCCGTGATCGGCTGGTGCAGGGTGAGGCAGACGGTCGAGTCCGAGCTGTGGGAGGGGATCGACGACCGCGCCTACTTCTATTTCGTGCACTCGTTCACCCCCGGGCCATCGCCTCATCGGATCGGCGCGAGCGAGCACTCGCCTGCGGCCGCCGCGCGGCGGGGCAACGTGATGGGTACGCAGTTTCATCCCGAGAAGAGCGGCGCCGACGGGCTCCGGCTGTACGCCAACTTCGCATCGCTGTGCATGTGAGCGCGCCACACCAGGGCTCGGCGGCCTGATGCCGGCCAAAAGGATCATCCCCTGCCTGGACGTCAGGGCGGGCCGCGTCGTCAAGGGCGTTCGGTTTACGGAGCTGCGAGACGCGGGCGACCCGGCCGAGCTCGCCGCGGCCTACGACCGGGAGGGCGCCGACGAGATCGTGTTCCTCGACATCACCGCGTCGTCCGATGGGAGGCGGATCCTGCTCGACGCGGTCGAGCGTACGGCTGCGGAGGTCTTCATCCCGCTCACCGTGGGCGGCGGCGTCCGCACCGTTGAGGACGTGGGCGAGCTGCTGACCCATGGCGCGGACAAGGTCTCCCTCAACACCGCGGCGCTCGAGGACCCAGAGCTGATCATGCGGTGCGCCGAGGTCTTCGGGTCTCAGTGCGTGGTGCTCGCGATCGACGCCAAGCGGCGCGCGCATGGCGCTGGTTGGGACGTGTTTTCGCATGGCGGGCGGCGCGAGGCGGGGCGCGAGGTGTTGGAGTGGGCCGCGCTGGGGGAGCGCCTCGGGGCGGGGGAGCTCCTGCTCACCTCCATGGACCAGGACGGCACGGAGGCGGGGTACGACCTCGAGCTGCTCAGCGCCGTGACCGGGGCGGTGCGCCTGCCGGTGATCGCGTCGGGGGGCGCGGGGTCGGTCCAGCACATGTACAGGGCGCTCACGGAAGGTGGGGCGGAGGCGGCGCTGGCGGCATCGATCTTTCACTTCGGGGAGCTGTCGATCGGTGCGGCCAAGCGGGAGCTGTCGGCGCGGGGGTTGGAGGTGAGGCCATGACGCCTGACTTTTCGAAAGGGCTGGTGCCGGCCGTGGTGCAGCACGCGCAGAGCGGGCTCGTGCTGATGGTCGCGTACATGGATGAGGAGGCGTGGAGGAGGACGCGGGAGACAGGGCGGGCCTGGTTTCTTTCGCGGGAAAGGGGGCTGTGGGAGAAGGGCGCGACCTCGGGCAACACGATGGAGGTGACCGAGGTCCGGCTGGATTGCGACTTGGATGCGGTGCTCTTGAGGGTGTTGCCCGCAGGGCCTGCCTGCCACACGGGGGCTGAGTCTTGCTTTTTCAACGAAGCGGGGTGACGTCTCAGGACGGCCTGTGAACGCGGCCTGACAGTCATTCGGTTGCCAGCATGATTATGCAGTTACTTGTATACTCATGCACTCGTGAAGGATCGTGTCAGAGTGGCGGTCGCCGGGGCGAGTGGCTACGCGGGGATGACCGCCGTCAACCTGTTGGCCCGTCATCCGAACGTGGAGCTCGTCCA
>DASXBE010000126.1:0-13021 GCA_036491815.1 Candidatus Dormiibacterota bacterium | reverse complement strand
CGACCGGGTGATCGAGGTTGCGGGCGAGGCCATGCGCCATGCGCTCGAGACCTCGCTGGTCTCCGGCACGGTGGCTCGCAGCCCGCTGAACGAGGCCTTCCTCGCGCGCGGCACCGTGATCCAGGGTCTCGGGCGCGCGGTGGATTTCGGCCTCTCGGCGGTCGAGGGCGCGAGCCAGGTCGCGCGGGGCGGACCCAACGCGGTCTCGTTCATTGTCGCCGTCGAACCCGGCGGGCTCGCCCAGCTCCCTGAGATCTGGCACGTGGAGAAGATCGTCGCGGGGCCCGCGTCGCGCGGCGCGATCGACCTGGACGATCGGATCGCCGACAACCTCCGGCGGATCGCCTTCGCGCGCGACGTGCTCGTCCAAGACCTCACGGTCGCCATGCTTGACCGGCCGCGGCACCAGGACCTCGTCGCCGAGGTGGCCGCGACTGGAGCTCGAATCCTCGCCCTTGAAGAGGGCGACTTCGCCGGCGCGGTGATGGCGGCGATGCAGGGCACCGGCGTGGACGCGGCGATCGGCATTGCCGACTTGCAGGCGACGCTGATGGCGGCATGCGCGGTGCGCTGCCTGGGTGGTGAGCTGCAGGCGCGGCTGTGGCCCCGCAACGACGAGGAGAGAGCATTGGTGGGGGACCAGGCTTCCCGGATCTACGGCCTGGCCGACCTCGCGCCCGCGGCCGACATCTCGATCGCCATCACGGGCGTCACCGGCGGTCAGCTTCTGCCGGGCGTGATGTTCAACAGCGGATACGCCGAGACATCCTCGCTGCTCATGTCCAGCCGCCATGCCGTCGTCCGCCGGATGTCCACCAGGCACCACGTCGTCGGCGACCCGAGCTAGGTCGGCGGCGGCGGCTTTGGCCGCCATCGTCCTGCTGGCCGGCTGCGCCGGCGCCGGTGGCCAAGCGGCAAGGACGACGGCTTCGCCCGCCGCGAGCCCGTCGCCGTCGCCGACACCGCCGCCATGCCTGCAGGGCACAGCGAGGCCGCGATCCAGCGGCGTGGCCTCGATTGACCCCGTGCTTCAGCTGGGCAATGGAATGAACAGCCCCGACGACGTCTGGTACTCCGATTCAGACGGCAGCGTGCTGGTAGGTGAGCACGGTGACGGCCACATCTCGCTGATCACCGCGGACGGCAAGCTCGCCCGGCTGGCGCAGGTGGTGCCGCAGGCCGAGGGGATCGCGCAGATCGCCGGCGTCACGTACGTCGCCGACCAGGCGCACAACCGCGTCGTCGCGCTCACCGCCACGGGGCTGCGGACCGTGCTCCAGCTGACCCCGGATCCCGCTGGTTTGAACCTGGATGGCATCTGGGTCGACGCCAAAGGCTCGGGGCTGGTGGTCCCCGACAGCCCGCACGGGACCGTCCTCTTCGTCGACACCTCTGGGCACGTCACGCGAACGGTGGCCGGATTCAGCAGGCCCGCCGGAGTTTTCGCGGGCCTGGACGGGCAGTACCTGGTCGCGGACGAAAACGCCGGCGCGGTGTTCGCTCTGGGGCAGACCGGAGGCCCGCACAGGTTGTTCGGCGGCCTGCCCGGGGTGGACGACGTGGTGCAGGATGTGGCCGGGGACCGGCACATCTTCGCCATCCTCCCCAACTCCGGCCGCCTCGTTGACCTGACCGCCGGGACCAACCTGGCGACCGGTCTGCGCAATCCCCAGGGCCTGGCCTTCGACGGGGCAGGCAACCTGCTCGTCGCGGAGAGCGACAACGGCCGGCTGGACCTGGTCGTGCGTGGGTTCGCGCTCGAGGCGCCGGCCGGGGTCGCCCAACTGGTCCCGGGGCAGTCGGTGTGCCTCACCGTGCTCCGCGCGCCCGGACTCACCGGGACGCTGAGCGTCGATTCGACCTCCAACGCGGCCTACACCTCGGGGCCGATCGCCTCAGACATGGTCGAGGTGCGTCCCGAGCCCTGCCGGGCGGCCAGCTGCACCGCCACCGTGACCGTGCGGGGCGGCGCGGGTCTCGAGATTGCCGAGTTCGCCTACCGGGATTAGGCGGCTCCAGGCAGGGGTATCAAATATAGGAAACATGAGCGAGATGGACCCCTCGATGCCGCCGCCGCCGCCACGGTACCCACCGCCGCCGATCTACCCGGTGACCTCGGACATCCCTCCGCAGTCGCCCTACCACAGCTCGGCCGCGCCTCCGCGCCAGAACCGTGGCGCCATGGGCTGGCTGGGCTCGGCGGCTCTCGCGGTGTGGGCCGTGATCAAGTACGGCGGCCTGTTGCTCTTCAAGATCCCCGCCGCGGGCACGCTCCTCACCATGCTGGTGAGCTTCGGCGCCTACGCGCTTTTCTACGGGCCGTGGTTCGCCGTCGCGTTGATCGTCATGCTGTTCGTTCACGAGATGGGCCACGTCGTCGAGATCCGGCGCCAGGGCATGAGGGCGACCGCGCCCATCTTCATCCCCTTTTTGGGCGCTGCCATCTTTCAGCGCCAGCACGCCACCGACGCCCTGAAGCAGGCGCAGATCGGCATCGCCGGCCCGATCGCGGGCACCCTCGGCGCGACGGTCGCCGCGGTGCTTTACACGTCGACCCAGAACGAGGTCTTCCTGCTGGCCGCCTGGCTCGGCTTCTTTTTGAACCTGCTCAACCTGATCCCGATCTGGCAGCTGGACGGCGCCTGGATCCTGGCGCCGGTCTCGCCGTGGCTGCAGGTCGTGGGTTTTGCCATGATCGCGGCCGCCGTGCTGGTTTTCCACTTCGTGAGCATCTTCCTGATCCTGATCGCGATCGCCGGCATCCCGACTTTGATCCAGCGGTTCCGCACCGCAAGCAATCCCTATTACACCTCCGTCCCGATCTCCGCCCGCTGGGCGCTCGGGATCGCGTGGCTGGTCCTTGTGGGGTACCTCGGGTACGCGTTCCTGCAGACCAGCGACGTCCTCTCGTCGATTCCCCGGTAAACTTACGCACCTGGAGCCAAAGCATTGAAAGCACAGATTCACCCCACCTACTACGAGGACGCTGTCGTCACCTGCGCGTGCGGCAACACGTGGACGACCGGCTCGACGCGCAAGGAGCTCAAGACCGAGATCTGCTCCGTCTGCCACCCGTTCTTCACGGGTACGCAGCGGATCGTGGACACGGGCGGCCAGGTCGAGCGGTTCCGCAAGCGGGCTGCTAAGACCAGGAGCTAGATGCCGCTCCCGGATCCGTCCGGAGCGGAGGTAGCGACCGAGGGCCCGCAGCCGGCGGTTCATACGACGCGTCCCGCGAAACGGTCAACCGACGGCTTCTTCTATGGCGGCCAGGCCGTCATCGAGGGTGTGATGATGCGAGGCAAGAAGCACTACGCGGTCGCCGTGCGCCTGCCCACCACGCACGAGATCGTGGTCGACCGCGGCGAGCTGAAGGCCTCCATCTACACCAGCCCCGTGTGGAAGCTGCCGTTCGTCCGGGGCCTCGCGCTGATCGGCGAGCAGATGCACCTGGGCATGAAGTCGCTGATGTGGTCCGCCAACATGAACGCGGGCGCCAACCAGGTGCAGATCGGCAAGCGGGAGATCACCGGTTCGGTGGCGGTGGCGGGAGTGTTCGCGCTCGCGGTCTTCATCGGCCTGCCGCTCCTGCTGGCGAGCGTCGCCGTGCACCGGAGCGGGAGCTTCATCTTCGTGTTGGTCGAAGGCTTGATTCGCGTCGCGCTCGTGCTCGGCTACCTGGCGGTGATCGGGATGATCCCCGATGTGCGGCGGGTTTTCCAGTACCACGGCGCGGAGCACAAGACGATCAACGCATTCGAGTCGGGATGGGATCTCGACGTGCCGTCAGTGAAGCGCGCGAGCACGCTCCATCCTCGCTGCGGGACGGGATTCCTGCTGGTCGTGCTGGTCGTCAGCGTCGTCGTGTTCAGCGTCGTCGCGATCTTCCACCCGAACTGGTTCTGGCTTGTCGTGAGCCGCATCC
Source organism: Candidatus Dormiibacterota bacterium (assembly GCA_036491815.1). Taxonomy (GTDB): domain Bacteria; phylum Chloroflexota; class Dormibacteria; order Dormibacterales; family Dormibacteraceae; genus DASXBE01. Next base: position 9,096 of record DASXBE010000126.1, on the reverse strand, counting down.
TCGCCATCCCGCTGATCGCCGGCGCGGGCTATGAGCTGATCCGCTTCATGGCAAAGCACCGCTACAACTCGGTCGTCCGGGTCGCCCTCCTGCCGGTGCTCGGCACTCAGAAGTTCACCACCCGCGAGCCCTCCGACGACATGATGGAGGTCGCGATCGTGGCGTTCAACAGTGCACGCGAGGGAGAGGAGGGGGCCACAGGGGCGGCTGCGTGACCGAGCACAGGCACAAGGGGGGCAGGCCACCCATGTGGTTGGTTCGGTGCGGTCGCCCGGTTGAACCGGGCGACGCGGAGACGACGAGATGATCGACCGGCTCGAGGCGATCGCGCGTCGATATCGCGAGATCGAGAACGAGATGGGCCGCCCGGAGATCGCGGCGGACCACGAGAAGCTGACCAGGCTCGCGCGGGAGCAGCGGTCGCTGCGCGAGACAGTCCAGACCTTCGAGGCCTTCCGGCGCGCGCAGAAGGAGTTCGACCAGGCGCGCGAGATGCAGAGGCACGAGCGCGACCCAGCCGGGCGCGCGCAGGGCGCACCAGACAATGAGCTGCTGGAATACCTGCGCGCCGAGGAGCATCGCGCGGCCGCGCAGGTGGAGGAGCTCGAGGAGAAGCTCAAGGTGCTGCTGCTGCCCAAGGACCCCAACGACGAGCGCGACGTGGTGGTCGAGATCCAGGGCGCGGAGGGTGGGGAGGAGGCGGCCCTCTTCGCCGCCGATCTGTTTCGCATGTACAGCAAGTGGGCCGAACGGAAGGGCTGGAAGGTGGAGGTCGTCGACGCATCGCCGACCGAGAAGGGCGGCTTCGACAAGGTCGAGTTCGAGGTGCACGGCAACGGCGCGTACTCGCAGCTCAAGTTCGAGGGGGGTGTGCACCGTGTGCAGCGAGTCCCGAAGACGGAGGCGCAGGGGCGCATCCATACGTCGGCGGCGACGGTCGCTGTGATGCCTGAGGCAGACCCTGTCGAGGTCGAGCTCAAGCCCGAGGATTACGAGATCAAGACCTCGACCTCCCAGGGCCCGGGCGGCCAGAGCGTGAACACGACGTACTCCGCGATCCGGATCACGCACAAGCCGACCGGGATACAGGTCAGCATCCAGGACGAGAAGTCGCAGCTCCAGAACAAGGAGAAGGCCCTGCGCGTCCTGCGGGCTCGCCTCTACGAGATCAAGTTGGCGGAGCAGATGGAGAAGATCGGAGCGCAGAGGCGCGGCATGATCGGGCACGGGAACCGCTCGGAGAAGATCCGCACCTACAACTTCAAGGAGAACCGGGTCACCGACCACCGCATCAAGTTGACGCTCCACCGGCTGGACCAGGTGATGGGCGGGGATCTCGACGAGCTCGTGGCGGCGCTGGTCAACGCCGAGCGCAAGACGCTCCTCGACGGCGGGGACGGCGCGGCGCCGGTCAGTTGACGCTGATCGAGGTCTTGAAGCTCGCCTCCGATCACCTTCAGAGACACGGTTCGGAGTCACCGCGCCTCGACGCCGAGGTGCTGCTTGCCCACGCGCTCGGGCTCAGGCGCCTCGACCTCTATCTGAAGTTCGACCACACCTTGACCGCCGCCGAGCTGACCGCGTATCGCTCGCTCACCGCGCGGCGGGCGAAGGGCGAACCGGTCGCCTACCTGGTCGGGCACAAGGAGTTCATGGGCCTCGACTTCGAGGTCACACCGGACGTGCTGGTGCCGAATCCGGACACCGAAGCGCTCGTGCAGCGCGCGGTCGCCATCGCGCGCGAGTCCGAGCGGGCGCTGCGCGTGGCGGATGTGGGCACCGGCAGCGGGTGCATCGCCATCGCGGTCGCCCACTATGCGGGCAACTGCGAGGTCTGGGCCACGGACGTCAGCCGCGAAGCCCTGGAGGTGGCGCAGCGCAACGTCGCGCGGCACAGCCTCGCGGAGCGCGTCCATCTCTCGCTCGGCGACCTGATGGAACCGCTGCGGGGCACGTTCGACATCGTGTGCGCCAACCTCCCCTACGTCTCCTCTACCGCGAGGCTTGCGCTCGAGGTCATGGCGCAGCCTGCGCGCGCGCTTTACGCCGAGGCCGGCGGCGCGGCGCTGATCACCCGACTGATGGAGGATGCGCCGGCTCGTTTGAACCCCGGCGCGCATGTGCTCGCCGAGGTCGATCCATCGATTCTGGCCGCGGTGACCCAAGCCGCCCGACGCGGTTTCGCCTTTCAGCGGGTGCACCGCGACCTCGGCGGTCATGAGAGGGTGCTCGAAGCATGGTCCTGAAGCCGACCCGCGCGGGTTTCACTCGAGCCGCGCGCCTGATCCGAAGCGGGGGGGTGGTCGCGTTTCCCACGGACACCGTGTATGGGCTCGGGGCCGCGGCGGACGACGAGGTCGCCACCAAGCGCGTCTACCACATCAAGGGCAGGCCGGTCGGGATGCCGCTGATCCTGATGGTGGCCGCGGAGTCGCAGCTCGAGGGCTGGGTCCACGTCGATTCTCGGGCGGAGGAGATGATGCGCCGCTGGTGGCCCGGGCCCCTCACCCTCGTCCTGCACGCGATCGGCGGAGGCACCCTGGGCGTCCGCATCCCCAAGCACACAGCGGCGCTCGGCCTGCTCAGCGCGGCCGGCCCGCTGATGACGACGAGCGCGAACCTCCATGGCAGGGAGCCGGCCACGACCGCCGAGGACGCGGGCGCTCTGCCGGGCGTGATGGCCGTGCTGGATGGGGGCCCAGCTCCCGGAGGCACCGCCTCGACGGTGCTCGACCTCACAGGCCCAGAGCCGCACGTGCTGCGCGAAGGGGCGATCCTGATGCCCGAGCTGCTTGGACCACGGCCCCCACGTTCCGGGTAGGCGGGCGGCGCCGCGACCCGAGGCACGGCGTAACTCCGCCAGGTACACGGTGCTGATGACGTCGCGCCTCGACGGAACCGAAGCTTTCTGTCCCGCGCGCTTCCGGCGGGTCGGTCGGGGCTAGCCGCATGCCGGCCCTGCCCACACTCCTTCTCTTTGCGTTGGCCACCCTACTCTTGACGGCGACTCCGGGACCGGGGGTGCTCTACGTGGCGGCCCGCACGCTGGCACAGGGAAGGCGAGCGGGCCTCGCCTCCATGTTTGGAATCGAGTCGGGGGAAATCGTCTGGATCATCGCCGCGGCCACCGGTGTGGCGGCCTTGGTCTCGGCCTCGCTTCCGGCCCTGACGGTGCTGCGCCTCGGCGGCGGTGCGTACCTCGTCTTCCTGGGCGTGCAGCGGTGGCGCGAGGTCGGCTCCCTGGTGGTGCCGGATCGCGCGCCCGCGGGGCGCGTCTTTCTTCAGGGCATGATCACGCAGCTGCTCAACCCCAAGGTGGCTGTCTTCTTTCTCGCGTTTCTGCCCCAGTTCCTCAACCCAGCCCGGCCGATCGCCCTCCAGTTCGGGGTTCTGGGCGTGGTCTACGTCGCCACCGCGATCGTGGTCGACCTTTCCTACGTGCTGGCGCTCGGCGCTGTCGGCCGGCGCTTTCTGGCGAGTCGCGTCGCGCAGAGGCGGGTGGGCCGCCTCAGCTCGGCGACCTACGTGGCCCTCGGTCTGGCAGCTGGAGCCTCCGCCGCCAGGGCGGTGTGAACCCTGGGCCGATCGCAGCCCCGGCCCCGCGCCGCCGAATGCGGGATCCCCTCTCTTGAATCGGCGGGTTCATCTCGCCGGTCGGTGAGGTTCTACGATTCGACGTATGGCCGCCCCGATCACGACGATGAGCTTGCGTGCCCTCGACCGTGAGGATCCCGACGTGGCGAACCTCATCCGCAAGGAGTTCAAGCGCCAGTCGGAAACCCTCGAGCTCATCGCCTCGGAGAACCTGACGAGCCCCGCCATCCTCGAGGCGCTGGGTACGCTGCTGACCAACAAGTACGCGGAGGGGTATCCGGGCCGGCGCTATTACGGCGGCACCGGCGAGGTCATCGACAAGATCGAGACGCTCGCTGTGGAACGCGCCAAACAGCTCTTCGGCGCCGACTACGTCAACGTGCAGCCGCACTCCGGTTCGCAGGCGAACGCCGCCGTCTACATGGCGGTCTGCGAACCGGGAGATCGGGTCATGGGCATGGACCTCTCAGCCGGCGGCCACCTCACCCACGGCAGCCCCGCGAACTTCAGCGGCAAGCTCTACGACATCCACTCGTACGGCGTGAGCCGCGAGACCGAGCGGATCGACTACGACGCGATGGAGAAGCTCGCCGAAGAGATCCGCCCGAAGATGATCATCGGCGGCTTCTCGGCCTACTCGAGGATCGTGGACTGGGAGCGCATGCGCCAGATCGCCGACTCGGTCGGCGCCACCTTTTTCGTGGACATGGCTCATGTCGCGGGCCTGGTCGCGGGCGGCGTGTACCCGTCCCCGATTCCGCACGCCGACATCACGTCGACCACAACGCAGAAAACGCTGCGTGGCGCGTGGGGAGCGATCATCCTCTGCCGCGCGGACCGGCAAAAGGCGATCGACTCAGCCGTCTTCCCCGGCATCCAGGGCGGTCCTCTGATGCACGCGATCGCCGCCAAGGCGGTGTGCTTCGGTGAAGCGCTGAAACCTGAATTCAAGGTCTACGCCAAGCAGGTCGTGGCCAATGCCAAGGCGATGTCCAACCGGCTGATGCAGCGCGGCCTGCGTCTGGTCAGCGGCGGCACGGACAACCACCTGATGCTGATCGACCTGCGGCCGCAAAAGCGGTCTGGCAAGCAGGTGCAGGACATCGCCGACACGGTGGGCATCACGCTCAACCGCAACTCCATACCCTTCGACGAGGCCTCGAAGTTCAACCCGAGCGGCGTGCGCGTCGGTACCCCCCTGGTCACCACGCGCGGCATGCGAGAGGCGGAGATGGCGGTGATCGCCGACTGCATAGCCGACCTCGTGGAGCGGATCGACGACCGAGCCACCCTGGATTCGGTGCACGAGCGGGCACTCGAGCTGTGCCGCAAGTTTCCGGTCCCCTACGCCTTCGATTAGAGTTCCGGTCGCCCGATGACCGACCTGTTCAGCGGCGGCGCCCTCCCCAGCCTTCGCGACCACCTGCTCCCGGGCGTATGGCCGATGCTGGTCGCGTTCGCCGTATGCGCGCTCTTCGTGCCGCTCGCCATCTGGCTCTCGCGGCGGACCGGTGTCATCGCCCAGCCGGGCGGGCGCCACGCGCACCAAAAGCCCACGCCGCTCCTCGGTGGCGTCGCGATGTATCTCGGCTTCGCCGTCGCCGTGACGATCTTCCTTCGCGACTACGACCAGTCGGCGGGCGTGCTCACCGTCTCGGGCCTGGCCACGGCGCTGCTGATCGTCGACGACCGCCGCCCCGTGAGCCCGCTGGTGAAGCTCGGGTTCCAGGTCCTCCTCTCGGTCGTGGCCGTGTTCATCTTCGGCATCCAGATCACCTATGTCGGACTTCCGGGCGTGGCGCACCACATCGTCCACCTCGGGCTCCTGGTCGCCCCGGTCAGCCTCTTCTGGCTGCTCGGCATGCAGAACACCGTCAACTTCCTGGACGGCGTCGACGGGTTGGCCGCCGGGGTCGTCCTGATCGTCGCCATCGTCCTGATGCTTGCCGCCGGTGAGCTCCAGCAGGTCCAGGTGGTGCAGCTGAGCGGCGCCCTGGCCGGGACGTGCGCGGGCTTCCTGCTGTTCAACTTTCACCCGGCGCGAATCTTCATGGGCGACTCCGGGGCCCACTTTCTCGGCATCGCGCTTGGCATGATCTCGATCGTTGGTGTCGCCAAGGTCGCTGTGGGGTTCGCGCTGGCCGCGCCCGTGCTGGCCCTCGCCGTGCCGATCGTGGACACGGCCTGGGCGATCCTGAGGCGGCGCCGGGAGCGCGCCTCGGTGGCCCGCCCCGACCTGAACCACCTGCACCACCGCCTACAGGCCTTCGGCCTCGATGAGCGGCAAACCTGCTTTGTCTTCTACGCCGCGAGCGCCCTGCTCGGGGCCACCGGCCTGACCCTTTTCGGCCACGGCCGGGTGCTCGCGGTGACCCTGGTCGTGACCGCGGTCTTCGTCTCGACGGTCGTGGCGGACCTGCTGATGCACACGGGGTGGCGCGTCCGCGCGCCGCTCCTGGGCCGCCTGCTGGACGCTCCGAGTTCCCGTTAGCATTACGTCAGGAGTGGCGCGCAGCTCGAGAAACGGGCCCACCGGCGCTGAGCTTGCCGGCCTGGGGATGGCCCTCGCGGCTGCCGTGGTGGCGCCGATGGTGCTCGGGATCGTCCTCGACGGCGCGTTCCATACCAGCCCTCTTTTTGTCTTCGTCGGGCTCGCCGTCGGCATCGGCGCGGCGGTGGCGTTGGTCTACGTGAGGTACGTCAGACGGTACATGTGAGCGGCTCGAAAGCCCCGAGGCAGACCGCCGTCGTGTGCGCGGCGGCCGCGCTCGTCGGGTTCCTTGGGTTTGTGGTGGGCGGGCAGCCGCGCGCCGGGATCCTGCTCGCCATCGGCCTTGGGCTCGGCGGCGTCAACGCGCTGCTCGCCGCGCGCACGGCCGAGGTCGGGATCGCGTTCCGCTTTCTGAGCGTGGCCCGGATCGGAATCCTCTCGGTGCTCGCGCTCCTGGTCGCCGTGCTCGTTCAGCCGGCGTCGGCGTGGTTGACCATGATCGGGATCGGTGCGTCGCTCTTCCTGATGTCGGCCCTCGCGGCAAGGGAGGTGCTGCGGCGATGATCCACGCCGAGGACGCGCCGGTCAACCATCCGACGATCGATCTCGGATGCGGCACGTTCTGCCAGCTGAACTACGACAGCGTGATCTCGAGCGCGCTCGCGATCGCGGTCACCATGGTCATCGCGATCATCATCGCCAGGGCCTTGCGGCCCGACCGGCCCGGCAGGCTGCAGGCGCTCGCCGAGTGGATGTTCTCGTACGTCCGCAGAACCGCCGACGAGAACGCGCCAGACGCGCCCTACCTGGTGCCGATCGCGGCCACGATCGGCTTCTACATCCTGATCGCGAACTACCTGGATTTCTTCCCGATCACGCTGATCCCGAACGTCCACCCGGCCAACACCGACATCAACCAGACCGCGGCGATGGCCATCGTCGTGTTCATCCTGGTGAACGCCTACTCGATCCGGCGGCGCGGCGTCCTGGGATACCTGCATCACCTGACGCGGCCGTTCGAGCTTCCGATCTGGGCTCGCGCGGGCTTCACGGTCCTGAACGTCATCGAGGAGATCGCAAAGCCGGCGACCCTGGCGCTCCGGCTGTTTGGAAACCTCCTGGCGGGCCTTTTGATGATCTACGTGATCACGTTGCTGCTGGGCAACCTGCCCTATGTCGGCCCCTGGCTGACGGGCCCGATCTTTCTCGCGATCTGGAAGCTCTTCGACGTCCTGTTCATCGGTCTGATCCAGGCCTTCATCTTCATGTTGCTGACCATGGTTTACTTCGGGCTCGCTCGCGAAGGGCTCGAGGCAGAACACTCACACTAGGAGGAGCGCAATGGACCATTTCGCCGCCGCCATGATCGCCTTCGGCATCGCACTCGGCGGAGGCGCGATCGGCGCCGCCATCGGTGACGGCCTCGTGGGCAACGCGACCATCAACGGTGTGGCGCGCCAGCCGGAGGCTCGCGGCCAGCTCCAGGGCATCATGTTCATCATCATCGGCCTCGTCGAGGGGATGTACTTCATCAACCTGGCGTTCGGTGCGCTGTTCGTGTTCGCCATCGGCAAGTGACCCACACGACCACCTTTCTCCTCGCGGGGCCGCTGACCCTCAATGCGACGTTCATCGTCGAGCTGGTCGGCTTCCTGCTGATGGTCCTGTTCCTGACCTACGTCCCCCTTCCGTTCCTCGGCATACCAAAGCCCGTGTTTCCGTGGATCGTCTCCGTGGCCGAGGCCCGGCAGCGTGAGATCACGAGCCAGCTCGACGCCGCGCGCAAGGATCGCGAGGAGGCGGAGGCGCGGCTGAAGGAGGCCGAAGCCAAGCTCGAGGACGCCAGGAGGACCGCCCAGGGCGTGATCGATTCCGCGGGGAGGTCGGCCGAGCAGCTGCGGCAGGAGCTGAGACAGAAGGGGGACGAGGAGCGCAGGCGGGCCGTGGACGCCGCGCGCAAGGAGATCGAGGCCGAGCGGGAGCGGGCCGTCCAGTCGGTCCGCGGCGAGGTGGCGAACCTGGTCATCGCGGCGACCGAGAAGGTGATCGGCGAGACGCTCGACGACGACAGGCAGCGCAAGCTGATCGACACCGCCATCTCGGAGGTAGCGAGTGGCGCCGAATAGACTGCAGCCCTACCGAACGCACCCCGGGGTCCCCGCGAAATCGCAGATTTCGTGGGGTGGGTCGGAGGTAGCGAGTGGCGACGGCAGCCGCTAAGCGGTACGCGCGGGCTGTGTTCGAGCTGGCCGAGGCCGAAGGCCACCCCGAGGACTGGAGCCGTCGCGTGGCGAGGATCGCTGACCTGTTCGCGAACGCGGAGGTCGCCGCCGTCCTGACCAACCCGACGATCCCTGTGGACCAGCGGATGGCGCTCGTCTCCGACTCGCCGCACGATCTCGACGCGGAGGCGACCAACCTGGCGAAGCTCCTCATCGAGTCGAACCGTGTCCGCGATGCGTCGGGGATCGCCGAAGAGTACGACCGGCTCGTCGACGAGGCGGCCGGGCGGGTCCGCGCCACGCTGACCACGGCGGTGGAGCTGAAGGCGGCGGACCGCGACCGCGTCGCCGGCGACCTTTCGCGCCGCCTCGGCAAAGACGTCAGGATCGAGGTGGTCGTCGACCCCCGCATCCTCGGCGGATTGAAGCTCCAGTACGGCGACCGCCTCATCGACGCCAGCGTCTCGACCAAATTGCAGCAGCTGCGCCGCCGCCTGGTGGGCGCCTCTCAGGAGTAGGGAAGTGGGAATCAGCACGAAAGAAATCTCAGAGGTCATCAAAGCAAGGCTCAAGGACTTCGACGCGAGCCTCGTGGCGACCGACGTCGGGCGCATCGTCGCGACGAGCGACGGCATCGCGCAGATCTACGGCCTGCAGAACGCGATGGCCGGCGAGCTGCTCGCGTTTCCGCACGACACGTTCGGCCTGGCGCTGAACCTCGAAGAGGACCAGGTCCGCGCGGTCATCCTCGGCGACTACAGCCACCTGCACGAGGGCGACGAGGTGAGG